>JAGWIJ010000103.1 GCA_028873535.1 Pseudomonadota bacterium
CCGGCCTTGCGCCTGGACATCGCGGCGCGAGGCGACGCGGCGCGCGACGCCCAGGGACTGATCGACGATCTGTTCCGCCAGAAGCTGCTGGTGCAGAAGATCCAGCAGCTGATCGTGGCGGGCCAGCCGGTGCCGCGCCCCGAAGACGTCCGCTGGCGCGAAACCGAACGGCCGGGCCTGCTGGCCGCCGCGTGGCGGCTGGAGCATGCCGGGCAGCCGGTGCCGGCGCAGCCTGAGCGGCTGGAGTCCGACCTGCGCGCCAGCCTGCGCAGCGACGCCGGCGAACTCGGCGAACTGGCGGTGCGGCGCGCGCGCGCCGCGCAGGACTGGCTGACCGGAGCGGGCGGCATCGATCCGGCACGCGTGTTCGTGGTCGGCCCGCTTGAAGGTGGCGGCAGCGAAGCCAGCGATCAGGTCGAGCACGCGCTGCCGTCGGCGCGCATCGACTTCAGCGTGCGCTGAACCGGCCCGCCGGCTCAGCCTGGCCGACGTTCAGGCGAGGCCGTGCGTCCACCGCCGCAGCAATGGCGTCAGGGCAATGAGCAGCAGCCCGGCGCCGATCGAACTGGCCACCAGGAAGCCGTAGAGCGGGATGCCGGTCGTCGACAGCAGTGCCTCCAGGATGCCCGCCAGATAGTTGGCGATGGCATTGGCGATGTACCAGGTGCCCATCATCATGGCCGCGAGGCGCGCCGGTGCCAGCTTGGTGACCATCGAAAGACCCACCGGCGACAGGCACAGTTCACCCACGGTATGCAGCAGGTAGACCGCGACCAGCCACCAGGGGCCGACCGTGCCGACGGCCCCGGCGCGGTTCTGTGCAAGGTACAGCACCACGAAGCCCAGTCCCAGGATGATCATGCCCAGCCCCATCTTGGCCGAGGTGGGCCAGGGATGGCGCCCGGCATCGATGCGGTTCCATAACATCGCCACCAGCGGCCCGAGCAGCACGATGCCCAGCGGGTTGATTGCCTGGAAGTACGAGGCCGGGATCTCCCAGCCCAGCAGGTGCCGGTCGACCTGGGTGTCGGCGAACAGGTTCATGGTGCCGCCGGCCTGTTCGAAGCCCATCCAGAAAGCGATGACGAAGAAGCACATCACCAGGATCGCGCCGACCTGTTCCAGGCCCGCAGCGCCATCGACACGGCGCACATCGACCAGCAGCCAGCCCAGCAGGCCAAGCGGCAGCAAGGCGCGCACCGCCAGGGGGACCGCCGACCACAGCGGCCCCAGCGTGGGCCAGGCCATGAACACCAGGTACAGCGCCAGCAGCGCGCCCGCGGTGATGGCGCCGATGTCGAACAGATCACGCGCAGTCAGGCGCTCCCGGCCGGGCGGGAAGCCGCCGCTGCCCAGGCGCGCCTTGCCGATCCAGAACTGCAGCAGCCCGAGTCCCATGCCGACGCCGGCCGAAGCGAAGCCCCAGTCCCAGCCGACGCTCTCGCCCAGCCACCCGGCCACCAGCGGTGCCAGGAAAGCGCCGGTGTTCACGCCCATGTAGAAGATGGTGAAGGCACCATCACGACGCGGATCGTTCTCGCGATAGAAGGTGCCGAGAAAGCTCGCGATGTTGGGCTTGAAGAAACCGTTGCCGATCACCAGCAGGCCCAGCGCATAGTGCAGCAGCGACGGCACCGCCATGGCGAAATGCCCCAGCATCATGATGAAGCCGCCGGCCAGGATGGCCTTGCGGAAGCCCAGGTAGCGGTCGCACGCCCAGCCGCCAACGATGCCGGACAGGTAGACCAGACCGGTGTAGATGGCATAGACCTCGAGCGCGTGGTCGCGCGCGTAGCCGCCGGCCTTGACCAGGTAGAGCACCAGCAGCGCGCGCATGCCGTAGTAGCTGAAGCGCTCCCACATCTCGGTGAAGAACAGGGTGACCAGCGCCGGCGGATGGGCTTCGCGGGCAGGGCGGCAGCCCAATACGTCCTGCCGCATGTTCAGGATGCCAGCCCGAAACGGTCGGCGCGTGCACGGTGCCAGTAGGCATCGAACACCGCCAGGCGCGAGGCGTCGT
The DNA here is from genome assembly GCA_028873535.1 of Pseudomonadota bacterium. Classification (GTDB taxonomy): domain Bacteria; phylum Pseudomonadota; class Gammaproteobacteria; order Burkholderiales; family Ferrovaceae; genus CAIVHB01. The sequence goes on from JAGWIJ010000103.1 coordinate 2,021, forward strand.
GCAGCAGTTCGCCCGGCTGCAGGAATTCGTGGATCGCCGACAGCGGCCGCGCGTCGAATCGGTTGATGCGCACCATGATGTGGTCGGGATGCAGGGCACCAGGGTGGGTCAGGCCGGCGGACGCCACCAGATCCGCCAGCGCGGACAGCGTATTGCGGTGGAAATGGAACACCCGCTCGGCCTTGTCGCCCACCACCAGGGCGCGCTGGCGCAGCGGATCCTGAGTGGTGACGCCGGTCGGGCACTGATCGGTGTGGCAGGACTGGGCCTGGATGCAGCCCAGCGCGAACATGAAGCCGCGCGCCGAATTGCACCAGTCGGCACCGATCGCGAGGGTGCGCGCCATGTCGAAGGCGCTGATGATCTTGCCGGCGGCACCGATTCGGATGCGGCTGCGCAGTCCAGCGCCGACCAGCGCGTTGTGCACCAGCAGCAGGCCTTCGCGCATCGGCACGCCGACGCGGTCGATGTATTCGGCAGGGGCAGCACCGGTGCCGCCCTCCTTGCCGTCGACCACGATGAAGTCCGGCGTGATGCCGCTTTCCAGCATGGCCTTGACGATGGCAAACCATTCCCAGGGATGGCCGATCGCCAGCTTGAAACCGGTCGGCTTGCCGCCCGAGAGGCGGCGCAGCGTCTGCACGAACTCGAGCAGACCGAGCGGTGTCGAGAAGGCCGCGTGGCTGCCGGGCGAAATGCAGTCCTGGCCCAGCGGCACGCCACGTGCCAGCGCGATCTCCGGGCTCACCTTGGCGGCCGGCAGCACGCCGCCATGGCCGGGCTTGGCACCCTGGGAAAGCTTGATCTCGACCATCCGGACCTGGCTTTCGGCGGCCGCTGCCGCGAAGCGTTCGGGGTCGAAACCACCCTGCGCGGTGCGGCAGCCGAAATATCCGGTGCCGATCTCCCAGATCAGGTCGCCACCGTGCGCGCGGTGGTGGACCGAGATCGAGCCTTCGCCGGTGTCGTGGGCGAAGCCGCCACGCAGTGCACCCTGGTTGAGCGCGCGGATGGCATTCGCCGACAAGGCGCCGAAGCTCATCGCCGAGATGTTGAGCAGGCTGGTGCTGTATGGCTGGCTGCAGTCCGGTCCGCCGACCAGCACGCGGAAGTCGTGTCCAGCGGGCCGCCCCGGGCTCAATGAATGGTTGATCCAGGCGTAGCCGGGTTCGTAGGGGTCATGCAGGGTGCCGAATGGCCGCTTGTCGACCTCCTGCTTGGCACGCTGGTAGACCAGCGAGCGCTGGCTGCGCGAGAACGGCAATGCCTCGGTGTCGGATTCGATGAAGTACTGCCGCATCTCCGGCCGGATGAACTCCAGGAAGAAGCGCAGGTGGCCGATCACCGGATAGTTGCGCAGGATGGCGTGGCGTGTCTGCAGCAGGTCGCGCAGGCCGACCAGGGCCAGCGCGGCAAACAGGAAGGTCCACAGGCGGTTCCAGCCCATCATCGTGAGCAGCGGCCAGGCAGCTGCCGTGGCCGTGCTCACCAGGCCCAGGGCCCAGTAGCGTCGGATTCCGATCCACGCAGCGTGCAGCGACATGTGCCCTCCCGGCCGAACGTCCGCCGGTGCGGACTGTCGGCAAGTCTACACGCACACCGCCGCCATCACCTTGCGCCAGGCGACACACGGCTCAGCGCTGGGGCGCGTCCAGGCCGAGCGGAATGTCGATTTCGCCGGCGAGCGCGCCCAGCACGGCGGTGCGATCCACGCTGCGTCTGACCACCCCGCCAGGTGCCAGGTGCACGCCGGGTGGCAGCTGCAGCGTCAGGCCTTCGATCGGCAGCGGCGCCGTGATGTGCAGATGCGGCTGCGGATCGGCGTCGGTGCCCGGCACGACATCGAACTCGAGGCGGTCGCGCGCCGTCCACCATTCGCCGAAGTCGGCGATGCTGCCGAACCACGCGCGATCGCGCAGCGCGCGCACCAGCTCGCGTTCGAAGCGCAGCTTGTGCCCGACCACGTTGGGGTGGATCAGCACCACGAAGATACCCTCGTCGCGGATCACGTCCTCTGCCACCGCCAGGGCCGGGCCGACGCGCTCGCCCAGCGGCGGGCTCTCCTCGTCCTCGATGGTCACCGGGAACTCGTAGAACGGCAGCTCGGTGCTGCTGCCGCGGCCGAAGTGGGCATGCACGGGCAGGTGGCTCAGCAGGTCGTTGGCGGTCGAGTCGGAGCCGAAGCGATAGCCGCTCGCCACCAGGATCTCCGGCAGCATGGGCGGGTTGAGCAGGTGGCCGGAGCGGAAGCTCAGCGGTGCGGTGCCGGTCAGCTGTTCAAGCAGGAAGCGGCTGATGCGCGCCTCGCCGAACACCGAACAGCCCCGGCACACATGGTGGTCGGCCACCACCGGATGATAGGCCGGGAAGCGCTCCTCGCCGGTACCGGCGTCCATGCGGTTGAACACGCGCGAATGCGCCACCGTGTGGCTGCCGACCTCCATGCCGCCGAGCGCCAGCGCGCGGATCAGTTCCACGCCTTCGGCATCCAGGAAGGACTTGTCCTCCCAGTCGCGCACGTATTTGGTCTGCGCGAAGTAGGTGGCACGGATGCCGGCCTCGCGCTCGAACGCCAGGTAGTCCTGCGCATTGCGCAGCGATGCCAGATAGTCCAGATCATGGGTGATCATCACCGGCAGCGCCTTGCCGTCGGGCGCCGTCGCCAGCGTCACCGCGAGCGGCTCGGCCTCGCGGTAGCGGTCCTTGATCCAGTGCAGCAGCACGTCGGCGGCCGGCTCGTACTGGTTGACATAGGCGCGCGTGATGCCCTGCTGGCGATTGTTGTGGCCGCGCAGCAGCAGGTCGCCGGCGTCCACGCCCATCAGGTAGGCGTGACCGCCGCCTTCCGGATTGTCGAGCAGGGCCGGCATGCCGTCGTCGAAGCGTGCCAGCACACTGGCGCCGGCAGCGACGTAGGCGAAGGTCCACAGACCGGGCTCGGCCTGAGCCGCCGTGCCGAGGGGAATCTCGGCCTCGCGCGGCGGCCTGCCGCTGCCCTCGAAACGGAACGCGAAACGATTGCGCGCCGGCTGCACCTCGCGCACGCCGAAGGCAGCGGACAGCACGCCGCCCATGACATTGAACGCGAGCAGGGTACCGCCGTTCAGCGGGATGTTGCGCAAGGCGGCGAACGCTTCGGCATCGAAATGGCGGCCGGACACCTCCGGATAGATCACCACCATGCGGTGATGCACCGCCTCGTGCCAGTCGCGGGTGACCGTGACCGGCACGCCCAGCGCACGCAGGCCCTCGACCAGACCAAGCCAGGAACCCTGGTCGGGACCGGTCAGCAGGATCGCCAGACGGGCCGCTCCGCCGTGGTCCATGGTCTGCCAATCGGTGGCGGGCGGGCGGGCGATCACCGAAGGCGCAGCGGGTCCATGCAGGTCCTCGATCCGGACACTCGGGCCTGCCACGCTGGCGGCTGTCTGCGCCAGTGCCGGAGCCATCGCAAGGCCGGCAAGGGCAATCACGCCCAGTGCCGAATGCCGCAGCGGCCCACCGTCTGCGCGTCGGCCAAGCGGCAGTGCGGACCGCCAGATCCGCCCAATTGGGGGCCATTGGAGGCGCATTTAGTTCCTTGCCTCCGGGTGCGACTTGGGTAAACTCCGACGGGTTGCAGTCAGATTAACTGGAGCACCATGGCCTCGGCGCCGTCCAAGCTGAACCTGCGCCTGCGCGCGCTTGCCTTCCTGGGCCTGATGGCCTTGCTGCTCTACGCCGGCGGCTGGCTGCTGCTGAATCCCAACAACCTCGTCAACCGGACCTTCCGCGCACCGATCACGCAGGTCGATTCGCGTGTGGTGGTCGGCCCCTATCCGACCGATTCCGATTTCGCCATGCTGCGCCAGAACGGCATCGTGACCATCGTCAGCCTGCTCGACGCGCGGGTCCCCTACGAGGACGTCCTGCTCGAGCGTGAACGCAAGGCCGCCGTGCGCTTCGGCTTCAAGTTCCTCAACTTTCCGATGACCAGTTTCTTCGGTCACCAGATCGGCGACAACTACGACCTCAGCGCGGCCGCCGCCGCCCAGGCCATCCAGGGCTCCAGGGACCGCATCTACCTGCACTGCTACCTGGGCGTGCATCGCGTCGCCTCGGTGCGCGACCGCCTGCATGCCGGGCGCGTGGACACCGCAGCCTACCTGCCGCGCGAAGGCGAGACGCTCAGCCGCGAGACGCGCGCGGAACGCGTCAGCATGCGTTTCGACGCCGGCGACTTCGAAGGCGCGCTCAGGTGGTATGCCGGCATCGAGCAGCCGGCGCCGGCCACCCGCATGCTGGCGGCATGGTCGCACCTGCGCCTTAACCAGGTCGACGCTGCCGAGGCGCTGTTCCGCGCCATCACCGACCAGGCGCCGGAGCTGTGGGATGCACGCAACGGGCTGGCCTACTGTGCCTTGCGCCGCAACCAGCTGACGGCGGCCGAGGGCGGCTTCACCTCGGTGCTGGAAAAGCATCCAGGCAACGAGCAGGCCATGGTCGGGCTGTCGATCGCCCGCGCGCGCTCCGGCCACTATGACGCCGCAGTCAGGACGCTGCGCGAACTGCTCGCTGCCCACCCGGACAACAGCGAGGCCGCTGGCCTGATCAAGCAGTACGAGGGTCGACTCACCGCCTCGTCGTCCTCAGCGCGCTGACCCGGCCGGCGCGACGGTTGCCGGGGACACGACCACAGGCGTCGGCAGCGGCTCGCCGGGCTCGCGCGCGCCGGCCTGCGCAGCGCTGTCGCGCCCACCGCCGCGCCGGCTGGAACCGCCGCTGTCGCTGCCATCGAAGGTGTGGCGCTTGGGCGTTCCCCAGTGGGTGCGGCCGAGCAGGAACTGTATCCAGCCGATGAAGCGCCAGATGTTGTGGATCTGGCGATAGCCGAAGTTCTCGAGGATCGCGGCCAGTGTCAGCACCATGAGGTCACGCGCCGACTTGAAGCGCTGCATTTCCATCTCCTCGAGCACCAGCGAACCGACACTGATGAAGATGCCCATGCCGAAGGTGAGCGCGACGTAGGCAACAAGGTAGGTGACATTGAGCATGCCGAGATACCAGAACAGCGGCACGCAGACATAGCCCAGGACCTCGATCAGCGGCCCCATCACGTCAAGCAGCAGCACCGAGGACATGCCCAGGCTGCCGGCGCGGCCATAGCGCGGCCGCAGGAACATGCCGATGTGGCGGAAGTAGGTCTCGAGCGCACCGCGCTGCCAGCGCGTGCGCTGGCGCATCAGGCCGCCCAGGCTGGTCGGCGCCTGGGTCCAGCACACGGGCTCGGGCACGAAACGGATTTCCAGCGGGATCTTCTGGTCGAGCAGGTAGCGATGCAGCTTGACCACCAGTTCCAGATCCTCGCCCACGGTGTCACGGCTGTAGCCGCCGGCCTGGATCACCACCGCACGGCGGAAGATGCCGAAGGCACCCGAGATCAGCATCAGTGCCTCGACTTCGCCGAGGGCGACACGCGCCATCAGGAAGGCGCGCAGGTACTCGACGATCTGGACCAGCACCAGCGGGCTGCGCGGCAGCGCCGTCTCGACCACGCGACCGCCGACGATGCGGTTGCCATTGGCGATGCGGATGGTGCCTCCCACCCCCACCACGCGTTCCGGGCTTTCGACAAAGGGCTGCACCGCGCGCAGCAGGGCATCCGATTCCAGCATCGAATCGGCGTCGATGGCGCAGAACAGCGGATAGCGCGCCAGGTTGATGCCGGCGTTGAGCGCGTCGGCCTTGCCGCCGTTGTCCTTGTCGATCACGGTCAGGTGCGGGAAGCGTGCCGATCCGTAGACACCTCGGATCGGCTTGTGCGGCAGCGCCGGCTCGTGCAGGCGGTTGACCGGTTCGAGTCCGAAGTTGGTGATCAGGCGCTCCAGCGTGCCGTCGCTCGAGCCGTCGTTGATCATGATGATCTCGAAGTTCGGATAACGCAGCGCCAGCAGCGAGCGCACGTTGTCGACGACGGTCTTGTCCTCGTTGTAGGCCGGCACCAGCACCGACACCGGCAGCGTGTTGCGGCTGAGCTGCCACCAGGCGGCCAGCGGCGTGGTGGGGTCGGCGCGGCGCTGGCGGCGCAGCGTGCGCCAGGCCAGCACCAGCTGGAACACGTGGATCAGGTTCTGCAGCACCCCGTTGACCAGGATGAACGCTGCGAGCGCCTGCAGCAGCAGGATCGTGGGGACCCCGAAGAAGGTCCAGGGAACGTAGTTCAAAGTACGGGCTCCAGTCGATTGCCGGACAGGCCGGTGGCACCGAGCTCGCTGCCGATGGTGTTGTCGCCGCTCAGCGCACGCAGCGCCTGGGTGCAACGAAAACGCACCCACCACTGCGGATCCCCCTGCATGGCCAGCAGGCGCGGAATCGCGTCCGTCAGGCGCATGCGCTGGGTCGCGATCACCGCCTGCGTGCGCACTTCCCAGTCGCGGTCGGACAGGCCTTTGCGCACCGCGCGCGTGACGATCATGCGCGTGCCGTCGTCCATGCGTTCGCCATGCGGCGTTGCCGTCGATTCGACATTCGGCAGTGCGGCCTGACGCTCTTCGGCGTTCGCGCCGAGCAGACCCAGGGTGCGCAGGCCGGCGGCGCGGGCGTTCTTGTCGGCGTGGTCGTTGGCAATCCGGCACAGCAGATTGAAGTCGATCGCGTCACGCGCCGCCGCCAGCGCGTCGATGGCCAGCACGGCGACCGGCACGTTGCTGCCGCCGGCGAGTTCGGTCATGAGGCGTGGCGAGATCAGTGCAAGCTGGCGGAACAAAGGCCGCAGGCTGAGCGGCAGCGGGTCGACATCCTCGGTGAGGAAACGGATGATCTCGTCGGGACTGCCGCGGTCGCCCAGCGCGATCAGCGATTCGGCGGCCGCCACGCGCACGCCGTAGAAGCGGTCCTGCAAGGCCGCATGGAGCGCCGAGCGCACGCTCGGCAGGTCGAACCAGGCCAGTTCGCTGGCCGCCTGCAGCCGCGCCGGCACGTTGCCGTCACGCAGGGCACGCAACTGCTCATCGACATGCCCGAGGCGGCGCAGCAGGTCGACCAGCACCGCGCGTCCGTCGCCGGCAAGGGCATTGATCAGGCGCCGTGCCAGCAGCACCAGGCCACTGCGGTCCGCTTTGCCGAGCCGTGCCAGGATCTCCTCGAGCGGCTCCTGGCGATCCAGGCAGTTGAACAGGACCGGCCGCAGTTCGCGCAGGCGGTCCTCCTGGTCACGCTCTGCGCGCTCGGCGGCGAAGCGGCGGAAGATCAACACGATCATGGTCCCGAGCGAAATCGCCGCGAGGATCTCGGTGACCAGCCAGATGAAATGCAAAGGCAGCATGCCCGTCTCCTAGAAGCGGTAGGACGCGCCGAGGACCCATTCCTTGCGCAGGTAGGACAGGACGCGGTCCTCACGCAGGTAATCGAGCCTCAGCGCGAAGTCGGGCGTGGCCTGCCAGCTGGCGCCGAACGTGGTATCGCGGACCACCGAAATGATCGCCCCGTTGGCGACGTAATCGGATTCCGGCGCCCGGCTGTAGCCGGCGTGCAGGTTCCAGCTGGCCCCGACCAGCACGTCGCCGCGCACGCCCCAGCCGTTGAGGTAGTTCCTGTTGGCATCCAGGCTGTTGTTCAGGCGCACGCTCAGCCAGGCACGCCCGCCATTCAGGTACTGGATCAGCCCCGGGGTCAGTCCGTAGCTGGTCCCGGCGTTGTAGCGCGCCGCCGAGGCGTCCAGGGTCAGGAAAGTGGCGCCCACCGCCGCCTGGTCGTCGCGCACGCGCAGTTCGCCACCACTGGCCAGTCGCCAGTTGGGCAGGAAGGTGGCGCCAGGGGCTGCGCTGATCTCGGCATAGCCGGCGAACCCGGACCGGAACACATGCGCGTCGCCCAGTGCCAGCGCGGAATTGGTCTGGCCGAAACGTTGGGCATTGTCGATCCGCCCATAGACCGTGTCGGCCGCGGACAGCTGCCGGTTGAGCTGCACCGAAGCGCCGCGCCAATCCTGCAGGGGAATGCGCTCGAAGCTGCTGTGGGCCAGTGCGACATCGACGCGCCAGGGACGCGGACGATTGTCGATTTCGGCCTGCAGCAGGGACGCGACGTCCGCATCAGCGGGGCGCTGGGGCGCGATCTCGCGGGCGATGTCGGCCGCATCAGGATAACGCCCCTGGGCAGCCAGCGACTGCGCCAGCATCAGCTTGAAATCGGTGCTGAGGGGATCGAGGGCAACGGCCTTGCGCGCGGCACCTTCGGCTTCAACCGGCTGCGCCTGGTACCACGACAGGCGCGCCCGCAGATCCCAGGCCTCGCCATTGTCGGGATGGTCGGCGAGCACGCCATCGACCAGCGAACCGGCTTCGGACAGCCGACCGCTCCACGACAGCACGCGCGCACGGTCGAGTGCGACGTCGACATCCGACGGAACGAGCTTCTGTGCGGCTTCGAGATGGTCCAGGGCCGTCGCGTAGGACTTGGCATAGGCATCGTTCATGCCCAGCAGGTGCAGCACATCAGGACGCGCCGGATCGGCAGCCAGCGCCGCCGCAAAATGCTCGCGTGCGCGATCGTATTGGCCTGCCTGGCGCTCCGCCAGCCCGGCACGGATCAGCTTGGCAAGCGGATCGGCGTCGGGCGCGTCGGTGGCGGCCTCGGCCTCGCCCGGCGGCGCGAGCGGCAAGCCGGGTGGCAGGCCGGCTTCGCGGAGCGGATCCGGCCGTTCGAGTGCCAACGACAAGCTGCGGCTCAGCGTCAGCTGCAGCGGCTCGGCATCGTCATCGGCGGTCGCATCCGCAGCGTTGGCGACATCCGCCGCAAGGCCCGCAGCAGTCCTCAGCAGCAGGCACCCGAATACCAGGTATCCCCGCTTGCGCATGTAGCGTTCACGCATCTGCAGCCACCCCCAGGTCCATCCGTCCTGCGTCCAGATCGCGCAACTGGCTCACCAGACGCGCCAGGTCGAAGGGCTTGGCAACATAGTCCTGGGCGCCGAGCGCCATCGCGGTCTCGACATCGCGCTCCATGGTGCGCGGACTCAGGATCAGTACCTGAGTCCCACTGGTGGCCGGGCCGTGCTTGATTTCGCGCAGCACGTCAAAGCCGTCGATGCCCGGCAGCATCAGATCGAGAACCACCAGTTGCGGCCGCATTTCGTCGACCAGATTGAGCACTTCCTGTCCATCACGGGTATGCCGGGCCGTCACGCCCAGCAGCCCCAGCTGATGGCAAAGCAAGGCCCCCAGCAGTTCGTCATCATCGGCAATCAGTACCATGCTTGATCCAATCCATGTATCGCCACGCCGGCAAATGCGCGCGTGGCAGCAAAAGCGTCCTCCAGGTGCAGCACGGCCAGGCGCAAGGCCTCCGGCCGTCCCGCAAAAGTCGTCTGGGCGGCTTTCACCAGATGACCACCGCGGCGCGCGAAAACCTGTGCGCGCGGACCGGCCGCCAGCGGCGTCGCAAGCAGGGCGTACACCGCTTGATTGCCCAGTTCCAGCAGCAGCAGTTCGCCCTGCTCGGCCGCTTCATAGCGGCGCGCCTCCAGGTCAGGCAGCGGTCCGCTTTCGAGTGCAATGCGCACCTGCCGTCCTCCGTGCTGGGCCCACGCGACAAACGGCACTGCTGCCTGCACCAGCTGATCGCCATCGGTGCGGTAGTCCATCACGGTCAGGATGTCGACCAGCGGTTGCAGCGCCGTCAGCAGTTCCGCTGGGCTGTCGCCCCCGCGGCCAAACCACCACGGCACCACCACATCCATGGCCATGCTGCCGCCCGCCTCGCGCAGACGACGCAGCAGATCGACGTAACGCTGATTCCAGCCGGCCGGGTCCTCCCCATAGCCGGGCACCAGATACGCTTCGATGTCGTACTGCACCCCGGCCAGGCGCGCGGCCGGCGGCTGGGCCAGATTGAACTGACGGTAGGCGGCGGCACGTCCGATCCAGGCGGCGCGCTCTTCGGGCAACACCGCGCGTGGATCGCCGGCGACCGCCCAGACGCGCACGCCCGATGCTGCTGCCAAGCGCAGGAAAGCCGCCAGCTGCGCCGCATCGGCCACCGCACACGCCTGGCCGGTGCACGCTTCATCGAG
>JAGWIJ010000192.1 GCA_028873535.1 Pseudomonadota bacterium
CTGTTCGAGATGACGGCCAAGTACGGCCTGCCGTATTTCCAGAACTTCGTGAACTCCGACCTCAAGCCGCCCATGGTGCGCTCGAAGTTCTGCCGCCTGCAGCTCGACCTGCGCGAACTGCTCAAGCGCGGCAACGGCCTGTTCGGCTCGGCCGAACAGACCGGCTCGATCGGCGTGGTCACGGTCAACTGCGCGCGCCTGGGCTACCTGCACCGTGGTGACGAGGCGGCCTTGTTGCAGCGTTTCGACACCCTGCTGCTGATGGCGCGCGACAGCCTGGAGGTCAAACGCAAGGTGATCCAGCGCCTGATGGACCAGGGCCTGTTCCCCTATACGCGGCGCTACCTGGGCACCCTGCGCAACCACTTTTCGACCATCGGCGTGAACGGCATCAACGAGATGATCCGCAACTTCAGCGCCGACTCCCAGGACATCACCACGCCCGCCGGCCACGCCTTCGCGCTGCGCCTGCTCGACCATGCGCGTGCCGCCATGGTGCGCTTCCAGGAAGAAACCGGGCACCTGTTCAATCTCGAAGCCACCCCGGCCGAGGGCACCACCTACCGCTTTGCGCGCGAAGACCGCAAGCGCTATCCCGACATCCTGCAGGCCGGCACCGCCGAGCGCCCCTACTACACCAACTCCTCGCAGCTGCCGGTGGGCTTCACCGACGACCCCTTCGAGGCGCTGACGCGCCAGGAATCGCTGCAGCGCAAGTACACCGGCGGTACGGTGCTGCACCTGTACATGGGCGAGCGCATGGGCGCCGACGCCGCCAAGGCGCTGGTGCGGCGCGCGCTGGAACGCTTCAGCCTGCCCTACCTCACGCTCACGCCGACCTTCTCGATCTGCCCCGAACACGGCTACATCACGGGCGAGCACCAGAACTGTCCGACCTGCGCCAGTCATCCCCCATGTGAAGTGTGGACGCGCGTGATGGGCTACCACCGCCCGGTGTCGGCCTTCAATGCCGGCAAGCAGGGCGAGCACTACGAGCGCGTGTTCTTCCGCGAGCCGGCCGCGGCGTCCGTTTGATGGCCAGCACCCTGGCAGTGGCCGGGCTGGTGCCGCTGTCCTCGGTCGATTTTCCGGGTGCGCTGAGTGCCGTGGTGTTCTGCCAGGGCTGCGCCTGGCGCTGCCGTTATTGCCACAACACCCAGCTGCAATCCTTCGCCAGGCGCCCGACGCAGCGCTGGGAGGAAGTGCTCACTTTCCTGGCAGGGCGCCGTGGGCTTCTCGATGGCGTGGTGTTCAGTGGTGGCGAGCCGACTTTGCAGGCGGGCTTGCCCGAGGCTTTGCAGGCGGTGCGCCGGCTCGGCTTCCGCACGGCACTGCATACCGCCGGCATGCATCCGGCCGCCCTGCGCCGCGTGCTGCCCTGGCTGGACTGGGTGGCGATGGATGTGAAGGCACCGGCTGCACGCTATGCCGGCATCACCGGCCACCTCGCCAGTGCCAGCCGGGCCGCCGCCAGCGTCCGCGCCATCCTGGCCAGTGGTGTTGCACACGAGTTCCGCACCACAGTCCACGCCAGCCTGCTGCCGCCCGCCGCACTGCGCACGCTGGCGCAGGAACTGGCCGGCCTGGGCGCGCGCCGCCTGGTGGTGCAGACCTTCCGCAGCATCGGCTGCCGCGATGCTGAGTTGCTGGCGGAGGACGCAGGCGTCGGCTACGGCCCGACGCTATGGGCCGAGCTGGCGGCAATGTTCGACACGTTCGCGCTGCGTCCAGCCTGAGGGCCGCCACAGCGTCTTCATTCGCGCCAGGGACGGGCCGCCATGGGCCGGACAGACCCTTGCATGTTTGCCAGCTTCTACAGTAGATTCAGAAAATCAAAAGCCTGGACTGGAGAATGCTGTGACCCTTTTCGCCCGTGCCTGCCGTCCTGCCTTTGCCCTGCTGTTCGCGTTGATCGCCTTGTGGCCGGCCGCTGCATCAGCCCAGGAGAAGATGGCCGCCTGCCGCCCGGTCGAAACCGCCGTGTTCCAGAACCGCATCCATGTGCGCTGCGAGACGCCCGTCGACAAGCGCTTCCCCTTCTTCGCCGTCTCGACGGTCGATCCGCGCAGTGCCAACCGCTTCCTGTCCGTGGCCGAGACCGCCCAGGTCACCGAGCGCTTCGTGATGGTCGATTTCGACAGCAACGACACCAGCGGCAGCGCCTTCGGCTGCGGCGCCGACAACTGCCGCGTGGCACGCGCCATCCTGCTGATCGACGAGGTGCCCAGCGCCTGCTCGATCGACAGCAGCGCCAGGGGCTGCCCGGGTTTCTGCCCGTCCGTGAACAACAACGACATCAGCTGCCCGGGATACTGCGACAG
>JAGWIJ010000104.1 GCA_028873535.1 Pseudomonadota bacterium
TCCTTGCCGGAACAGGCGCCGCCAGTTTCGCACGGCGGCACCGCCGGCTGGTGCCCGCTTCGGCGCTCGCCCTCAGGGGGGCGGCAGGAGCTGCTGGCGCACGTGCAGCAACAGGCCGTCGGCGGCGTCCTCGACCAGGTCGAGCACGCGCTCGAAGCCTTCAGCGCCACCGTAATAGGGGTCGGGCACCGTCTCGGCACGATGCCGCCGGCAGAACTCGGTCAGCCGGCGCAGTTTGCCGGCATGTTCGGGCGGGCACAGCTGCTGCAGCAGGGCCAGATTGTCCCAGTCCATCGCCAGGATCAGGTCGGCCGAGCCGAAGTCGGGCGCTCGGATCTGACGCGCGCGCAGGTCGCCGATGTCATAACCGCGTGCCTTGGCATGGCGCTGACTGCGGCTGTCGGGCGCTGAACCCGGGTGGTAGTTGTGGGTGCCGGCCGAGTCCACGCGCACCTGCGGTGCCAGGCCGGCCGCGGCGATGCGCGCGCGCGCCACGCCGTGTGCTGTTGGGCTGCGGCAGATATTGCCCATGCAGACAAAGAGCAAATGATAAGTGTTGTCCATGCGCCACAATCATAGCGGAAATGGTGCGCTGTTCCTTGTCAGCGGCCCGTTGCGCTGGCAAAGATGGACGCGCCGGCAGATCCTGGTGTTCCTCTGAAATAAAGTATGTAATATATCAATCGAGTCCGGGCGAGCAGAGCGCCAGGGAAGCGGGACTCGACGACAACGGAACCCAAAAACGATTTGGAGGAGAACACCATGTCCCGACTGTACCCAGGTCGGCCGCGTTTGCGTGCGGTCGCCATCGCTGTCCTTGTGGCTGGATTCGGCAGCAGCGGAATTGCCCGCGCCGACGCCACCCAGGACGAGATCCAGGCCCTCAAGGCCCAGGTCAACAGTCTGATGCAGAAACTCGAGGACCTGAGCCGCAAGCAGGACGCCAACCAGGCCAAGACCGAAAAGATCGAACAGAAGGTGGAAACGCAGCCCGCGGCCGGCGCCGGAGCTTCGGCCGTGGATGCTTTCCTCAAAGGCTTCTACGGCACCATGGACGTGTCGATCGACGACACCACCAAGGGCATCCCGTCCTCGCAGTCGGTGCAGGGTTACAACTGGACCCCGGGCGGCGGCTACCTGCCCAACGGCGCACCGGTCACCAAGACCTCGGTCGGCCGCGTGGGCTGGATGCCGGCGCTGTCGACCAACAAGTCGACCCTGGGCTACCGCGGCGAGCACAAGATCGGTGACACCGGAACCAAGTTCGTCTACCAGATCGAGACCTCGCTTTCGATCACCGCCACGCCGGGCCTCTCGACGGGTTACACGGCGCAGGGCAATTCGGTCAAAGGCGCGGTCGGCTCGGGCGACACCTACGCCGGTTTCGCCAACGGCCGCTGGGGCAGCCTCAAGTTCGGCACCAGCTACACGCCGTACAAGAAATCCACCGACCGCCTCAACCCCTTCTCCGGCCAGTTGGGTGACTACGCTGTCATCATGGGCAACACCGGTGGCGACAGCCGCGTCGAGTTCGGCACCCGTCAGGACCACTCGCTGTGGTATGAATCGCCCAAGTTCGCGGGCGGCGCCAGCGTCGACGTGCTGTTCTCGCCGGGACAGAACCGCACCTACGACAACGTGGTGCAGTCGGCGGGTTCGCCGGACTGCAACGGCGGCAACATGCCGGGCAGCGGCAACCTGCCGCTCAACTGCGACGACGGCGGCTTCAGCAATTCGCTGAGCCTGGCGCTGAAGTACGAGAACGGCCCCTTCTACGGCACCATGGCCTTCGAGCAGCACCAGAACGTCAACCGCAACAGCGATGGCATCGGCGCCAACAATCCGATCTACGGCTACTATTCGGGCGCGGGTGTGCCCTGGATCGACAACGCCACCCAGATCCTGCCCGCCGGCACCACCACCACCATCCCGCTCGGTGCCTACACCACCGACATCGCCACCGAATGGGCCTTCAAGATCGGCGCGCAGTACAAGTTCGATTTCGGTCTGACCGTCAGCGGCATCCTCGAACGCATGCGCCGCAATGTGCCGGCCTATCTGCAGTACCAGAACGAGCGCTCGCGCGACGGTGGCTGGCTGGCCTTGACCCAGGAACTGACCGTGGATGACAGCGTCAGCTTCGGCTGGGGCCATGCCGGTGCCACGCCGGGCGATCCGGGCGGACAGCACAACTACAACGCCATCAACAGCAACAATACCGCCGACATGTACACGCTGGCCTACAAGCACAAGATCGACAAGGCCTTGACCTGGTACGTCGACGGCGCGCTGACCATCAACCGCGGCAATGCGCACTACGACCTCGGCGCCGGCGGGCGCGGCGTCACCACCGACTGTCACGATGGCACCAACACGGTGTTCGTCGACTACTCGGGTGCCGGTCCCACCACCTGGGGCGGCTGCCGCATCGAGGGCATCTCGACCGGCGTGAACTACAAGTTCTGAACCTGAACGGGTGGCGGCCAGCCGCCACCCGCGATGTGCGACAGCCGGCGGTGTATGCTGCCGGCTGTTTCATTTCCAGCGTCGAACATGAGCTCCCTGCACCGTTCCCTGATCCCCCTGCGCTGGGGTGATCTCGACGCCTTCGGGCATCTCAACAACGTCCAGTTCTTCCGCCTGATGGAACAGGCGCGCGTGGAGTGGCTGGAGGCGCTGGGCGAGTTCCCGCCGGCCGGCATGACCCCGGCCCAGTCCGGCCAGACCGCGATGCCGGTGGCAGCGCGCATTGAATGCAATTTCCGCCAGCAGGTGCTGTATCCGGGCACGCTGCAAGTGTCGCTGGCGGCCGGGCGCGTCGGGCGCAGCAGCGTCGAACTGCGCAACGAAATCCATTCGGCCGACGGCACGCAGCTGCTCGCCGACGGCGTCGTGGTGATGGTCTGGGTGGGCGTCGACAGCGGCCGCCCGGTCGAACTGCCACCTGCCGTGCGCGCCGCCGTGGGGCCGCCTACCCCGGCGCCTGGCGCGGCGTCTTCCGGCTGAGTGCGCGCGCGCCGGTCAGCCGGCGCAGGCCGCGCTGCAGGGCCGCCACCACCGTGAACACCACCGGCACCACCAGCAGGCTCAGCGCCGTCGAGGTGATCAGTCCGCCGATCACCGCGATCGCCATGGTCTGACGGAACTGGTTGCCGCCGTCCAGGCCGAAGGCCAGCGGCGCCATACCGGCCACCATGGCCACGGTGGTCATCACGATCGGACGCACACGCTTGTGGCAGGCGTCGACCAGGGCTTCGTGCTGGGACAGGCCGCGCTCGTCCATGCCGACGATGGCGTACTCCACCAGCAGGATCGAGTTCTTGGTGACGATGCCGAGCAGCATCACCAGACCGATCAGCGCGGGCAGGCCCATCTGGCCATGGCCTGCCAGCAGCGCCACGAAGGCGCCGCCCAGCGACAGCGGCACCGCGCTCAGGATGGTGACCGGCAGGAAAAAGTTGTGGAACAGCACCACCAGCACGGCATAGACGCAGGCCACCCCGATCAGCATCGCCAGTCCGAAGCCGCCGAACAGCTCCTGCATGAACTCCGCATCACCGGAGCCGACCAGCCTGACCGACGCCGGCAGTTCGCGCACCGCCGGCAGCTGCCTGGCCGCGCCCAGGGCGTTGCCCAGCGGATAGCCGCCCAGGTCGGCCTTGACCGCGACAAAGCGGCTGCGGTCGTAGCGGTCGATCTGCGAAGGGCCGCTTTCCATGCTGATGTCGGCCACGCTCGCCAGCGGCAGCAGACCGCCACGGCCACCGATGCGCAGATTGCTGATGGTCTCGAAGTCCTGCCGTGCCTGCTCGGGAATGCGCACGCGCACATTGATCTGGCGGTTGTCCAGGTTGAGCTTGGCCAGCGCCGGCGAAAAGTCGCCGGCTGTCGCGATGCGCAGCGTCTCGCCGATCGCCTGGGCACTCACGCCACGCTCGGCGGCCTGCGCCGGGCGCGGACGCACCACCAGTTCGGGACGCTCCAGGCTGGCCGCCGAATTGACGCCGCTCAGATAGGGCAAGGTCCGCATGTCGCGTTCCACGGCGCGTGCGGTGGCCTTGAGCTGGATCACGTCGCGTCCGGTCAGATAGATCTCCAGCTTCTCGCCGGGTCCGCCGTTGCCCATCGAGAAGCGCGCGCCCGGCACGCTCGACAGCCGGCTGCGGATCAGGTTCTCGATCGCGGTCTGGCCCGGACGGCTGCCGATCGGCGTGAAGGTGATGGTCAGCGAGCCCTTGCGTACTTCGCCCGCGCTGGCCGCCGTGGCGCTGCCGGCGGCACTCAGGATCGCGGCGATGCCCGGCACCGGATCCTTGCCACCCACGATCGCCAGCCGCGCCGCCTCGCACACCGCCATCGTGCGCTCGAGCGAGGAGCCGGGCGGCGTTTCCACCGTGACGGCGGTATAGCCGCGGTCTTCGGGCGGAATGAAGCCGGTCGGGATCAGCGGGATCAGCGCCAGCGAGCCCGCGAAAAAGGCGCCTGCCGCCGCCAGCGTGAGCACGCGGTGGCGCAGGCACCAGCGCACGGCGCCCAGGTAGGCGCGCATCAGCGCGCCGTCGCCCTGCTGTTGCGCGTCGTGCCGGCGCATCAGGGCTGCCGCCATCATCGGCGTCGCCAGCCGCGCCACCAGCAGCGAGGCCAGGATGGCCGCGACCGCAGTCCAGCCGAACTGGCGGAACACCAGGCCCGGGATGCCGCTCATCAGTGCGGTCGGCAGGAACACCACCACCAGCGCCATGGTGGTGGCCATGACGGGCAGCGCGATCTCGGTCACCGCCTGCTCGGTGGCCTCGCGTACGCTCTTGCCCATGCGCAGGTGCCGCGCGATGTTCTCGACCTCCACGATCGCATCGTCGACCAGGATGCCCACCACCACCGACAGTGCCAGCAGGGTCAGGCCATTGAGCGTGTAGCCCGCCCAGTACATGACACCGAACGTCGGGATGATCGACAGCGGCAGCGCGGCGGCGCCGACCACCGTGGCGCGCAGGTCGCGCAGGAACAGCCACACCACCACCACCGCCAGCAGCGCGCCTTCGTACAGCATGCGCATCGAACCGCGGTACTGCTCCTGCACGCGCGTGACGGTGGTGATGATCTTGCTCACCTTCACCTCGGGATGGGCCTGCTGCAGCTGGTCGAGCGCGGTGTCGATGCGCGCCGCCAGGCCGATCACGTCGTAGCCCTTGCCGCGCAGCACCTGGAAGCCCACAGCCGGGTGGCCGTCGAGGCGTGCCGCGGTGGTGCGGTCGGCCAGGGTGTCATGCACCTGCGCGACCTCGTCCAGGCGGACCCAGTGCTCGTTGCTCACCGCCACCGGCAGCAGCGCCAGGTCGGCCGCCTGCGCGACCGTGCCTTCGGTGCGCAGGCTCTGCTCGGCGCCGCCCAGCTGGCCACGCCCGCCGGAGGCCTGCTGCTGCACGCGCCGCACCGCGCGCGACACGTCGGCCACGCTCAGGCCGAGCGCGGTCAGGCGCGGCAGGTCGACATCGACCTGCACCTCGCGCTGGCCGCCACCGACGCGGTCGACCTCGCCGACGCCGGGGATCGCCAACAGCGCACGCGCAATGGTGTCGTCGACAAACCAGCTCAGACCTTCCTCGTCCAGCGTCGGGCTGGTCACCGCATAGGTCACCATCGGCCCGCCTGGCCCCACCGTCACCTTGCTCACCTGCGGCTGCTGCAGATCGGCGGGCAGGTCGTTGCGCACGCGGTCGACCGCATCCTTGACGTCGATCAGCGCGTCCGACAGCGAACGTCCGAGCACGAATTCCGCCGTGATGCTGACCTGCCCGTCGGTGATGTGGCTGTACAGGTGATGCAGCCCTTCCAGCGTCGCCATCGAGTCCTCGACGCGGCGCGCGACGTCGGTCTCGAGCTGGGTCGGCGTGGCACCGGGCAGGGTCAGCACCACGTTGACGGTGGGCACGTCGAGGTCGATGAAGTCCTGCACGCCGATCTGGCGGAAACCCCACAGACCGGCCACCCCGAGCAGCGCGAACAGCACGATGGCCGGGATCGGCTTGCGGATCGACCAGGTGGCGAAGTTCATCGCGTCGTGCCTGCGTCGACCACGCGCACCAGATCGTTGTCATTGAGGAAGCCGGCGCCCTGCACCACCACCGTGTCGCCCAGCCGCAGCCCGGCGGTGATCTCGGCGTCGTGCCCCTGGCGGCGCCCCACGCTCACTGCGACCAGGTGGCAGCGCTGTCCGTCCAGGCGCAGCACATAGCTGCGTCCGTCACGGATCACCACGCTTTCGGCGGGCACGGTCAGCGCGCTGCGCCGGCTGGCTTCCAGGCTGCCGCTCAGGTACATGCCGGCCAGCGCGCGGCCACCCGGCTGCAGATCCACGTAAGCCAGGCCCAGGCGCGTGCTGCCGTCCATGGCCGGGCCGATCTGACGCACCTTGCCGCTCAGCGTGCCGCCATCGGGCAGGCTCACGCTGGCGCGCATGCCAGGGTGCACCTGCGCCAACTGCCCGGCGGTCAGCTCGGGGCGCCACTCCAGGCGCCCCTGGCGGATCAGCCGGAACAGTTCCGCACTGGCACCGGCCGCCTGGCTCACGCTGCCGACAGTGGCCACGCGCGCCGAGATCAGGCCGTCGTCCGGCGCCAGCACCTGGCTGAACTCGAGGCGCAGGCGCGCGTTGGCCAGCAGCGCCCGCGCTTGCGCCACCTGGGCCTGGACCTGGGCGACCTGGGCGCGCGCGGTGCTGGCGGCGGTCTTGTACTGCAGCACGTCCTGTTCGCTGATCGCGCCCGAGTCGCGGATCGCGAGCGCGCGGTCGCGGTTGACTTCGGCCTGCGTGGCGGCGGCCTCGGCCTGCTGCGTGGCGGCCTGCGCCTGCGCCAGACCGGCTTCCTGCTGCGCGAGGTCGGCACGCAGGGTGGCATCGTCGAAGCGCGCCAGCAGCTGCCCCTTGCGCACGTGATCGCCGACATTGACCAGCACTTCGGTCAGCGGCAGACCGGTGATGCGCGCGCCGATGCTGGCTTCCATCCACGCGGCCACCGCCCCGGAGGCGCTGAGCGGCACCGTCCAGTCCTGCCGGCGCACCGTGCCGCTGGTCACGGTCAGGCTGGGACGCGCCGCCGGGGCGATGCTGTCGGCGGCCGGGCTGGCCGCGGCCGTGCCCAGCAGCAAGGCCAACAGCAAGGCGGGCAGGGGAAGGACAGGCAGGCGGCGAATCATCACAAGCTCCGGCAATGCAGCGGCAAAGGCTGGCAGATTCGACCAGATCCCCCCGGCGACTGCAAGCGTCAGTCCAGGCCGACCTGCACCATCTCGGCGGCGCGCAGCACCGCGCGCGCCTTGTTCTCGGTCTCCTGCCATTCGAGTTCGGGTACCGAGTCGTAGACGATGCCGGCGGCTGCCTGCACGAACAGCATGCCGCCCTTGACGATGCCGGTGCGGATCGCGATGGCCAGGTCGAGCTCGCCATGGAAGGACAGGTAGCCGCAGGCCCCGCCATACAGGCCGCGCCGCGTGGGTTCGAGCGCGTCGATGACCTCCATCGCACGCACCTTCGGCGCGCCGGTCAGCGTGCCGGCGGGGAAGGTGGCGCGCAGCACGTCGAGCGGGCCGATGCCGGGTCGCAGGATGCCTTCGACGTTCGACACGATGTGCATCACGTGCGAATAACGCTCGACCGCCATGCGGTCGCTGACGCGAACGCTGCCCGGCTCGGCGATGCGGCCGATGTCGTTGCGCGCGAGGTCGATCAGCATGACGTGCTCGGCACGTTCCTTGGGGTCCGCCAGCAGTTCCTCGGCCAGCCGCCGGTCCTCCTCCGGCGTGCCGCCGCGCGGTCGGGTGCCGGCCAGCGGACGGATGGTGACGCGCTCGCCCCCGGCGACACGCTCCTGGCGCACCAGGATTTCCGGCGAGGCGCCGACCACGTGGAAGTCGCCGAAGTCGTACAGATACATGTAGGGCGAGGGATTGATCGAACGCAGCGCACGGTACAGCGTCACCGGCGAATCGGTGAAGCGCTTGCACAGCAGTTGTCCGATCTGGACCTGGAACACGTCGCCTTCGTGGATGAACTGCTTCGCGCGCGCCACGGCGGCCAGGAAATCCGGGCGCGCGAACACGCGCTCGGTGCCGGTGTCGTAGTTGCCGCGCGCAAACGGGATGTCCACCGGCGAGCGCAGCATGGCGCGCAGGGTGCGCAGACGGTTGCGCGCGGTCTGGTAGGCCTCCGGCTGACCGGGATCGGCATACACGATCAGGTACAGCTTGCCGGTCAGCGTGTCGATGATGGCGAGTTCGTCGGTGAGCAGCAGCACGATGTCGGGAATGCCGACCGGGTCGGGCTTGCGGCTGGCGCCGAGTTGCGGCTCGATGTGGCGCACCGTCTCGTAGCCGAAATAGCCTGCCAGGCCCCCGCTGAAGCGCGGCAGTCCGGCCACTGGCGCCGCTCGGAAGCGCTGGCGGTACGCCTCCAGGAAATCGAGGGGATTACCCTGGTGGCGCTCGATCACCTGTCCGTCGTGCACCACCTCGACGCTGTCATCGGTGGCGCGCACCAGGGTGCGCGCCGGCAGCCCGACAATGGAGTAGCGTCCGAAGCGCTCGCCGCCCAGCACTGATTCGAGCAGATAGCTGTTGGGCTTGTGTGCCAGCTTGAGGTAGAGCGACAGCGGCGTTTCGAGGTCGGCGAAGTGCTCGCTGATCAACGGTATGCGATTGAAACCCTGGGCGGCCAGGGCCTGGAACTCGAGTTCGGTCATGCTTTGGGCTCCGGGTGCCTTGAGTGGCGGCCGCTTGCCGGCCACTGGCGCCGCAACAGCAGTGCGCTGCTGACCACGCTGACGCTGCTCAGCGCCATGGCCGCCCCGGCCACCACCGGGCTGAGCAGGCCGGCGGCGGCCAGCGGTATGCCGGCCAGGTTGTAGACGAAAGCCAGCGCCAGATTGAGCCGGATGCGCGCGTGGATGCGGCGCGCCAGCACGATCGCTTCACCGACCAGAGCGAGGTCGCCGCGCATCAGGGTGATCCCGGCGGCGTCCATGGCGATGTCGGTGCCGCTTCCGAGCGCAATCCCGACGTCGGCAGCCGCCAGTGCCGGGGCATCGTTGATGCCGTCGCCCACCATCGCAACACGCCGCCCGGCGGCGCGCAGGGCCTGCACACGCGCCACCTTGTCGGCGGGCAGCAAGGCCGCCGCCCAGTCCTCGGCGCCACTCGCCTGGGCGGCATTGCGCACGCTGCCGGCGCTGTCGCCACTCAGCACCAGGGTATGCAGCTGCAGCGCGTGCAGATCCCGGATCGCAGCGGCGGCCTCGGCACGCAGGGCGTCGCCGAAGGCCAGCAGCGCCAGTATGCGGGTGCCGCCGGCCGCGTCGTCGCCACTGCGCTCGATCAGCCAGGCCACGGTGCGGCCGGCCTGCTCATGGCCGGAAGCCTGGCTGGCCAGCGCACCGGACGCCTGGGCGCCGGCGCTACCGCGCAGGCCGGCGTCCGCCAGCAGCCTGGCACTGCCCAGTTCCAGGCTGCGCCCGGCCACGCTGCCGGCCACGCCGACGCCGGGCAGCGCGCGCGCGTCCTGGCATGCCGGCACCGCCACGCCCTGGCTGCGCGCGGCGCGCAGCACGGCCCTGGCCAGCGGATGCTGGCTGTGCGACTGCAAGGCGGCAGCCAGCGCCAGCACCTGGTCGCCGTCCTCGCCCGCAGCTGGCGCCAGTGCCAACAGTTCGGGATGACCGCGCGTCAAGGTGCCGGTCTTGTCGAACACCACGGTGTCCACCGTGACTGCCGCTTCCAGCGCTGCGATGTCGCGGATCAGGATGCCGCGGCGCGCCGCCATGCCGGTGCCGACCAGCAGCGCTGTCGGGGTCGCCAGCCCGAGTGCGCACGGACAGGCGATCACCAGCACCGACACGGCATTGATCAGTGCCACGCCGGCATCACCGCGCACCGCCCACCATGCCGCCAGCGTCAGCACGGCGATCAGCACCACGACCGGCACGAACCACGCGGCCACCCGGTCGACCAGGGCCTGCACAGGCGCCTTTTCCGCCTGGGCCGTCTCCACCAGGCGGATGATCCTGGCCAGAGTGCCTTCGCCACCCGTTTCCAGCGCACGCACCAGCAAGGCGCCGTCGCCATTGAGCGCGCCGCCGATGACGCGCTCACCAGGTCCGCGTTGCACCGGCAGGCTCTCGCCGGTGATCAGGGATTCGTCGATGCCGCTGCTGCCGCTCAGGATCTCGCCATCGACGGCTATGCGTTCACCCGGCAATACACGCACCTGATCGCCCGGCATCACGGCGTCCACCGGGATCTCGATCTCGTCGCCAGCGCGCACCACGCGTGCGTGTTCGGGCCGCAGTGCCTGCAGACCGCGCAGCGCGTCGGCGGTGCTGCGGCGCGCGCGCGCCTCCAACTGCTTGCCCAGCAGCACCAGCGTGATCACGGTGGCCGACGCTTCGAAATACAGATGCGGCATCGCAGTGTGCTGGAGCAGCCGGTAGCACGACAGGGTGAAGGCGGCACTGGTGCCGAGTGCGACCAGCACGTCCATGTTGCTGCTGCCCTGGCGCAAGGCATGCCAGGCGCCACGGTAGAAGCGCGCACCGAGCAGCAGCTGCACGGGAGTTGCCAACGCCAGTTGCAGCCATCCCGGCAGCATGGCGTGTACGCCGAAAGGCGCCAGCAGCATCGGCAGCAGCAGCGGCAAGGACAGTGCGATGCCGAGCGCGATCGGGCGCCATTCGCCGGCGGGTGCCGGGCTTGCAGCCGGCTGATCGGCCTTGAGTGCCGTGCCGTCGTAGCCGGCCTGCTGCAGCGCCGCCGCCAGCTGTTCCGCCGGGACCGGACCGGCGGACAGCACGCGCGCGGTCTCGGTGGCCAGGTTCACGCTGGCCGACTGCACGCCCGGCACCGCGCTCAGCGCGCGTTCGACCCGGCGCACGCAGGCGGCACAACTCATGCCCTCGATGCGCAGGCGCTGTGCGAGCAGCGGCGGACCCGCGTCGCCGGGGGCGTTCACGATCGGGCCTTGCGCCGATGTCCGGGCTCAAGCACGCTCAGGACACCGGTCGGCCGCTGCCGACGCATTCATGGACATGCAGCATGATCACTTTCCTCGTCGAAGACATGACGTGTGGGCACTGTGAGGCCACCCTGCGCAAGGCACTCGGCGCCATCGATCCCGAAGCGCGCGTGCAGATCGACCTCCCAGCCCACCTTGTGCAGGTGGAGTCGGTGCGCCTTGATTCCAAGGCCGTTGCCGAGGCGATCAGCGCAGCCGGCTATACCCCGCAGCAACGGTGAGCATGGCGCGCTGCGCCCTGTCACGCCGGAGGCACTCGCAGCCCAGGCATCAGGGGCCGAGCGGGAACAGTCGCACTGCCGTGTTGAACGTCCAGCGGAATGGCATGTCGATGCCGCCATCGTAGTCCAGTGACAGATCCGGCGTGAACGCCTTGTAAGGCTCGAACTGATGCACGATCTGGCGCACTGCGTCGTCGACCTGCGCGTTGCCGCTGCTGCGCAGGAATTGCACACGCTCGATGCGGCCGGAAGGGCTGATGTGGACCAGCACCTCGGGCGGGGAATACGAGCCGACCGCGATGTTGCGCACCAGATCGAGGCCGGCGTTCTGCTCGATCTTCTGGCGCCATCCCTCGGCGTAAAGGTCGCGGCGCAGGTCGCGGTTGATGCCGGTGGCGAAGGCGCGTGCGTGCGCGTTGACGGAATCGCCGGAGGACGGTGGCCGGGTGTCCGGAACCTCGACCGGTCGCGCGGTGCCGACGCGCGGTGTCAGCGTGGGCGTCGCGGTGGGGGGGG
>JAGWIJ010000105.1 GCA_028873535.1 Pseudomonadota bacterium
TCGTCCTGCGCGGGTGAGGGGGAGGGGGAGGGCTTCATGGGATCATCGTTTCCTTGCGGCATGCGTTCCACGATCATAGCGCAGCTTTCAGCGGCGCCTGCCGCGCTGCCAGGCGAGCAACAGCACCGCCAAGGCGAAGACCGGGGCGCTCGCGTCGCGCCAGGATTCCGGCCAGCGCGCCAGCAGCGGATCGCCCGCCAGCAGTTCGCCGCCGACCCAGCCCAGCAGGCCGCCGCCAGCGGTCACGACGGCCGGGAAACGGTCCAGCAGGCGCCCGATGGCGCCGCTGCCGGCGGCCACCAGTGGGATGCTGGTGGCGATCCCGATCAGCAGCAGGTCCAGACGTCCGTGGGCGGCGCCGGCCACGGCCAGCACGTTGTCCGCGCTCATCACCGCATCGGCCCAGATCACCTGGCGTACCGCACTGGCCAGACTCCGGCTGCCGCCCTCTTGAGCGCTGCCGTGGCTCTCCGGCACGCTCAAACGCCAGCCCAACCACACCAGCGTCACGCCTCCGGCCAGCCGCAACCCGGGCAGCGCCAGCAGCTTCCAGGCGCCGAGCGTCAAGAGCACACGCATCACGACGGCACCCAGCGTGCCGATCCAGATGCCACGCCGGCGCTGGCGGTCCGGCAGCCCGCGCATCACCAGCGCGATCACCAGGGCGTTGTCGCCGCTCAGCAGCAGGTTTATGCCTATAATCTCCAGCAGGGCCGAGCCGCCCGACCAGGCCTCGGCCAGATTCATGCGCCACCTGCCGCGGACTGCCTGCCGCAGGCTCCTGGCGCGTCACGCTCCGGCGTCTTGCCGGCCTGCTGGAGGAATTTCACGCTGCTTCGCTCTCGTCTTGTGGGCTTGCGCCCGGCGCTTGTTGCCATCGTGGCCCTGGTCCTTGCGGACTCTGCCCGTGCGGCCGTTCCGGCTGCGTCGGCGGCGGATCCCGTCGTGGCCGCGCACGAAGCCTACCGCAATCGCGATCTTGGTGCGCTGCAGAAGCTGGCGGAACGCCCACTGTCGGGGCCGCTGGCAGACTATGTCCAGTTCTGGTGGATCGAGGCGCGCCTCGGCACCGCGCTGCGCCAGGTGGCGCCCGGCGAGGTGCACCAGTTCCTCGCGCGCAATGACGGACCGCTGTCCGAGCGCCTGCGCGCCGACTGGCTGAAGGCGCTGGCCCAGCAGCAGTCCTGGGTCGACCTGTTGGCCGACGCGGGCGGCTACGCCGGCAGCGATCCCGAAGTGGTCTGCGGCCTCGCTTCGGCGCACTTGCGCGGTGGCGACAGCGACATCCCCGACAATGTGCGCGCGCTCTGGGTTTCCGGCCGCAGCACGCCGCCGGGTTGCGAACCGGTGTTTGCACGCCTGCTGGCCTCCGGCCACGTCCAGGCCGAGGATCTGCTGGTGCGCTTCCAGCATGCGCTGCAGATCGACAATACGGGCGTGGCCAAGGCGCTGGCGCCGCTGCTGCCGCCGGAGCTGGCAGTGGCCGATGCCGCCTTTGCGCAGGCGATCGCCGACCCGGCTGGCTGGCTGGCCCGCTTCGAGACGCATCCCCGCAACCGCGCCATGCGTGTGCTCGAACTGCATGCGCTGGGCCAGGTTGCGCGCAGTGATCCGCCGCAGGCGCGCGCGCTGTGGGAGCACGCCGCAACGCAGCTCACTCCGGTCGAGCGCGCGCAAGGGTGGGCGCGTATTGCCGTGCGGGCGGCACAGAAGCTCGACCCCGATGCCCTGGCCGATTTCAGGCGCGCGCATGATGCCAGTTTCCTGGAGGCCGAGCTGCCCTGGTGGGTGCGTGCCGCCTTGCGTGCCGGTGCCTGGGACGAGGTGCTGCACGCCACCGAGCAGATGAGCGAGGTCCAGGCCGCCCAGCCGGTCTGGCGCTACTGGCGCGCGCGCGCGCTCAAGACGGCCGGCAGGCGCGACGAAGCGCTCGAGGCTTTTGCCCAGGTCGGCCACCCCAATGACTACTACGGTCAGCTGGCTGCCGAAGAGCTTGGGCAACGTGTGCTGCTGAGCGGCAGCCTGCACGCCGAGCCCGATGAACAGGCGCAGGTGCGCGCCCGGCCCGGCATCCAGCGCGCACTCGCGCTGTTCCACCTCGGCCTGCAGAGCGAGGCGGCGCAGGAGTGGGGCTTTGCGCTGCGTGGCGCGAGCGACCGCCTGTGGCTCGCGGCCGCTGATGTGGCGCATGACGCGGAATGGTACGACCGCATGATTTCCGCCGCCGAGCATGCCGGCCCCGATGCCGATCCCGGCCTGCGCTATCCCTTGCCGTTCCGTGAAGCGCTGCACGCCAGGGCGCGCGAGAACGGACTCGACGAAGCCTGGGTCTACGGCCTGGTGCGGCAGGAAAGCCGTTTCCTGCCGGAAGCCCAGTCGCGCTCGGGCGCGCTCGGCCTGATGCAGCTGATGCCGGCCACGGCGCGCTGGGCGGCACGCAAGATCGGCCTGCGCGACTTCAAGCCGGCGTATTCGCAGGAGGTGCAGACCAATCTGCAGCTGGGCAGCTACTACCTGCACCACGTGCTCGAGGACCTCGGACATCCGGTGCTCGCCACCGCCGGCTACAACGCCGGCCCCAACCGCGTGCGCCGCTGGCTGGAGGCGCGCAGCCTGGAAGGCGCGGTGTTCATCGAGACCATCCCGGTCACCGAGACGCGCGACTACGTGCAGAAGGTGATGGCCAATGCCACCCTGTACGCGCAGCGCCTGGGCCTGCCCGGGCGCGCGCTGAAGTCGCGGCTGGGCAGCATCAAAGGCCTGGCCGGTCTGCCGGCCGTCGATGAAGGCGACGGCGGCTTCGACATCCCGCTGCCGGTCGTCCAGCCGCAGCCCCTTGCGACCGCCCAGTCAGCGCCGGTGCCGACGCGCGCCAGCGCGCCGCTCGCTGCCGTCGTGCCGCCGCTGCGCGTGACCGCGCCGCCGGCCAGGCCCGCGGCCGACGCCGAAGCGCCTGGCGAGTTCGCACCGGTCGCGCCGTGAGGGTCTGAGTGGCCATGCGCATCTACGAAGTCGGCGGTGCGGTCCGCGATCGGCTGCTGGGGCTGCCGGTGCGCGATCGCGACTGGGTGGTGGTCGGCAGCACGCCCGAGCAGATGGTGGAACTCGGGTTCAAGCCGGTGGGGCGCGATTTTCCGGTGTTCCTGCATCCCGAGACACATGAGGAATACGCGCTGGCGCGCACCGAGCGCAAGGTGGCACCCGGCTATCACGGATTCCAGTTCCATGCCGATCCCGCCGTGACTCTGGAACAGGACCTGGAGCGTCGCGACCTCACCATCAATGCCATGGCCGCCGACGCGCACGGCCGGGTCATCGATCCCTATGGCGGGCAGGCCGATCTGGCCGCCGGCGTGCTGCGCCATGTGAGTCCCGCATTCGCCGAAGACCCGGTGCGCATCCTGCGGCTGGCCCGCTTCGCGGCGCGCTTCGATTTCAGCGTTGCCGACGCCACGCTGGATCTGATGCGCAGCATGGTGGCGCGCGGCGAAGTGGCCGCACTGGTGCCGGAACGCGTCTGGCTTGAGCTTTCCAAGGGCCTGCAGGAGGTGGCGCCGATGCGCTTTTTCGCCATGCTGCAGACCTGCGGCGCCCTGCAGGTGTGCCTGCCGGAGTGCCTGCCGCTGGTATCGGCGCAGTGTCCTGCAGCGCCCGCACTGGCACGCGCAGCCGCACTGGGGCTGGCACTGCCGGCACGTTTTGCCGTGCTGGCGCTGTGCATCGCGGAGGCCGTCGGCCTGGCCGAGCGGCTGCGCCTGCCTGCGGCCCTGCTGGACCTGGCGCGGCTGTGCAGCGTGCAGCGCGAACGGCTGCTGCAGCCGGCCTGGACGCCCGACGCCGCCGAAGCGCTGCTGCAGCTGATCGAGCGCGCCGATGCGCTGCGCCGGCCGCAGCGCCTGGAGGAAGCCATGACCGGTGTGGCCTGCCTGCTGGAGGGCGAGTCGGGCAAGCGCAGCCTGGCCACGGTGCTGGCCGGCCTGCGCGCTGCGCGCGCCGTCGATGCCGGCGCAATTGCCGCCGCCGCCGGTGGCAAGGATATCGCTCTCAGGGTGCGCGCTGCGCGCCTGAAAGTGCTGGCCGACGTGCTGGCGGCGCGCACGCCCGGCGCCGACCGCAGCGCCTGAATCCCGCCCGGTGCCCGGCCAGCGCCGGATCGCGCGGTTTGCTCAGCGTCGACGCGGGCAGTCCGCCTTCTGGCACTCGGCGTACAGGTGGAGCGAGTGCTCGCGGATCTTGAAGCCGCGCTTCGCGGCCACGGCCTCTTGCAGGCGTTCGATCTCGGGGTCGAAGAATTCCTCGACATGCCCGCAGTCGACGCACACCAGATGGTCATGGTGTTCGCCCTGATTGAGCTCGAACACCGCCTTGCCGCTTTCGAAATGGTGGCGGATCAGCAGGCCAGCCTGTTCGAACTGGGTCAGGACGCGGTAAACCGTGGCCAGGCCGATCTCGATGCCGTCGGCGCTGAGCAGCCGGTACACCTCTTCGGCGCTCAGATGCCGCCGCTCCGCCTGGGTTTCGAACAACTGCAGCACGCGCAGGCGTGGCAGGGTGGCTTTGAGGCCCATGGTCTTGAGGTTCTGGGCATCTGACATTGCAAGCTCCAGGCTGGTAGGAATTGGTGTTCTTGCCCTCATTATAGACACGCTCCCCACTCCTCAGCCGGCAGCGCGTTTCAGGTATCATGGCCGGCTATGTCCCGCACCTCTTTCTCCCCGAAGGCGCTTGCCGCGCCGCTCGCCTGCGTTGCACTGGTGCTTGGCGCCTGTGCCATGCCCCGCCCCTACACCCTGGACATCCAGCAGGGCGTGGTGATCGACCAGAAGATGATGTCGCGCCTGAAGGCCGGCATGACACGGAGCCAGGTGAGTCTGGCACTCGGCACGCCGCTGCTGGCCGACCCGCTGCATGCTGACCGCTGGGACTACGTCTACTACACGCGCGTCAAGGGCAATGTCGGCGAATGGCGCCGGCTGACGCTGAATTTCAAGGACGACCGCCTGGCCGCCATCGCCGGCGACGTCAAGACGGCTGCTCCCGGCGAGGCTGCTCCCGGCGAGGCCGCGCCCGGCGCAGCCACGCCTGCCGAGACGCCACCGGCGGTTCCGGGCAGCGGCTTGCCCGCCCCCCTGCCGGAGGGCACCGGGCCGAGTCCACGCCCGTGAGCGCGCAACGCATCTGCATCGCTGGCGCCTCCGGCCGCATGGGGCGCACGCTGATCGGCCTGCTGCGCCAGGATCCGCGCCAGGTGCTGAGTGCGGCGCTGGAAGTCGAAGGCAGCCCGGCACTCGGCAGCGATGCCGGCGCAGGTCTGGGCTTTGAGGCCGGTGTGGTGGTTGCTGCCGATGTGGCGGCGGCCCTGGCGGTCTCGGATGTGCTGATCGATTTCACGCGGCCGGCCGGCACGCTGGCGCATCTGGCCGCCTGCCAGCGCGCCGGATGTGCAGCCGTGGTCGGTACCACCGGCTTCAGCGCCGACGAGCGCGCTCGCCTGCAGGCCTTCGGCCAGCACATTCCGCTGGTATTTGCCCCCAATTTCAGCGTCGGCGTGAACCTGATGCTCGATCTGGTCGCCACCGCGGCACGCGTGCTGCAGGAAGGCTACGACATCGAAATCATTGAAGCGCACCATCGCCACAAGGTTGATGCGCCGTCCGGGACGGCGCTGCGCATCGGCGAGGTGATTGCCGATGCGGTCGGCCGTTCGCTGGCCGACTGTGCTGTTTACGGCCGCGAAGGCCTGACCGGCGAGCGCGCCCCTTCCACCATCGGTTTCGCCACTGTGCGCGGCGGCGACATCGTGGGCGACCACACGGCGCTGTTTGCCGGCATCGGCGAGCGCATCGAAATCACCCACAAGGCCAGCAGCCGCGACACCTTTGCGCGCGGTGCCCTGCGAGCCGCGGAATTCCTGCGCGGGCGCGCGCCCGGCTGGTACGGCATGGGCGACGTGCTGGGGCTCGGCGCGGACCGCCAATGCCCGGCCTGACACGAGCCCGGGCTTGAATTTGCCCGTCCGGGCGCTCTAGGCTAGAATACTGGGTCACGGGAAAGGCCTTTCGGGTCCTTCCCGTTTTTCACGCCCTTCTCCCGGAGTCCCCATTGTCGTTTCCCGCCAACGATCCCGCTCGCCCTGTGCCCGCCGTCCTGGTTCTTGCCGATGGCTCCATTTTCCGTGGCAGTTCGATCGGCGCGCTGGGCGCAAGTGTGGGCGAGGTGGTCTTCAATACCGCGATGACCGGTTACCAGGAGATCCTGACGGATCCCTCGTATGCCCGCCAGATCGTCACCCTGACCTGCCCGCACATCGGCAATACCGGCGTCAACGCCGAGGATGAGGAATCGCCGCAGGTCCACGCTGCCGGCCTGGTGATCCGCGACCTCCCGCTGCTGCTGTCCAACTGGCGTTCCACCGAATCGCTGCCCGGCTACCTGGCCGGACGCAATGTCGTCGCCATCGCCGGCATCGACACCCGCCGCCTGACGCGCCTGCTGCGCGAGAAGGGGGCCCAGGCCGGCTGCCTGATGGCCGGCGATGTCGATGAGGCGCGCGCGCTCGATCTGGCGCGCGGCTTCGCCGGCCTGGCTGGCATGGACCTCGCACAGGTGGTGAGCTGCCAGGCGCCGTATGCCTGGACCGAAGGCGAGTGGTCGCTCGAACACGGCCATCAGGCCGCCGGCGCCGCGCGATTCCGCGTGGTCGCCTATGATTTCGGTGTCAAGCGCAACATCCTGCGCATGCTGGCCGCGCGCGGCTGCGCGGTCACCGTCGTGCCGGCGCGCACCTCTGCCGAGGAAGTGCTGGCCATGCAGGCTGATGGCGTGTTCCTCAGCAACGGCCCGGGCGATCCCGAACCCTGCGACTACGCCATTGCCGCCATCCGCACCCTGCTCGAGCAGCGCATGCCGGTGTTCGGCATCTGTCTGGGCCACCAGCTGCTGGGCCTGGCCTCGGGGGCCCGCACCATCAAGATGAAGTTCGGCCACCACGGCGCCAACCACCCGGTGCAGGACCTCGACGGCGGCCGGGTCATGATCACCAGCCAGAACCACGGCTTCGCGGTCGATCCCGCCACCCTTCCGGCCACTGTCCGCATCACCCACGTCTCGTTGTTCGACGGTTCCCTGCAGGGCATCGCGCGCACCGACGTGCCGGCATTCAGTTTCCAGGGACACCCTGAAGCCAGTCCCGGTCCGCACGACGTCGGACCGCTGTTCGACCGCTTCATCGCCCTCATGCAGTCGGCCCGGGCCTGAGCCCGGCCGGTTCCGTACATCCTCGGATCTTCCCATGCCAAAGCGCACTGACCTCAAGTCCATCCTGATCATCGGCGCCGGTCCCATCGTGATCGGACAGGCCTGCGAGTTCGACTATTCGGGCGCGCAGGCCTGCAAGGCGCTGCGCGAGGAAGGCTACCGGGTCATCCTGGTCAATTCGAATCCGGCCACCATCATGACCGATCCGGAAATGGCCGACGTCACCTACATCGAGCCGATCACCTGGCGCGTCGTCGAGCGCATCATCGAACGCGAGCGCCCGGACGCGCTGCTGCCCACCATGGGCGGTCAGACCGCGCTCAACTGCGCGCTCGATCTGGCGCGCGAGGGCGTCCTCGACAAGTACGGCGTGACCATGATCGGGGCCAACAAGGAGGCCATCGACAAGGCCGAGGACCGCGAGAAGTTCAAGGTGGCGATGAAGCGCATCGGCCTGTCGACACCGCGCTCGGCGATCGCGCACAGCCTGGAAGAGGCGCTGCAGGTGCAGGCGCTGGTGGGGTATCCCACCATCATCCGTCCTTCCTTCACCATGGGCGGCAGCGGCGGCGGCATCGCCTACAACAAGGAAGAATTCCTCGCCATCTGCGAGCGCGGTCTCGAGGCCTCGCCGACCAAGGAACTGCTCATCGAGGAATCGGTGATCGGCTGGAAGGAATTCGAGATGGAAGTCGTGCGCGATCGCGCCGACAACTGCATCATCATCTGCTCGATCGAGAACCTGGACCCGATGGGCGTCCATACCGGCGACTCGATCACGGTGGCGCCTGCACAGACGCTCACCGACAAGGAATACCAGATCATGCGCGACGCCTCGGTGGCCGTGCTGCGCGAGATCGGCGTCGAGACCGGCGGCTCGAACGTGCAGTTCGCCATCAATCCCGACGACGGCCGCATGGTGGTCATCGAGATGAATCCGCGCGTGTCGCGCTCCAGCGCGCTGGCCTCCAAGGCCACCGGCTTCCCGATCGCCAAGGTCGCGGCCAAGCTGGCGGTCGGCTATACGCTGGACGAGCTGCGCAACGAGATCACCGGGGGCGCCACGCCGGCTTCGTTCGAGCCTTCCATCGACTACGTCGTGACCAAGGTGCCGCGCTTCGCCTTCGAGAAGTTCCCGCAGGCCGACGACCGCCTCACCACCCAGATGAAGTCGGTGGGCGAGGTGATGGCGATCGGCCGCTGCTTCCAGGAATCGCTGCAGAAGGCCCTGCGCGGACTCGAGACCGGTGCTGCCGGCCTCGACGACATGGAGGCCGGCAAGGACGAGATCGAGGCCGAGCTTGCAAGTCCGGGGCCCTTGCGCCTGTGGTTCCTGGCGCAGGCCCTGCGCGAGGGCATGAGCCGCGACGAGGTCCATCGGCTGACCCGTATCGATCCCTGGTTCCTGGCACAGATCGAGGACCTGGTGCAGCGCGAAGAGGTGCTGCGCGGACGTGCACTGGCAACGCTCGACGCGGCCTGGATGCGCGGGCTCAAGCGTTCGGGCTTCTCGGACCGCCGCATTGCCATGCTGCTCGGCACCGAGGAGGCGGCGGTGCGCCGTCACCGCCACCAGCTGGGTGTGCGTCCGGTCTTCAAGCGCGTCGACACCTGTGCCGCCGAATTCGCGACCGACACCGCCTACCTCTATTCCACCTATGAGGAGGAATGCGAGGCGCAGCCGGACAACCGTCGCAAGATCATGGTGCTGGGAGGCGGTCCCAACCGCATCGGCCAGGGCATCGAGTTCGACTACTGCTGCGTGCATGCCGCGCTGGCGCTGCGCGAGGATGGCTACGAGACCATCATGGTCAACTGCAATCCGGAGACCGTCTCGACCGATTACGACACCTCCGACCGTCTGTACTTCGAGCCGCTGACCCTCGAGGACGTGCTCGAGATCGTGGCGGTCGAGAAGCCCGCCGGCGTGATCGTGCAGTTCGGCGGCCAGACGCCGCTCAAGCTGGCGCGCGGCCTCGAGGCCAGCGGCGTGCCGATCATCGGCACCACGCCCGACAGCATCGACCGTGCCGAGGACCGCAAGCGCTTCCAGCAGCTGCTCAAGGATCTCGGACTGCGCCAGCCCGACAACCGCACGGCCCACGACCGCGAATCCACCGTGCGGCTGGCGCAGGAGCTCGGCTATCCGCTGGTGGTGCGGCCGTCCTATGTGCTCGGCGGGCGCGCGATGGCGATCGTCCACAACCAGGGTGACCTGGAGCGCTACCTGCGCGATACGCTGCGCGAAGGCGATGGCCTGGGGGCGATCCCGGTCGGTCCCGATTCGCCGATCCTGCTCGACCGCTTCCTCAACGATGCCATCGAGGTCGATGTCGACGCTGTGGCCGACGGCCAACAGGTGATCATCGGCGGCATCATGGAGCACATCGAGCAGGCCGGCGTGCATTCGGGCGATTCCGCCTGTTCGCTGCCGCCGTTCAGCCTGAGCCAGGAGATCCAGGACGAACTGCGCCGCCAGACCGTCGCCATGGCGCGTGCGCTCAACGTGGTCGGGCTGATGAACGTGCAGTTCGCACTGCAGGGCGATACCGTCTACGTGCTCGAGGTGAATCCGCGCGCATCGCGCACCGTTCCCTACGTCGCCAAGGCCACCGGCCGCCAGCTCGCCAAGATCGCGGCGCGCTGCATGGCCGGCCGTTCGCTCGCCGACCAGGGCGTGCATGCCGAGATCATCCCACCCTACTACTCGGTGAAGGAGGCGGTGTTCCCCTTCATCAAGTTCCCGGGTGTCGACACCATCCTCGGACCCGAGATGAAATCGACCGGCGAGGTCATGGGCGTCGGCCGCACTTTCGGCGAGGCCTTCGTCAAGTCGCAGCTGGCCGCGGGGGTCAAGGT
The DNA here is from genome assembly GCA_028873535.1 of Pseudomonadota bacterium. Taxonomy (GTDB): domain Bacteria; phylum Pseudomonadota; class Gammaproteobacteria; order Burkholderiales; family Ferrovaceae; genus CAIVHB01. Next base: position 10,117 of record JAGWIJ010000105.1, read on the forward strand.
CCCCAAGGGCGGCAAGGCCTTCCTCAGCGTGCGGCAGGCCGACAAGCTGAAGATCGTCGAGGTCGCTGCCAGCCTTGCCGCGATCGGCTTCTCGCTGGTCGCGACGCGCGGCACGGCCGCCGCGCTCAAGGCGGCCGGCCTCAAGGTCGCCGAGGTGAACAAGGTGATCGAAGGCCGTCCGCATATCGTCGACATGATCAAGAACCGCGAGATCAGCCTGATCATCAACACCGTCGAGGAGAACACGCGCGCCATCCAGGATTCCTGGTCGATCCGCAACGCCGCCCTGCAGGGCCGCATCACCTACTACACCACCCTGTCCGGCGCGCGCGCAGCCTGCGTCGGCCTGGGGCTGACCGAACTTCCAGAAATCTACGATCTGCAGGGACTGCAGCGCAGTCTGCACGAGGAGAATTCCGCAGCATGAACAAGATTCCGCTCACGGTGCGCGGCGCCGAAAAGCTCAAGGCCGAATTGCACAACCTCAAGACGGTGCAGCGGCCTGCGGTGATCCAGGCGATCGCCGAGGCGCGTGCGCAGGGTGACCTGTCCGAGAACGCCGAGTACGACGCCGCCAAGGAGCGCCAGTCCTTCATTGAAGGGCGCATTGCCGATGTCGAGGGCAAGCTGTCGAATGCGCAGGTGATCGATCCGGCCCGCCTCGATGCCGACGGCCGCTGCGTGTTCGGTGCCACTGTGCGCATCGAGGACACCGACTCGGGCGAAGCCATGAGCTACCAGATCGTCGGCGAGGACGAGGCCGACATCAAGGTCAGCATGATCTCCATCAGTTCCCCCATCGCGCGCGCCCTGATCGGCAAGAGCGTCGGTGATGTCGTCGAAGTCGTCGCGCCGGGAGGCGTGCGCGAGTTCGAAATCCTCGACGTACGCTACATCTGAACCCTACAAGGAATACATGACCGCCATCTCCCTCACGCCCGTCCAGCGCAGCGCCCTGCGTGGCCTGGCCCATGGCCTGCCTGTCACCGTGCACATCGGGCAGGGCGGGGTTTCCGAGGCGGTGCTGAAGGAAGTCGACATCGCGCTCACCGTCCACGGACTGCTGAAGGTGCGCGTGCTGCTGGCCGACCGCGACGAGCGCGAGGCGATGCTGGCACAGATTGCCGATGCGCTGTTCTGCGCCCCGGTCCAGCACATCGGCCGCATCCTGGTGTTGTGGCGCGCACGCGCCGAGGACGCCGTCCCGGCCCAGGCGGCCAAGGCCGGCAAGGCGCCCGCTGCTGCGGCCAGCCGCGGACCGGAACGCGCTGTCGGCCGCCGGCCTGCCGGTGGCCGCGACGAGGCCCCGGATCGTCCACGCCGGGCGCGCAGCGAAGCCGGGCAGGAATCGCCGCGCCGTCCGCGCGCCGACGCCGGCTCGGAGCGCTTTGGCCGTCCGCGTCCCGAAGCCGGCACTGCACGTCCCGGGCGGCCGCGCGCTGACGCAGGGGCTGCGCGCCCTGGACGCGCAGCCCCTGGCGCCCGGTCCGGCGATCAGGATCGTGCGCGCCGGCCGCGTGGCGGTGACGACAGCGCCGCTCCGGCGCGGGTGCACAGTACGCGCGGTCCGCGTCCCGCCGACCGCGACAGTTTCGTGGTCGAGCGCGAAGTCGCGTCCGACCGTGCG
>JAGWIJ010000106.1 GCA_028873535.1 Pseudomonadota bacterium
TGCTGGAGGCACGTTCCGATGCGGAACTCGAACGCATCGCCTGGCACGGCAGCGCCGGCCGCGGCACCTTGAGTGTCCAGGTCGAGGTGGTGTTCGAAGGCGATCCGCAGCCCGGCGAGCGGCAGCTGATGCTGCGGCGGCTGCGCGAACTGCTGCGTACGCAGCAGTGGCCGGCGCCGACCCTGAGTGTGCGCGCGGTGCTGGTGTGCGACTGCGCAACCGACGCGCAGGCTCAGCCGTGGCTGGACAGCAGGCGCTGCAGGTCATCGGGCCGGTAGCTGTCGCGCAGCGCGTCCTCGTAGCGGATCTCCTCGCGTCGCACGCGCTCGGCCAGGCTCTGGTTGAGCAGCACCGAGCCGTTGGCCGCGCCACCGGCGGTGGCGACGGCGTTGTCGAGCTGGGCCAGCTTGCCCTGGCGGATCACCGCTGCGATGGCCGGACTGTTGAGCAGCAGCTCGCAGCTCAGCCACAGGCGGCGGCCATCGCTGGAAGGGGTCAGCACCTGACTGACCACGCACAGCAGCGTGGCCGCCAGCAGCGCGCGCCGTTGCAGCTGTTCCTCGCCCGCGTAGAAGGCCAGCAGGGTCTGGCAGGCCTCTTCGGCGCTGCGCGCGTGCAAGGTACCGAGAACCAGATGACCGGCGTCGGCGGCCAGCAGCATGGTGTCCACCGTGGCGCGGTCACGGCACTCGCCCACCATCAGCACGTCCGCGCGCTGCCGCCGGGCGGCCTCCAGGCCGGCAGCAAAGTGCGTCAGGTGGGTCGGCACCTCGCGCTGGGTGATCACTGCGCGTGCCGGTTCCAGCAGGTATTCGATCGGCTGTTCCACGCTCAGGATGTGGGCTGGCTGCTGACGGTTGATCTGCTCGAGCAGGCAGGCCTGGGTGGTGGTCTTGCCGCTGCCGGTGGGGCCGGTCACCAGGATCAGCCCCCGCCGCAGGGGTGCGATCTGTGCCAGCAGGGCGCGCGGCAGGCCGAGCGCGTCGGGTGCCGGGACGCGGAAGGGCAGCCAGCGCACGGTGGCGGCCAGGCGCTCGCCCGGGCCGCAGCGGAACACGTTGCAGCGCAGCCGCGAGTGTTCGCCGAGCGTCAGCGCCGCGTCGAAATGCCCGGCGCCTGCTTTCAGGCGCTCGCGCCAGCGCGGGTCGATCCAGTCGGCGAAGGCTTCCATGTCGGCGCTGTCGAGCGCCGGCTCGTCGGCAGCGACATAGCCGCGCGGTTCGCGTACGGCCGGCGCCTCGCCGGTACGCAGCTGGATGTCGGTGAAGCAGCGCCCCGACAGCACGCGCGCCAGGATCTGGCGCACGACTCTGGGCGGGTCAGGCGATTCCATCGGCAATCCTCCGCAGGGACCGGCGGCCAGACGCGAGCACCGGCGCAGAGCGCCGGTGTGCCGGCTGCCGGCAGGGGCGTCACACAATCTAGCACGCAATCCCCACGCGATTGCGGCCACGACAGGCGCGCGGCGTACGCGTGTTCCGGACGCCGCCACGGCGTCACGCGACGCTGCTGTTGCCGACGCCATCACTGCCATCGCAAAGGCACGATCGGCGCTGCATGGTCTCGACATCCTTTCCGGATGCTTTCCCTTTCGGGGACGAACGATGCACAGCCGGGTGCGCGAGCACCTTTCCCAGGCACACGTCCTTCGCGGACGGCGTGCCGACCAGGCCGGACGGCTCCTCACCGCCGTTCGGCGGCCGATGGGTCCCCGGCTTTTTCATTTGCGGAGGCTCATCATGTTCAACCTGGCATTTGAAGCAGCACGATTGCCGGCGCGTCTGCTGTGGCGCGGCTTGCGCTGGTGGTGGTGGCGTCGCGGCGCAAGCGGCTGGAAGCCGATGGCGCAGGCGCTAGGCAGGGCCACGCCGCCGGTCCCGAGGCTTGCCTTGCCTGACGGATCGGTGGTCTATCCGACACTGGCAGCACCGGTGTCGGTGGCGAAGCCGGCATCGGCGCCAGCACCCGCGGGCGCAGGCGTGGTGCAGGAGGCGGGCGGCAGGGGCGGGCCGGACGGCGCGGACTGGCCGGAGCTGGCGCGCTTCCATAGTCGCGAGGGTGACGGCTTCAAGGTGATCTTCCACTTCCTGCTCAAGAAGCAGCGGGTGCGGCGCACCGTGTGGCTGGACTTCACGCGTCTCGCGCGCCGCATGGGGCGCGAACCGGCATGGGCGATGCGTGCGCGCCTCGGGCATGCCCAGATGCGCTATGCCGTCGATCGGCCGACCCAGCCCTGGGGACGCGTGGAGCTGCCCGAAGTCTGGCTTGCCGTCGATTCGACGCGCGGCCAGAAGGCGCGCAGTTTCATGCTCGACACGCTGGACGCGGTCAACGCCCTGATCGACGCCGGTGGCATTGCGCTGGTATCCGGCCGTCACCAGAGTCTGCCGACCGGCGATGCGCCGCCAGCCGGGTCTGTTCCTGCGCGGCGCAGGAGCGCCAATGGGGCCGACGAGGAAGCCGCCCGGGTGGCGCCGGCACAGGGTGAACTTGCCCTGGCCGGCGCTGAAGCGGGCGGTGAGCTGCCAGCGCCGGCGGCGCCGATGCCGGCCGTGATGCCGGACGCCAGCCAGGACAATGACGGCCTGCCACGCGGGGTGGTTCCCGAGCACGTGTGCACCGGCATCCTGGCCGCGTCCGGCGTCACCGAACGCACGGACTCGACCGGACGCAGCTATCGCATCTTCTACGTCGATGTGGAAGTCGATGGCCGCCTCAGCCGGCAGACCGGGGCCGACCTGGAACGCGCGCTCTACGACGCGCATGCCAAGGTCGGCATGCGCGTGCGCCTGCAGCACCTGGGTCACGTTCCGGTCAATGGCGGGCGTCACCGTCGCAAGGTGTGGCACGCCACCGTGCTGCCGGGCTGAACATCGCCTTGTGCGGCCATCGGACCTCAGGTCCGGTGGCCGCATTTTTTTCTGCTGCCCGCGGCTCAACCCAGCTGCTGCAGCTCCGGGTCGCGCGGACGCTTGCCGACGTGCACGTCCAAGGTGATCTCCTTCTGGTTGCGCAACAGCCTGAGATGGATGGTCTGCCCGGGATGCGTGTTGGCGAACTGGGCCAGCGCATTGCCGGCGCTCTGGATCGGCACGCCATTGAGCGCCAGCAGGATGTCGCCCGGACGCACGCCGGCGCGGTCGCCCGGACTGCCGCGCAGCAACGCCGCCACGAATGCGCCACCCTTGAGGCCTAGCGCGGTCGCGGCATCGTTCGGGATGTCCTGCGGTTCGATGCCCAGCCAGCCGCGCGCCACCGAGCCGTGCTGGATGATCTGCTCCATGACCTGTCGCACGATGCTTTCCGGGATCGCGAATCCGATGCCCAGCGAGCCGCCGCCCTTGGAATAGATGGCGCTGTTGATGCCGATCAGGTAGCCGTTGGCGTCGACCAGGGCACCGCCCGAGTTGCCGGGATTGATCGCGGCGTCGGTCTGGATGAAGCTCTCCAGCACGTTGATGCCGAGATTGCTCCGTCCCAGCGCGCTCACGATGCCCATGGTCACCGTCTGGCCGACCCCGAAAGGATTGCCGATTGCCAGCACGAAGTCGCCGATCTGCAACGTGTCGGCGTGACCCCAGGTGATCGGATTGAGGTTGTGCGCGTCGATCTTGAGCACCGCAAGGTCGGTTTCGGGGTCGGTGCCCACCACCTTGGCGACCATGCGGCGGCCATCGTTCAGCGCCACCTCGATCTGGTCTGCCGCTTCGACGACGTGGTTGTTGGTCAGGATGTGGCCGTCGGCATCGGCGATCACGCCCGAGCCCAGACTGTTCTGCACCTGCGATTCGGCGCCGCCGGGGACGCCGAAGAAGTGGCGGAATACCGGGTCGTCGAACAGCGGATTGCGCGGCATGCGCAGTTCCTTGCTGGTGTAGATGTTGACCACCGAGGGCTGGGCGCGCCGGGCCGCCGGTGCCATCGACTGGCTGCGTTGGGCACCAGCGGGCGCTTCCTGCAGATTGAGCGGCACCGCACGCGCCTCCGGCAAGGCGTCGCGCAGGCCCAGGCCGAGCACGGCTCCGAACACGGCAGCCAGAACCCAGCCCAGGGTTGCGCGCAGGCTGCCTGCCTTGATTTGATGCCAGGACATTCAGGTGTTCTCCCTTTCGATCGACGCGCAGTCCCTGCGCGCTCCGTATTGGTTCAGCCACTGCACAGCGTGACCTTGATTGGTGCGCAGCACCAGACGCTGCCGCTGCCGCGCGCCGGCCGTCTACTGCGCGTGCAAGGCAAAACTGGGGGCGGCGGCGGGAAAACCCAAGTGCGGCGGCGACCTCAGCGTTGCTCCTAAAGCCTGGCCCGCTTCGTGCTTGAAGCATTGACGTGGGGTGATGGATGCAGTCTTGTGTGCGTCGTCCCGCATTTTCTCCTCCGAGAGCGGCTTGGCCCGCCGGTGTCCACACCGGCGGGTTTTTTTTGCGGCGCGTCACCACCTGGGGACTCTTCAGGAAAGGAAAACCTCCGTACTCTCCACAGGATCCGTCGACGGTCGGCGACGGGTTGTTTGCGGGTGGTCTCCCCGGAGCCACCCGCTTTTTTATGGGCTGCACGGATCGGCCGCGCGGCGGCGCAGCAGGCCTTTGTGATAAATTGGCATCCCCCTGGGTTTCTGCCCAGGTCCTGAGCCGTGGTTCCTGCATGACCTTCCTGTCCGTCCTGTTCGCGCTGGTGCTCGAACACTATCTCAGCTGGCGCCGTCGCGACCGGATCGTGGAGCCGTTCCTGCGCTGGTGCGATCTGTTGCGGCGCCTGCTGGATGCCGGCACGGCCCGCCATGGCGTGCTGGCCTGGTGTCTGGCCGTGCTGCCGGTGGCGCTGTTCGGCCTGCTGCTGCAACCCCTCGCGCTATGGGCCGGCGGACCCGTGCTGGCCCTGGTCGTCAACGTCCTGGTGCTGCTGTCGGTGATCGACTTCCGCACCCTGTCCGATCGCCTGGCAGCCGTCGGCGTCAGCCTGCGCGGCGAGCATCTCGAGCAGGCTGCCGCCGAGATCGAGGCCTGGGAGGGCGCGCGCCTTCCTGGGGAGTTCGATGGTCCCGGTCTGTGCTCACGGGCGATCCAACTGGCGTTGCTGCACGCCCATTGGCGCGGCCTGACCCCGATCCTGTGGTTCGTGCTGTTGCCGGGGGCCAGCGGCCCGCTGCTGTATGGCGCGGCACGCGCCCTGCACGAACGCTGGGCCAGCGCCGGCATCGAGGGGGGCGATTTCAGCTGGTTCAGTGACCGCGTCATGCGCCTGCTGGACTGGCTGCCGGCACGCGTGACCGCGCTGTCCTTTGCGGTGGTCGGCAATTTCGAGGAGTCGATGCGCTGCTGGCGCAGCCAGACCGGCGGCGACAACGACGATGACGGTCGCGTCGTGCTGGCGGCCGGCGCCGGCGCCGTGGGCGTGCACTTCGAACCCGCACCGGCGCTGCCGCATGGCATTGCCAACGGCGAGCTCGGTATCGGCGACTTCCCGTGCGCCGAGCACCTGCAGAACGTCGAAGGCCTGCTGGCACGCACCCTGGTATTTGCCGTCGTCGTGCTGGGACTGCTGACCATCGCGGGCTGGCTGGGCAACTAGGCGCGTTTCAGCCCTGGCCGGGACGCTCCCAGTGGGCGACGCGCCGGTTCTCGGCCACGATCTCGCGCAGCCAGACCAGCCGCTGCGCGGCACGCGGTTCACGCGCCGCGAGCTCCTTCAAGCGGCAGCCGGGCTCGTCGCCATGCTGGCAATCGGAAAATCGGCACTGCCCGGCCAGAGGCGCGAATTCGGCGAAGGCCTGCTCCAGATCGTGCAGGTCGAGGTGCTGCAATCCGAACACCTGCATGCCGGGCGAGTCGATCACGGCACCGCCGCCGGGCAGGTCGTACCAGCGTGCCGACGTGGTGGTATGCCGGCCGGTCTCGCTGCCGGCTGACAATTCACCGGTGCGCGTGGCGGCATCCGGGACCAGCGCATTGATCAGGGTCGACTTGCCCATGCCGGACTCGCCAACCAGGATGCTCACGTGATCCTGCAGATAGGGCGCCAGCGCCTGGGCGCCGTGCAGCGCACTCAGGCCGGTCACCCGGATTCCGAGGTTGCGGTAGTAGTCCAGTTGCGCCATGGCCTCGGCGGATTCCGCCAGGTCCTGCTTGTTGCATGCGATCAGGACTTCGATGCCGGCTGCAGCGGCAGCTGCCAGGCAGCGTGTCAGCAGGATCTCACGGAACATCGGGCGCCCTGCCACCACCACCACCACCAGATCGGCGTTGGCCGCCAGCACCTTCTGGCGGAAGGCGTCCGAGCGGTAGAGCAGGCTGGAACGCGCTTCCACCCCTTCAGTCACCCCCTGTCCCGGTGCCGTGACGGCAAAGCGCACCAGGTCGCCACAGGCCACATCCTGCTGGCGTCCGCGCCGCACGCAGGCCCAGACCCGGCCTTCCGCGTCGCGCACTTCATGGCGCCGGCCGAAGCTGGCGACCACCCGGCCGCTGTCGGTGCGCGCAGCCGGCTCACGCATGCGTGAGCCGATCGAGCCTGCCGATCCTGGTCAGCGCGGGTGGGTGGGAGTCGTAGATGGCGGAATGCAGCGGGTCCGGCGTCAGGCTGGAGGCGTTGTCGTGGTAGAGCTTGACCAGTGCACTGGCCAGCGAGGCCGGATCGGCATGCATGGCCGCATAAGCGTCGGCTTCGAACTCATGGCGGCGCGACCAGGCGCTCATCAGCGGCTGCAGCGGGAACAGCAGGAAGGGCAGCACCAGGCTCACGAACACCAGCAGCGGCGCATCGCCGGGCGCAATGGCCAGCGCAGCGCGCAGTTGCGGATCGTTGCCGACGTGGCCCAGCAAGGCCAGCACTGCAAGGCTGGCCAGGAACAGCAGGACGATCCGCTGCAGCACATGGCGGCGCGCGAAGTGACCGAGTTCATGGGCCAGCACGGCCTCGATCTCCTCGATCTGCAGGCTGCCCAGCAGGGTGTCGAAGAACACCACCCGCTTGGTGCGGCCGAAACCCGTGAAATAGGCATTGCCGTGCGCCGAGCGGCGCGAGCCGTCCATCACGAACAGGCCGTCGGCGTGAAAGCCGCATTTGCGCATCAGCGATTCGACGCGCGTGCGCAGCCCGTCGTCGGCCAGCGGCGTGAAGCGGTTGAACAACGGGGCGATCCAGGTCGGATAGATCGCCAGCATCAGCACATTGAAGGCCATCCAGGCCAACCAGGCCCACAGCCACCAGCGTGCGCCCAGCGCATCCATCATCCACAACACGGCCGCGCCAAGGGGAAGGCCGATCGCCAGCGCCAGCGCGATGCCCAGTCCCTGATCCTTCAGCCACTGCAGCGGCGTGGTGCGGTTGAAGCCGAAGCGCTGCTCAAGCACAAAGGTACGATAGAGGTCCTGCGGCAGTTCGATCAGGCCGCCGATCACCGCCACCGCCGCAAACAGTGCCAGGCCTTGCAGCAGGCTGGAACCGAAGTGGCCGGCAATGCGTGTCGACAGCCAGGTGATGCCGCTCCCCAGCGTCAAGGCAAGCGCGAGCACGGCCTCAATGAGCAGGCTGATCATGGTGAGGCGGGACTTGGCCACCGTATAATCGGCGGCACGCTGATGCGCCTGCAGGCTGATACGGTCGGCGAACCGTGGCGGCACCCTCTCCCGGTGCGCCGTCACATGGCGCGCCTGCCGCCAGGCCAGGAAAATCCGGAAGGCGGTGACCGCAAGGACAAGCGTCAGAAGCAGGGTGGCATCATTCACGGCGCGGCGGAACTCCGGGCTGGACAAACATTGCAAAAGGGAAATCGGGACGCGCACGCCCCCAAAATTATGGCACAAGACAAGAACCGCCTCATCTGGATCGACCTCGAAATGACCGGACTGGTGCCGGAAACCGATCGCATCATCGAACTTGCGCTGGTGATCACCGACAACCAGCTCGAAACCGTGGCCGAGGGCCCGGTGATCGCCGTCCACCAGAGCGACGCTGTGCTGGCCGGCATGGATGCGTGGAACCAGAACACGCATGGCAAGTCCGGCCTCACGGCACGCGTGCGCGCCTCGGTGATCGACGAGGCGACCGCCGAGGCGCAGCTGCTGGCCTTCCTCGAGGAATGGGTGCCCAAAGGCGCCTCCCCGATGTGCGGCAATTCGATCTGCCAGGACCGTCGCTTCCTGGCGCGCCTGATGCCGCGCCTCGAGGGCTGGTTCCACTACCGCAACCTGGACGTCAGCACCCTCAAGGAGCTCGCCAAGCGCTGGTATCCGGCCGTCTACGGCGGCGTCAGCAAGAGCTCGCGCCACGAGGCGCTGGCCGACATCTACGAATCGATCGCGGAATTGCGGCACTACCGTGCCAACCTGCTGGCACCTCCGCCGGCCCCGGCCGGCGCGCCGGCATGAGCCACCCCGGCCGCCGGCGCATGCTCGCCGGCGGCGCTGCACTGTTCGGCGCGGCGCTGCTGCTGCCGCGCCGCACCCAGGCGGGCGGTCGCGAAGCCGGTCGCGAGGCGCCGGCTTTTGACGTCGAAGGCGTCGGTTCCGATCGGGTGCGTCTGGCCGATCTGCGCGGCAAGGTGGTGCTGCTGCATTTCTGGGCCTCGTGGTGCCCGGACTGCCAGCCGCTGTTCGACTGGGCCGGCGACCTGCAGGTGGCCCACGCGGCGCAGGGCCTCAAGGTGCTCGGCATCGGCGTCGATGGCCGGCGTGCCGAGGCCGACGCCTTCCTGGTGCAGCACGCCGCGCGTTTCCTGGTCGGCTTTGACCCGTCAGCACGGCTGCCGCGCAGCTATGGCATCGACGCGATGCCGGCTGTGCTGCTGATCGCCAGGGACGGGCGCGTGCTGCAATCGGTTCAGGGCTGGACGCGTGCCGATCGCAAGCGGCTCGAGGCGGCGCTCGCCGCGGCGCTGGCGCAGCGCTGATGGCGGGACCGGCTGCGGACCGGCCCGCGGGCAGGGTTCAGCTGTTCAGCATGAAAGTGCGCCGGACCGGTGGATAGCACAGCCCGGCCTCGGCGCAACCCTGCCATGCCACTTCGAGTTCCACGGCGCCCGTGCTGCCGCTCGGCAGCGTGATGGCCTGGCGTACGCTGAAGGAGCGGTGGTACACCACCTGATGCCCGGCGTAGGGATCGTCCTTGACCTCGCCGGCCGGCAATTCCAGCGCCGCCAGCTGGCCGCCTGCGGGCGACTTGAGCCTGACGCGGATGCGGTCACGGTAGAGATAGTAGCCGGGGGCGACCACGAACTCGCCGATGGCGATGCCGTTGGGCCCCCACGCCCATTGCACCTTGAAGGCATCGCCGACCGGCAGGAAATGCTCGCCGCCGGCCGCGGACGGCGCGTCGTCGAGCAGGCCGGCCAGGGCTGGCCGGGCGGCCGGCAGCACGGCCAGCAGGGCTGCCGCCAGACAGCGGCGGCGCGTGATCGGTTCGGGCTTGCGGAATTCCGGCAAGGGCATGGGCGGCTCCAGGTGATGCGATGTTCGACCGCCGGAATGGCAAGGGTTCCCCGGCGGGCGTCGCGCCGCGATCTTAGCGCATCAGCGTGGCGCCAGGCGGTCCAGCGCCCAGCGCACATGTTCGCGCACCACGGGATCCGGATCGTCCAGGCGCGTCTGCAGGGCTGTGCATGCCGCGGGGTCTGCCGCTCCGTTGCCAAGGGCCACCGCCAGATTGCGCAGCCAGCGCCGATAGCCGATGCGGCGGATCGCCGAGCCCTCCAGACGCTTCTGGAAGTCCGCTTCGCTCCAGCCGAACAGTTCAAGCAGCGCTGCGCCTGCCAGCCCCTCGCGTGCCGCGAAATCGCCTGGTGTCGCGCTGCGCGGGCCGTCACGGTTCCATGGGCAGACCAGCTGGCAGTCGTCGCAGCCGTAGATCCGGTTGCCGATCAATGGGCGCAGCGGCTCCGGGATGCTGCCGGGATGCTCGATGGTCAGATAGGACACGCAGCGCCGCGCATCGACCCGGTAGGGGGCGATGATCGCGCCGGTCGGACAGGCGTCGATGCAGGCGGTGCAGCGGCCGCAGTGCTCGCCCATGGGCGCATCTGCCGGCAGCGGCAGATCGGTGTAGAGCTCGCCCAGGAAGAACCAGGAACCGGCGTCGCGATTCAGCAGCAGGCTGTGCTTGCCGCGCCAGCCCAGGCCCGCCTGCACCGCCAGCTCCACCTCGAGCACCGGCGCACTGTCGCAGAACACCCGGCCGGGTGCTGTTCCGGCAGCAGTGGACAGGCGCCGGGCCAGCTGCGCCAGTCGGCCGCGCAGGACCTTGTGGTAGTCGCGACCCAGGGCGTAGCGCGAGACGTAGGCCAGCGCCGGGTCGCCCAGCACCTGCAGCGCATCGCGGCCGTTGTCGCGCGCGTACGGCAGGGTCACGCTGATCACGCGCAGCGTGCCGGGCACCAGCGCAGCGGGGTCCGCGCGCAGGGCCACGCTGCGCTCGAACCATTCCATCGCGCCATGATGGCCGGCGGCCAGCCAGTCGCGCAGCCGCTGGCTGGCCTGTTTCAGATCGGGCTGGCTCACGGCCAGCGAACTGAATCCCAGTTCGCGGGCCCAAGTGTCGAGCAGCGTGCGCAGGCGCTGCGGATCGGCGGAGGAAGGCATGGTCATGCCGCAAGATAGCAGAGCGACTGCCTGCACGGACGGGCCGGCGGCAGGCTTCGGCCGGCATGGCTTGCGACGCCGCCCGGACTGTGATTGCATACAGCCCGTGCCGTCCTCCAGTCCCCCCGTCCGCAACGTCCTGACCTGCCATCTGCCCGATCCCGCGGCCACGGAAGCGCTCGGCCGCGCGCTGGCGCCGGCGCTGCGTCCAGGCATGCTGGTCACCCTGCAGGGGCCGCTCGGCAGTGGCAAGACGGCGCTGGTGCGTGCCATGCTTCACGCGCTCGGGCACCAGGGACGGGTGCGCAGTCCCACCTATACCCTGGTGGAGGAATATCAGCTTCCGCAAGGACCGGTGTACCACTTCGATTTCTATCGCTTCGCGACCGGCAGCGAAGCCGACGATGCGGGATTCCGCGAACACTTCGACGGCCGCGCGCTGTGTCTGGTGGAATGGCCCGAGCAGGCGGGTGCCTGGTTGCCGCCGGCCCAGCTTGCCGTGCGCTGGCTGCCTGCCGCCGAGGGACGTACGCTGCAACTCGAGGCGCACGGCATGGCACTGCCGGAAGGCCTGCCGGGAGCCCGCAATGGCTGAGCGCGGCGCCAGGACCTGCCAACCAGCGCTGGCGGTTCGGCTTTGCGTCTGCGTGCTGGCGCTGCTGATGCTGGCGCCAGTGGCCGACGCACAGGCGCCGGCGCGTGCCGGTGCCACGCAGACGCTGGCGGGCGCACGCCTGTGGCCGGCGCGCGACTACACCCGGCTGACCATCGAGGCGCGCGTGCCGCTGCACTGGACCCTGTTCACCATCGAGTCGCCCGAACGGCTGGTGCTCGACCTCGACGGCGTCGAGCCCAGCGCGGTCACCGAGGGACTGCCGGCGCGCGTGCAGAAGGATGATCCCTGGGTGCGTGCGATCCGGGTCGGCCGCTTCCGGCCGGGCACCCTGCGCGTGGTGCTCGACCTCAAGGCGCCGGTGAAGGCGTCGGCCTCCCTGCTGGAGCCGGTCGGCGACTATGGCTACCGCCTGGTCCTCGACATCTATCCCGCCGTGGCGGACGACCCGCTGCTGGCTTTCCTTGCCGACCATGAACGCCAGCGCGAGCCGTCTCCGGCGGCCGAAACGGTCGCGCCGGCC
>JAGWIJ010000107.1 GCA_028873535.1 Pseudomonadota bacterium
GTTCCACCCGTCCACAGGGGCCCACCGTGAGCCTGATCCGCCAGGCCGACCTCATCGAGAGCGTCGCCGCCGCCTTGCAGTACATTTCCTACTACCACCCGGCCGACTACCTGCAGGCCCTGGGTGCCGCCTACGCGCGCGAGAGCTCGCCGGCCGCGCGCGATGCCATCGCGCAGATCCTCACCAATTCGCGCATGTGCGCGCAGGGCAAACGCCCGATCTGCCAGGACACCGGCATCGTGGTGGTCTTCCTCAAGGTGGGCATGAACGTGCGCTGGGACGCCACGCTGTCGCTCGAGGACATGGTCAATGAAGGCGTGCGGCGGGCCTACCTGCATCCCGACAACCGGCTGCGCGCCTCGATCGTGGCCGACCCGGCATTCACGCGCAGCAACACGCGCGACAACACCCCGGCAGTGATCCACGTCGAACTGGTGCCCGGCGACAGCGTCGAGGTCGCGCTGGCCGCCAAGGGCGGCGGCTCCGAGAACAAGAGCAAGTTCGTCATGCTCAATCCTTCGGATTCGCTGGTCGACTGGGTGCTCAAGACCGTCCCCACCATGGGTGCCGGCTGGTGTCCGCCGGGCATGCTCGGAATCGGTATCGGCGGCACCGCGGAAAAGGCCATGGTGATGGCCAAGCAGGCGCTGATGGCACCGATCGACATGCACGAACTCAAGCAGCGCGGACCGGCCAGCCGTCTCGAGGAACTGCGCATCGAACTGCATGACAAGGTCAATGCCCTGGGCATCGGCGCCCAAGGCCTGGGCGGCCTGACCACGGTGCTCGACGTCAAGATCCTCGACTACCCCACGCACGCCGCCTCGCTGCCGGTGGCGATGATCCCCAACTGCGCCGCCACGCGCCACGCCCACTTCGTGCTCGACGGCTCCGGACCCGCCTATATCGACCCGCCACGCCTGGAAGACTGGCCGGACGTGACCTGGGCGCCGGGCGCCGAAGCGCGCCGCGTCGACCTGGACCGCGTGACCGCCGCCGACGTCGCCACCTGGAAACCAGGCGAGACCCTGCTGCTCAACGGCAAGCTGCTGACCGGCCGCGACGCCGCCCACAAGCGCATCGCCGACCTGTTCGCCAAGGGCGAAGGCCTGCCCGCCGGCGTCGACTTCAGCGGCCGCTTCATCTACTACGTCGGTCCGGTCGATCCGGTGCGCGACGAAGTGGTGGGGCCGGCCGGTCCGACCACCGCCACGCGCATGGACAAGTTCACACCCATGATGCTGGAGAAAACCGGCCTGCTCGGCATGATCGGCAAGGCCGAGCGCGGTCCGGCCGCGATCGAAGCGATCCGCGATCACCAGAGCGTCTACCTGATCGCCATCGGCGGTGCCGCGTACCTGGTGTCCAAGGCGATCCGGTCATCGCGCGTGGTGGCCTTTGCCGAACTCGGCATGGAGGCGATCTACGAGTTCGAAGTGCAGGACATGCCGGTCACGGTGGCCGTCGATTCCAAGGGCGTCTCGGTGCACCAGAGCGGACCGGCCGAGTGGAAAGCACGCATCGCCGGCATCCCGGTGGTGAGCGCCTGAACCACGGCCTGATGGTCGGCGTTCCGGGTGCCGCGCGTACCCGGAACGCTCAAGCTGACACTTCGAGCGTCAGGTTTTGGCCGCAAATCATTGTATTCGGCTGGCCTTTTCCTTACTGTGAGGCATGTAGCCCCCCCCCGGAGCGCCGGCCCACCATGCCTGCCGAAATCACCGTCGAGGTTCATGAGGAATTGCGTGCCCTGCTGCCCGGCTTCCTCGACAACCGCCAGCGCGATCTGCTGCTGCTGACGCAGAGCCTGGACAATGCGGACTTCACGGCCATCCTGCGCATCGCCCACAACCTGAAAGGGGTCGGCGGCGGCTACGGCTTCGACCAGATCACCGCCCTCGGCGAGCGCCTCGAAGCCGCCGCGCGCAGCAGCGATGCCGCCGCCGCTGCGACCTGCATCACCGAGTACGCACGCTTCCTGCAGCAGCATCGCGTGGTCTTCGTCTGAATGGCAGCATATCCCCCGCTTCCCGCAGCGCCGTCTGCAAAGCGCCCGTCAGCCCCGGCCGAGGTGCTGCTGGTCGATGACCAGCAGGACTCGGCCGTGCTGATCAAGCACTACCTGGAAAAGGCCGGATTCATGGTGCGGCGCGTCGACACCGGCGAACAGGCACTGGCCTCGGTGCCGGTGCTGCGTCCCTCGGTCGTGCTGCTCGACATCCTGCTGCCCGGCATCGACGGCCTGGAGGTGTGCCGCCGCCTGAAGAGCGAATCCGACACCCTCGACATCCCGGTGATCCTGGTCACCGGCATGACCCGCAGCGAGGATCGCGTGCGCGGCATCGAGGCCGGCGCCGACGACTTCCTGTCCAAACCGGTGAATCCCGAAGAACTGGTGGCGCGCGTGCGCACGCTGGCCCGCCTGACCGAAATGCGGCGCGCACTCGAATACGAACGCCTGGAACGCGAAGTCGACCAGCGCCGCCAGATGCAGCGCACCTTCGAGCGCTATATTGCGCCGGAAGTGCTGTCCGAGGTGCTGGCGGCCGGCAACTCGCCGGAAAGCCTGCTGGCGCGCCAGACGCGGACCGACGCCATCGCGCTGTTCGCCGACCTGCGCGGTTTCACGCGCATGTCCGAGATGCTCGAAGCCGACCGCGTGGTGGCGCTGCTCAACGAGTTCTTCACCACCCTGACCGAAGTCACCTACGCCTACGAAGGCACGGTGTTCAACATGGCCGGCGACAGCCTGCTGATCGGTTTCAACGTGCCGCTGCCGCGCGAAGACTCGCCCACGCGGGCGATCCTGGCGGCCTGCACCATGCAAAGCCAGTTCCAGGACGTGGCGCGGCGTTGGAAGACCGAGGATCACATCGACGTCGGCCTGGGCATCGGCATCTGCGGCGGGCCGGTGGTGGTGGGCAATGTCGGTTCGCGCACCTACATGACCTACACCATGATCGGCGATGCCGTGAACGTCGCCGCGCGCCTCATGCAGTCGGCCAAGTCAGGCGAGATCCTGATCTCCAAGAATGTGCTCGACCGCACCGACGGCCTCGACGCCTACTACCAGCCGGAGCCGATCGAGCCGATCCTGCTCAAGGGCAAATCGCGGCCGATCGAGGCCTACCGGATTGCGCCGGTGTTCGCCGACTACGAGCAGGCCGAGGATGCGCCCGATGCGCCCGCCGCTGCCGGCAACACCATGAGCCTGGCGCTCAGTCCGCAACTGCTCGGCGACACCGCCACCTTCAGCTGAGCGGACCCGGCGCGGCCGCGTCCGCGCCGGCGTGGTGGTGCGCGTCCCACAGTTCGCGCAGGCGCGCCGCCAGCTGCAGCGGATCGAAGGGCTTGCGCACCTGCCCGATCACCCCCGGCCCTTGCAGCCGCCCGCCCTGGTCTTCGGGACCGTGTGCCGTGCTGAACACCGCCGGCACCTGCTCCCAGCCGGGAAAGGTGCGCAGGCGGTCGAGCAGCGTGCGTCCGTCCATCTCGGGCATGCTGTAGTCCATCACGATCAGGTCGGGACAGCGCGCCGGATCCGCCGCCAGCGCCAGCGCCTCGCTGCAGGCGGCACACGTGTCGACCTCGAATCCGCCCAGCTTGCGCAGCGCCAGCTTGCCGATCTCGAGGATGTCCTGATGGTCGTCGATGTAGAGGATGCGTGAAAGTTTCGGCATGGCGGAAAGCTTAACATGCTGGGCCGCCAGGGCTGCCCGTCAGGCAGCCCTGGCCGCCCATGTCGTTGCAATCGCGGTCGCGATGGCACATTTGACCTGTGCCTTTGGTATAAGCAGATCCATTCATGCAATTCACGCCTTGGCCACCATGCGTACTCCCTGGATTGACACTGCGAAGGGCATCGGCATCTGTCTGGTGGTCTACGGACATGTCGCGCGCGCAATCATGGCCTCAGGCATCGCAAGCGGTGATCCAGTCCTGACCAGCATCGATGCCATGATCTATTCGTTCCACATGCCCTTGTTCTTCTTTCTTGCCGGCTTCCTGTTCCCGGCGACACTGGAGCGACACGGAGTGAAGGGCACTCTCGCACGCAAGTTCGACACCGTCGCCTATCCCTACGTGGTCTGGTCAATCGTCCAGGGTTCCCTCGAGGTGCTTCTGAGCAAATGGACCAACGGCCATACCACCGTGACGGAAGTTCTCCAACTGTTCCTGGCCCCGCGAGCGCAATTCTGGTTCCTGTTCGCCTTGTTCATGATCGAACTCGTCGCGACCCCACTCTATCGGCTGACCAGCCGGCGTTGGTACCCTTTGCTTGCCTTGATCGCATTTCCGGGCGCGGCCGGCCTGTTCGATGCGAACGTGCTCGGAACGCCACACCTCTGGTACGTCCAGAAATACTTCTTCCTGTTTGCTTGCGGCAGCATCGTCAAGGGCTTCGAACCGCGATTGTTCAGCAGTCGCCGCTGGCTGCTGGCCCCGACCCTTCTCGCATTCATGATCGCGCAATGGATGGTCTTGCGTGGCCTGCCCGATGCCACCCATCGCCAGGAGATCGCACAATCGGCGACCGCGCTGGGCTTTGCTGCCATGTCGCTGCCGTTCGTGCTAGTAGCCAGCATGAACCTCTCAGACCTCAAGCTACCCTGGCTCTCGGCGATTGGCGTGGCGTCTTTCCCCATCTACTTGGCACACGTGCTCACTGCGGCTGGCGTTCGCATCGCCTTGACCAAGGCATTCCACGTGCACGACATGAGAGTGCACCTGATTCTGGGCTGCTTCGCAGGTGTGGTCCTTCCAATGCTGCTGCACCGCGCGTCCCGCAGGGCGCCGCTCGCCTGGCTATTCGAGCCACCACGGCTGGTGGCCATGTCAAAGTGGCAGACTGCATAAGTCGGCGCAACCCTTCGTGAAGCGTCCTTTTTGCACTGTTTCGTCGGCACCACGCAGGACAGGCCGCGGCCACGCACTAACCGCCAACAGTGGCCCGAATACCATGCGCACGGCATCACAGGGCTGACCGTTCCCCCGAATGTGGAGAGCGGTCCGGACTCAACTTCGGCGCATGCCACGCGCTCCTCCAGCGCACACGCATCAACGTGATCCCCGTCGCGAATCCCACGACGGCGTCCGGACCAAGAAGGGCAGGCATCGGGATCAGGACTGACTTCAACGATAGGCCGCGGCATGCGCGGCCAGGGCCACGTATAATCCCTGACCCTATGAGTCTTCCTCCGCTTCCCGACCGCCTGCTCAAGCCCGGCAGCCGCACGCGCCTGCCGGCCGCCGCCGGCTGTGCCGACGCCCTCACGCTGGCGCAACTGCTGCAGCAGCCGCGCCCGCTGGTAGTGCTGACCGAGGGCGCCTGGCAGGCGCAGCGCCTGGCCGAGGAACTGGCCTCGTTCGCACCCGGCCGCCGCGTGCATCTGTTGCCCGACTGGGAAACCCTGCCCTACGACAACTTCTCGCCGCACGAGGACCTGATCTCCGAGCGGCTGGCCACGCTGTGGCAGATCGCCGGCGGCCGCTGCGAAGTGCTGCTGGTGCCGGTGCCCACGGCGCTGTACCGGCTGGCACCGCGCAGCTACATGGCCGGACGCACTTTCCAGATCCGCCGCGGCGAACGCATCGTGCCCGATGCGCTGCGCGCGCAGTTCACGCTGGCCGGCTACAACCACGTGCAGCAGGTGATGCATCCGGGCGAGTACTGCGTGCGCGGCGGCCTGATCGACCTGTTCCCGACCGGCAATCCCCTGCCCTTCCGTATCGAGCTGATGGACGACGATGTCGAGACCATCCGCACCTTCGACGTCGACACCCAGCGCACCATCTATCCGGTGCCCGAGATCCAGCTACTGCCCGCGCGCGAGTTCCCCACCGACGAAGCCGGGCGCGTGCGCTTCCGCGAGAACTTCCGCGACTATTTCGAAGGCGATCCCTCGCGCGTCAAGATCTACAAGGACGTGAGCCAGGGCATCGTGCCGGGCGGCATCGAATACTTCCTGCCGCTGTTCTTCGACCACACCGAGACCCTGTTCGACTACCTGCCGGAGCAGGCCCTGTGCGTGGTCCACGGCGATGCCGGCAGTGCCGTGCGCGAGTTCTGGACATCGGCGCGTTCGCGTCACGAACTGCTGCGCGGTGACCGCAGCCGCCCGGTGATGGAACCACGCGACCTGTTCCTGCCGGAAGACGAATTCTTCGTCCAGCTCAACCGCTGGCCACGCCTGGAACTGCCGGCACCGGCCGGGCACGGCAGTGCCGCCAGTGCCGGCCCCGAGGCCGGACATGAGGGCGCCACACGCACCGGCCCCGCGACCGCGCACGCCAGCACAAGCAACGCGGTTGCGGAAGCCGGCCCGGCCGCCGGCACCCAGGGGGCGCCGCTGCCGCCGGGCTACCTGGTGGCCGGCACGGCGCTGCCGCCGGTCGAGGTGCAACGCGGCGCCGACGCGCCGCTGGCGCGCCTGTCGGGCTTCCTGGCCGGCTGCCGCGGTGCCGTGCTGCTGGTCGCCGAAAGCCTGGGCCGGCGCGAGACCATCGCGCAGATGCTGGCCGAGTTCGGTCTGGATGCCACGCCCTGCGCCGACTGGGCGGAATTCCTGGCCACGCGCCCGCCGCTGGGCATCGCGGTGGGTCCGCTGGCGGCCGGCTTCGCGGCACCCGACGAAGGCTTCAGCATCCTCACCGAGGCCGAACTCTACGCCACCCAGGTGCGCCAGAGCCGGCGCCGTGACGGCCGTAGCCGGCCCGCCAACGAAAGCATCATCAAGGACCTGGCCGAGGTCCGCGTGGGCGACCCGGTGGTGCACCTGGAGCACGGCATCGGCCGCTACCAGGGCCTGCTCAGCATGGACCTGGGCGAGGGCGTGACCGAATTCCTGCAGCTCGACTACGCCGACCAGGACAAGCTCTATGTGCCGGTCTCGCAGCTGCACCTGATCAGCCGGTATACCGGTGGTCCGCCGGAAGCGGCACCGCTGCACAAGCTCGGCTCCGGCCAGTGGGACAAGGCCAAACGCAAGGCGGCGCAACAGGTGCGCGACACCGCAGCCGAACTGCTCGATCTCTACGCCAGGCGCGCCGCACGCCAGGGCTTCGCCTTCCCGATGAAGGAGCAGGACTACGCGGCCTTTGCCGCCGGCTTCGCCTTCGAGGAAACCCCCGACCAGCGCGCCGCCATCCTCGCCGTGATGGACGACATGGCCTCCGGCCGGCCGATGGACCGCCTGGTGTGCGGCGACGTGGGCTTCGGCAAGACCGAGGTCGCGATGCGCGCGGCCTTCCTGGCGGTCAACGCCGGCAAGCAGGTGGCGATCCTGGTGCCGACCACCCTGCTCGCCGAGCAGCATTTCCAGAACTTCAGCGACCGCTTCGCTGAATGGCCGGTCAAGGTGGCCGAGCTGTCGCGCTTCCGCTCGGCCAAGGAAAGCCAGGCCGCGCTGGCCGGCCTCGCCGACGGCCGGGTCGACATCGTGATCGGCACCCACAAGCTGATCGGCGCCGATGTGCACTTCCGCAACCTGGGCCTGGTGATCATCGACGAGGAGCACCGCTTCGGCGTGCGCCAGAAGGAGCGCCTCAAGGCGCTGCGTGCCGAGGTCGACGTGCTCACGCTGACCGCCACGCCGATCCCGCGCACGCTGGCGATGAGCATGGAGGGCCTGCGCGACTTCTCGGTGATCGCCACCGCGCCGCAAAAGCGCCTGGCCATCAAGACCTTCGTCTACCCCTTCTCCGACGGCGTGATCCGCGAAGCCTGCCTGCGCGAACTCAAGCGCGGCGGCCAGCTGTACTTCCTGCACAACGAAGTCGAGACCATCGGCAACATGCGCGAGAAGCTCGCCGCGCTGGTGCCCGAGGCGCGCATCGAAGTGGCCCACGGCCAGCTGCCCGAGCGCGAGCTGGAACGCGTGATGCGCGACTTCTACCACCAGCAGTTCAACGTGCTGCTGTGCTCGACCATCATCGAGACCGGCATCGACGTGCCCAGCGCCAACACCATCATCATCCACCGCGCCGACAAGTTCGGTCTGGCCCAGCTGCACCAGCTGCGCGGCCGCGTCGGCCGCTCGCACCACCAGGCCTATGCCTACCTGCTCACGCCGCCCGAGGATGCGCTGACCGCACAGGCCAAGAAGCGCCTGGAGGCGATCCAGATGATGGAAGAGCTCGGCTCGGGCTTCTTCCTGGCCATGCACGACCTGGAGATCCGCGGTGCCGGCGAGGTGCTCGGCGATTCGCAGAGCGGCGAGATCCAGCAGATCGGCTTCGGCCTGTATGCCGAGATGCTCAACAACGCGGTGCGCGCCATGAAGAAGGGCGCCAGCTGGAATGCCGAGGAACCGCTCGGCGTCACCACCGAGATCAACCTGCACGCCCCGGCGCTGCTGCCGCTCGACTACTGCGGCGATGTCCACGAGCGCCTGGTGATCTACAAGCGTCTCGCCAACTGCGACGAGGAAGGCCAGCTCGAAGGCATGCGCGAGGAACTCATCGACCGCTTCGGACTGCTGCCGCCGGCCACCCAGCTGCTGCTCGAATGCCACCGGTTGCGCCTGCTGGCGCGCCGCCTGGGCATCCGCAAGCTCGACGCCAATGGCGACTCGATCCGCATGCAGTTCGACCGCGACACCCCGGTCGATCCGGCCGATCTGATCCTGATGCTGCAGAAGAAGCCCAACTGGCGCCTCGATGGCCAGGACCGCATCCGCGTGATCCTCAAGGGCGAGGAAGCGCTGCAGCGCGCAAGCCAGGTCAAGGGCATACTGAAGGAGCTGCAGCGCTGAACCCCGCCCGACGGGCGATCGGTGCGCGCGGCGGCCCGACCGGTGCGAAGGCCGGCCTCAGGCTGCGCTAAGTCTGGCGAATTAAGCTGGGTTCCGTGCAAATCCCTGCACGCTCCTGGAGCCGCCTCATGAACCGCTATACCCAACTGTCCCTGCTGGCCATCGCCATCGCCAGCTGCGGTGCCGCCGCCTATGCCACCAGCACCGCCCCGGAAAACGACGCCCTCGCGCTCACCCGGGCCCGCATTCCGCTCGCCCAGGCCGTCACGCTGGCCGAGCACCACGCCAACGGCAAGGCCGCGCGCGCCGAGTACGAGGCCTCGCCCCAGGGCGGCGCCTATGAGGTGGAAGTCGTCAGCGGCAATCGCGTCTTCGATGTGAAGGTGGATGCCAATCAGGGCACGGTGATGGCATCCGCCGAAGACCAGGCGGATCGCGAGGACGAACACGACGAGCAAGACTGAAGCCACGCCGGCACGGCCGCAGAACACGCCCACGCCCTCCCGCACTCTGCCCTGGCGGCCACGGCAGCGCGCGGCACACCAGACTGAAAACAAAACCATGAAGACTGCAGCAGAAGATGCCCTGGCCAAAGTCCCTGAAGTCACCCTGGGCTTCTGGCTGATCAAGATCGCCGCCACCACCCTGGGTGAAACCGGTGGTGACGCCGTCTCGATGTCGATGAACCTGGGCTATCTGGTGGGCACCGCCATATTTGCCGGGATCTTCCTGATCGCGGTCAGCGCGCAGATCCGTTCCCGCAAATTCCACCCCTTCCTCTACTGGACCACCATCGTCGCCACCACCACCGTCGGCACCACCCTGGCCGATTTCGCCGACCGCTCCCTGGGCATCGGCTACGCCGGCGGCTCGACCCTGCTGCTGGCACTGCTGATGGCCTCGCTGCTGGTGTGGTACCGCGCGCTGGGCTCGGTTTCGGTCAGCACCGTGCGCTCGCCTGCCGCCGAGGGCTTCTACTGGGTGACCATCATGTTCTCCCAGACCCTGGGCACGGCGCTCGGCGACTGGACCGCCGACACGGCGGGCCTGCACTACACGGGTGCCGCCCTGGTGTTCAGCGCCCTGCTCGCCGTGATCGTGGCGGCCAGCCGCTGGACCCGCGTGTCGCGCACGCTGCTGTTCTGGGCCGCCTTCATCCTGACCCGGCCGCTGGGTGCCGTGGTCGGCGACTTCCTGGACAAGCCCCTGAATGCCGGTGGCCTGGCGCTGAGCCGCTATTCGGCGTCGGCGGCGTTGCTGGCCTTCATGCTGGCCGCGATCCTGTTGTTCAAGCAGCGCGCGGCGCGTGCCGCGCATTGACCGCCGATGGTCCGTCTCAAAGGTTTCTTGAACGGATCGGTCCAGCGCCAGCTGTCGGTCAGTCTGTCGCTGGCGATCCTGGCGCTCGCGGTGGTCGCTGGCGGCTTCGCGTTCCTGTCGGCCTTTGAAGAAGCGCACGAGCTGCAGGACGACGTCCTGCGCCAGGTCGCGCAGTTGCTGGATCGCCAGCGTCTGGCCGCGGCGCCGGCGCTCAGCGGTGGCGGGAACGACGACGCCGACGACGAGGCACGCGTGCTGGTGCAGCGCCTGGATGTCCCGCACGCCTCCTCCGGATCCGCGGCCGCCGGCGGCGCTGCGCTGGCGCTGCCGGCGACGCTGCCAGACGGCCTGCAGACCCTCGATATCGGTCGCTCGACCTTCCGCGTGCTGGTCCGAACCACGACCCTCGGCGAACGCATCGCCGTCGCCCAGGATGCCGGCTTCCGCAACGACATCGCGCGCACCGGCGCGCTGCGCACGGTGACGCCCATCCTGATCCTGGTCCCGGTGCTGCTGTTGATCGTTGCCGATCTGGTGCGCAAGCTGTTCCGGCCCATTTCGCTGCTGTCGCGCGAAATCGACCAGCGCGCCGATCAGGAACTGCATCCGGTTGAAGTACGCCAACTGCCCACCGAAGTGCGTCCTTTTGCCGTGGCGATCAACCGCCTGCTCGCGCGCGTGGGCCAGGCGATGGCCGTGCAGCGGCGCTTCGTTGCCGATGCCGCGCACGAATTGCGGACACCGCTGACCGCGCTGTCGCTGCAGGCGGAACGGCTGGCACAGGCGGACATGTCCGATCCGGCGCGCGAACGGCTGCAGGTGCTGCAACAGGGCATCGCGCGCGGCCGCGCGCTGCTCGATCAGTTGCTGACCCTGGCTCGGGTGCAGTCGCCCGCCGCCCTGCCCGCCGCAGCCGTATCGGTGCAGGCCGTCTACCGGCGTGTGCTGGAGGATCTGGTGCCGCTGGCCGAGGCGCGGCAGATCGACATCGGGGTCGAGGGCAGTGAAGACGCGCACCTGTGGGTGAGCGAATTCGACCTCACGGCCATGGTTCGCAATCTGGTCGACAACGCCATCCGCTACACCCCCGCAGGTGGGCGCGTCGACCTCGCGCTGCGCACCACTGCGGACCATGCCCTGCTGAGCGTCACGGACAGCGGTCCGGGCATCGCCGAAGCCGAACGCCAGCGCGTGTTCGACCCCTTCTACCGCACGCTGGGCAGCGCGCAAGCCGGCTCCGGCCTCGGCCTGTCCATCGTCCAGACGATCGCCGAGCGCATCGGCGCCGAGGTCAGGCTGGACTTCAGCGACACCGCCGCGCGCAGCGGTCTGCGCGTCACGGTGCGGATCCCGCTGGCTGCCGCCGCCAGATGCGGCGAAGTACCAGCCTGAATCAGCTGCGCGGCAGCGGCGCCATGCCGCGGTCCGTCAGGTGAGGGCCGATCGCGGCCACGCATTCGATCTCGATCTTGTACTCGGAATTGATCAGGCGTGCGCCGATGGTGGCACGCGCCGGCGTATGGCCGGGCGGCACCCAGTCGTCCCAGACCGAATTCATGGCGATGTAGTCGCCGACCGAGGCCAGGTAGATGCGTGCCTGCACCACATGGGTCTTGTC
>JAGWIJ010000108.1 GCA_028873535.1 Pseudomonadota bacterium
GCGGCAGGCTCGGCAGGCTCGGCGAACAGCGTGGCCAGCTGCTGGTCGGCCGCGGCATCCGCCGCGCAGTCGCCCAGCCGGCGGAAGGCCAGCGTGAAATCGGCCTGGCCGTCCTGCAGCAGCGCCAGCCAGTCGTCGATCAGCGTCGCGTCGTCGGCTTCCTCGCTGTCCATGCCCAGCTTGGCGCGCATGCCGCGCAGCCAGTGGCCCGCACAGGCAGCCGGGAAGCGCGCCAGTGCCTCGCGCGCGAGTGCGATCGCCGCTTCCGCGTCCTCGTCGAGCAGTGGCAGCAGGGTGCCGGCCAGTTGCGACAGGTTCCAGTGGGCGACAGCGGGCTGCTGGTCGAAGGCATAGCGGCCGCCGCGGTCGATGCCGCTGAACACGGCGCCGGGATTGTAGTGCTCGAGGAAGGCACAGGGACCGTAGTCGATGGTCTCGCCGGAGAGCGTCATGTTGTCGGTGTTCATCACGCCATGCACGAAGCCCACCAGCATCCAGCGCGCGATCAGCTGCGCCTGGCGCTCGATGCTGCCTTCGAGCAGCGCGAGCGCCGGGTTGGGCGCCGCGGCGGCTGCCGGATCGTGGCGCGCCAGCACATGCTCGAGCAGCAGGCGCAGGCCTTCGCGGTCATCGCGTGCGGCGAAGTACTCGAAGGTGCCGACACGCACGTGACTGGCGGCCACGCGCGTCAGGATGGCGCCGGGCAGGGGGCCCTCGCGCAGCACCGTCTCGCCGGTGCGCACGGCGGCCAGCGCGCGCGCGGTGGGAATGCCGAGCGCGTGCATGGCCTCGGCCAGCAGGTATTCGCGCAGCACCGGGCCCAGCGCGGCGCGTCCGTCGCCGCGCCGCGAAAAGGGGGTCCGGCCGCTGCCCTTGAACTGGATGTCGCGCCGTCGGCCGAAGCGGTCGATCACTTCGCCCAGCAGCACGGCACGGCCGTCGCCGAGCTGGGGCACGAAATGGCCGAACTGATGGCCGGCATAGGCGAGCGCCAGCGGTTCCGCCCCCTCCGGAATGTCCTGGCCGCTGAACAGCGCGGCCGCGCCGGCGTCGTCCAGACCCTCCAGCGCCAGCCCGAGCTCCGCCGCCAGCGCGCGGTTGAGCGCAACCAGACGCGGTGAGGCTACCCGCACCGGCGCCTGGACCGCGTGGAAGCGCGCCGGCAAGCGGGCGTAGCTGTTGTCGAAGGCAGCGATGCGCAGCGGCATGATGCCTCAGTAGCGCGCCATGCCGGGCGCGATGCGCGCTGCCCAGGCATCGATGCCGCCGTCGAGGTTGATCACCTGGTCGAAACCCTGGGCCTTGAGGTATTGCACCACCATGCGGCTGCGCATGCCATGGTGGCACATCACCACCAGCGGCAGGTCCTGCGGCAGTTCGCGCAGGCGCTGCGGAATCTCCTGCATTGGAACGAGCAGCGCGCCGTCCACGGCGCAGGCCGCGACTTCACGCGGCTCGCGCACGTCGAGCAGGGCATGGCGGAGGCCCTGCTCGCGCCAGGACTGCAGGGTTTCGACTTCGATTGCGGCAGGCAGCGGTGCGTCCAAGTGTGGAAATCTCCTGCGTTGTGCTTGCGTGTCCCTTGATGGGCCACGCTACCCGCGGCCGCGCCAGGGTGTCAATGCGCCTGCGCTGGCGCCCGACGGCCGAGCATGATCGATGGCACGCGCCACAGCAGCGCCCAGAAGGTGGAGCGGTAGCTGCGCTGGCCACGCAGCAGATCGATCACCAGGCGCTGGACGGCAGGGTGGGCGGCTGTGCCTTGCAGGATCGGCTGTGGCAGGCGGTAGAGCAGCTGCGCGATGCGCAGCGAATAGTGCAGTTCGCTGATCAGGGGGGCGAGCGCGCGCCGGTAGGCACTGGCCGAAGGCGCAGCGTTGCGCAGCAGTGCGTGCGAAGCCCAGGCAGCCGCGCGTGTCGCACTGTCGAGTGCAAAGGCGATGCCCTCGCCCAGGAAGGCTTCGCCCAGGCCGGCAGCATCGCCGACCAGCACGACGCGTCCGAGTGCCACCGGCTGCCTGCCGGTCGACAGCGGGATCGGGTGGCCGACCGCGGCGTCGGGCTGGCAGGCGGAAAGCCCACCGTGCAGGCCGGCGAAGCGTGCCAGTTGCGCGCGCAGGCCGCTGGTGGCAGCGGTCTTGTGCAGGCGGTAGACGCCGACATTGAAATGGTCGCGCTTGGGGAAGATCCAGCCGTAGCCCTGGCGCAGCGCCGCGAAGTCGAACAGTGCGCGGTCGAGCGGCAGCGCCTGCGCCGGCCCTGCCGCAGGCCAGCTGAAGCGCGCTTCGATGCCGAAGGCCCAGCGCGGTTTCCAGCGGGCGAACAGGCGGCGCCGGATGGGGCTGTGGGCGCCATCGGCGCCGATCAGCAGGCGCGCACTGCAGTTACCGCGGCTGGTGCGCAGTTGCACGCGCTCGGCGTCCTGGCTGAAGTCCTCGAGCGCCGTCTGCGGCCACAGTTCGGCGCCGGCGGCCTGCGCTTGCAGGCTCATGAAGCGGTCGAACTCCGCGCGCTCGATCATGGCGCCGATGGCCGCGCTGTCGATATCCGCCAGCAGCCGGCCCGCCAGGCTCAGGCGTGCGCCCTGCATGTGGCGGTGGACCACCGCATCGACGGGGAAGGGAAGCAGCGCCAGCGCACGCGCCGACAGGCCGCCGCCGCAGGTCTTCTGGCGTGGCAGCGCAGCGCGGTCGAGCAACAGCACCGAATGGCCGGCGCGCGCCAGCAGCCAGGCGCTGAGGTTGCCGGCCGGACCGCAGCCCACGCACGCCACGTCGAAGTGGCGGCCGCTCAGGTCCGCGCCAGTGCCTGGTCGATGTCCCACTGGATGTCCTCCAGCGTTTCCAGCCCTACCGACAGCCGGATCAGGTCGGGCGGCACGCCCGCTGCCGCCTGCTCGGCTTCGCTGAGCTGGCGGTGCGTCGTCGAGGCCGGGTGGATGACCAGGGTGCGTGCGTCGCCGATGTTGGCCAGGTGCGAGAGCATCTGCACGCTCTCGATGAAGCGCGCACCGGCTGCGGCGCCGCCGCGCACGCCGAACGTGAGCAGCGCACCGGCGCCGCGCGGCAGGTAGCGCTGCGCCAGCGCGTGGTAGCGGTTGTCCTCGAGTCCTGGATAGTTGACCCAGGCCACCTTGGGGTGCGTGCGCAGCCAGCGCGCCAATGCCAGTGCGCTGGCGCAGTGGCGTTCCATGCGCAGCGGCAGGGTCTCGATGCCCTGCAGGATCAGGAAGGCGCTGAGCGGCGCCAGCACCGGACCAAAGGTGCGCATGCCCTCCATGCGGCACTTCATGGTGAAGCCGAAGTCGCCGAAGGTCTCGAAAAAGCGCACGCCGTGGTAGCCCGGCGAGGGCTCGGTCATGCCCGGAAAGCGGCCGTTATCCCAGGGGAAGCGCCCAGATTCGACGATCACGCCGGCCATGGTGGTGCCGTGGCCGCCCAGGAACTTGGTGGCCGAATGCAGCACCACCGCGGCGCCCCAGTCGAAAGGCCGGCACAGCCAGGGGCTGGCCATGGTGTTGTCGATGAACAGCGGAATGCCGGCCTGATCGGCAATGGCGGCCACGGCCGCGATGTCGAGCACATTGAGCGAGGGATTGCCCAGGGTTTCGGCGAACAGCGCCCTGGTGCGTGGCGTGATCGCGCGCGCGAAATTCTCGGGATCGTCGGCGTCGACGAAGTGCGTGCGGATGCCCAGTCTGGCGAAGTTCACGCCCAGCTGGGTGTGGGTGCCGCCATACAGCGTGCCCGCCGACACGATCTCGTCGCCGGCCTCGCAGAGGTTGAGCAGCGCGATCATCTGCGCCGCCATGCCGCTGCCGGTGGCCAGCGCGGCACGCCCGCCTTCGAGTGCCGCGACGCGCTCTTCGAGCACTGCCACGGTCGGGTTGGACAGCCGCGAGTACACGTTGCCGAAGGTCTGCAGATTGAACAGCGAGGCGGCGTGATCCGGGCTGTCGAACACGAACGAGGTGGTCTGGTAGATCGGGACGGCGCGCGCGCCGGTGGCGGCATCCGGGATATGCCCGGCATGCAGGCACAGGGTGTCGAATCCGAACTTGCGGTCGGCCATGGCAGTGGTCCTCGCGGTTCAGCGCGGCCGGCGCGCCGACACCAGTCCGGTATTGACACCGAACCAGTTCAGGCCGCCGGACAGGCGCGCGTGTTCGATCTTGACGCAGCGGTCCATCACCACCTCGAGGCCGCCCTGCTGCGCGATCGCCACGGCCTCCGGGCTGACCACGCCGATCTGCAGCCACAGCGTGCGCGCGCCGATGGCCACGGCTTCGCGCGCGACCGCGGGCGCGTCGGCGGGCTTGCGGAACACGTCGACCATGTCGACCGGCCCGGCGATCGAGGCCAGGTCCGGATGGCAGCGCTCGCCCAGGATCTCGGTGTAGCGCGGGTTGACCGGGATGATGCGGTAGCCGTGTTCCTGCAGGTACTTTGCGACGAAGTGCGAGGGCCGGAACCAGTCGGCCGACAGGCCGACCACAGCGATGGTGCGCGTCTGCGCCAGGATGCGGCGCAGCGACGGCACGTCGTCGGCCAGCACGGCGGCTGGCGTCGCGTCTTGCGGTGCGCCGCTCATGTGCCTGCCCCGGCCAGCGCGGCGGCGAAGTCGCCGATCAGGTCGTCGATCGCCTCGATGCCGACCGACAGCCGCAGCAGGTCCGGCGGACACAGGCTGCCCGGACCCTCGACCGGGGCGCGGTGCTCGACCAGGCTTTCGGTCGATCCCAGCGAAGTGGCGCGGCGGAACAGGCGCAGCCGGCTGGCGACGGCATCGGCTGCCGCTGCACCACCGGCGATGCGCACCGACAGCATGCCGCCGAAACCGCCTTGCATCTGGCGCGCCGCCACGGCGTGGCCGGCGTGGCTGGCCAGGCCGGGATAGGCCACGGCTGCCACGCCGGGCTGGCGCTCCAGCCACTGCGCCAGCGCCAGCGCGTTGGCCGATGCCGCGTGCACACGCAGGAACAGCGTGCGCATGCCACGCTGCAGCAGCCAGGATTCGAACGGGCCGGCCACGGCGCCGCCCTGGGCACGCACGGCACGGATGGCGTGCCAGAGCGCGTCGGACCGGCGCGCCACCAGCGCCCCGGCGACCACGTCGGAGTGTCCGTTGAGGTACTTGCTGGCCGAGTGCATGACCAGGTCCGCGCCCAGTGCCAGCGGCCGCGTCAGCACCGGGGTGGCGCACGTCGAGTCGACCACCACGCGCGTGCCGTGGCGCGCTGCCGCGGCGATGGCATGCTCGAGATCGGTGATTTCCCAGGTCGGGTTGGCCGGCGTCTCGATCCACAGCAGGCGCGTCGGCGCCTCGGCCAGGCGTGCGGCGAGCTGCTCGCGGTCGGTGTTGTCGTACCAGGCCAGTGGCAGGCCCCAGCGCGCGCAGAACTCCTGCAGGTGCTTGCGCCAGCCCCAGTACATGGCGCGCGGCGCCAACACGCGCTCGCCGGGTACCAGGGCCTGCAGGACGGCGCTGGCAGCGGCCATGCCGGAGGCGAACAGCAGCGCTTCGACGCCGCCTTCCAGCGCGGCCAGCAGCGCTTCCGGAGCGTCGTAGGCCGGATTCTGGTCGCGGCTGTACACGCGGCCGCCCGGCAGGCTGCCGTCGGGGGCGCGCGCATAGGTGGTCGCCATGTGGATCGGCGGGATCACCTCGCCGAACGGCGCTGCGGGTGCGGCCAGTCCCTGCGCCGCCAGGGTGGCGCCGCTGGCGCCGGCGGGCGGGCTCATGCGCGCTCCCGGCTCAGGCTGAGCACGGGCGGCTGGCGCAAGGTCTGGAACACCACGCAGTAGCGTTCCGACAGGCGCAGCAGGGTGTCGAGCTGCTCGTCGCTGGCGTCGGTGTCCAGGCGGAAGCTGAGGCGGATGCGCTGGAAGCCGACCGCGACCTCCTTGTCCACACCCAGCGTGCCGCGGAAGTCCATGTCGCCTTCGGCGCTGACGCTGCCGCTGCGGATGGCGATGCCCATTGCCGTCGCCACTGCCTTGAGCGTCACGCCGGCGCAGGACGCCAGCGCCTCGAGCAGCATGTCGCCTGAGCACGCGTCGCTGCCGTCGCCGCCGGCGGCCGGGTGCAGACCCGCCGTGACGCGGCCGTGGCCGGTTTCGATGGTGACGGCAGGCCGATCGGCCAGCAGTCGGCCGCGCGCCGTCAGGGTGAGCTGCGCGCTTGCAGGGTCTTCGCAATAGGTCTTCTTGAGCGGCGCCTGCGCCGCCCGCAGCTGTTCGGCATCCATGGTGGTGTCCGGTGTCCGTGTTCGGGAGTGCGAAACGCTAGCTTGCCATGGTTCCGCGCCGCCTGCCGCCTCAGCCCGGACTGCCGGTGCGCAGGTGCCGCGCGACGGCAGCGCCGACCAGCGGCAGCGGCAGCGCGGCGAGCCAGAACAGCGCCGCTGCACCGACGTGGTCGACCAGCACGCCACTCAGCGCGGCGCCGCTGGCCTGGCCGATGAAGAAAAATGAAGCAAACAGCGACACCGCCGTGCCGCGCGCTGCCGGTGCCATCTGGGTGGCCAGCGTCTGCAGCGTGTTATGCAGCTGGTAGAAGCCCAGCCCTGCCAGGGCGCAGGCCGCCATGCCCAGCGGCCACACCGGCGCCACGACCAGGGTCACGAAGGCCAGCGCGAGCAGCAGCGAGCCGCTCTGCGCCAGGCGGCGCGGTCCCAGGCGGCGTACCCACCACGGCGCCAGCAGCGTATAGCTCAGCCCGCCGAGACCGAAGGTGCCGACCGCCAGTCCGGAGTGGAACAGGCTGAGTCCGAAGCGATGGTGAAGGAAGGCCGGTGCGAAGGCGAGGGCGCCGAACACGGCCACCGCCTCGAAATACACGGCGGTCACCACGAAGCGCGCGGCCGGAAGCGCCAGCACGGCGCGCAGGCGGCTGCGGCCGCCGGCGGATTCGCCGCTGCGTCCCAGATGCGGCCGGCGAGCCATGGCGCGCAGCAGCAGCAGTCCCACCGCAAGGTAGATTGCGGCCAGCACCGCGAAACCCCAGCGCCAGCCGAAATGGTCGGCAAAAAAGCCGCCCAAGACCTGCCCGGACAGCAGGCCGATCACCTGGCCCGACAGGAAGCGCGCCAGGGTCGCCTGGCGTTCGCGCACGCCGACGTTGTCGCCGATCCAGGCCATTGACAGCGGGATCAGCGCCGCCGTGGTGGCGCCGGTGCACACGCGTGCCAGTGCCAGCGTCGCGAAGCTGTCGCTGAGCGCGCTGCCGGCGGCGCCGATGGTCGACGCCAGGCAGGCCCAGGCCAGCACGCGGAACTTGCCATGGCGGTCGCCCAGCGGGCCGAACAGCAACTGGCAGCAGCCATACGCGACGCCGGCGGCAGTCACCACGAGCGCTGCGCGGCCCAGGCTGATTTGAAACTCGGCGGCCAGCGCCGGCAGCATCGGGTCACACAAGCGCAGCGCGAGAGCGCTCGCGAAGGCGGCGCACGACAGCAACAGCAGGTCCGCGCCGGCGGCGGAGGTCGGGAGATCAGGGCGGTCGGACACGCCGCTGTATCGCCCATCCGGCGGCGGTCGTCAAGCGTGGCGGCCGGCAGCGGCTGGCCGGCGCGGCCATATGGAGGCGCCCGTCGGCGAATACAAGTTCTTGAATCGGAACGCCGGCATCCCCAGTTTGGAAGCGTCGGCGCAGGCGCGCCAGTCCTGTCAGTTGGAGGTTGCACGCATCATGTACCGTTCAGCGTTCTCCCGCGACGTGTTCGCGGAACTCGACCGTCTGCAGCGCGGCCTGCAGCAGGCGTTCGAGTTGTCACCCAGCATCCGCGGCCGCGGTCGCGGCTTTCCCGCCATCAACCTGTCGTCCACCCCGACCTCGCTCGAGATCCACGTGTTCGCACCCGGGCTCGACCCAGCGTCGCTGGAAGTCCAGCTCGACAAGGGTGTGCTGACGCTGGCCGGCAACCGGCCCGCTGCGCTGGCACCCGACAAGGCCACTGTCCACATCGGCGAGCGCTTTGAAGGCCCGTTCCGGCGCGTACTCAACCTGCCCGACGACATCGATGCGGCCGGCATCAGTGCGCACTATCGCGACGGCGTGCTGCATGTCCACGTTCCGCGCCGCGCTGCAGCCCAGTCGCGACGCATCACCGTCCAATAGGGAGTCCTTCATGAACGAGTCCAGTCAGGTGCGCGCCGCGGCGCGCGAAAGGGAGGCGGCGCTGGTACCGGCCGTCGATGTGGTCGAGGACGCCGAGGGCATCACGCTCTACGCGGATCTGCCGGGCGTGCCCAGGGAGCGCCTCAATCTGACCGTCGAGTCGGGCACCCTCACCATCGAAGGCGAGGTCGTGCTGGAGGGTATCGAGGGCTTGACGCCGGTCCATCGTGAAATCGAAGTACCGCGCTTCCGCCGGGTGTTCTCGCTGTCACAGGAACTCGATGGCGAGCACGTCGCGGCCGATCTCCAGCAGGGCGTGCTGCGCCTGCGCATCCCGAAGGCTGCCCATGCGCTGCCGCGACGCGTGGAGGTCCGGGTGAGCTGAAGCGACATCGGCGCGGGACGTCCCCATTTGAGGACGTCCCGGCGGCGCGGGCGCCGGTGGTGCCGGGAGGCTGGTAAACTGTCGCTTTCCGGGCGCCAAAATGTTGTATCCAGCGGCGCCGGACCGGCAATATCGAGTGTTTACAACCGCGCCGCGCCGAGTCGATGCCAGCTGTTCGTGCAGAACTGTCGAGCAATCCTCAAGGACGCCGCACCACGGCGGGCCGCGGCATCCGGCTTGCCTTCGCTGTGGGGGCGGCGTTCACCTTGCGGCTGGCCCTGGCTGGCGCCGGCCCGCCGGTGGAACCCGCCGTTTCGCCCGGCGCTGCGACGGTCGCCGAATTGCAGCGCACGCTGCGCGGTCAGCCCGAAGTCGCGATCGAAAAGCTGGAAAACCTCATCCCGACCCTGTCCGGCCAGGATCGCGTGGCAGCCCTGGTCTTCGAAGGGCAGATGTGCAATCGCCTGCCGGATGATGCCTGCCTGGAACGTGCCGCCATGGCGCTGGATGTCCAAGGCCGGCGCGGCGACCCGCTGGCGGCGTCGATGGCCGGCATGCTGCGCGCCATCGCGGCCTTGCGCCGTGGCCCGCTCAGCCGCGGTGACCACTTGCTGGCGCAAGCCTGGGATCGTATTCCGTCGGACGCGCCGGACAGTCTGCGCCTGCCGCTCCTGCATGAATGGATCCGGGTCAAGCAGGGGATCGGCCGTTTCGATGAAGCCGTCGCGTGGAGCCAGACCTCAGTGCGTCTGAGCGATCGGACCGATGTGGCCTGGCAGCGCGCCACTACGCGCGTCGACCTGGCCTATTCGCTGTGGCGCGCGCAGCAGCCCGAGCAGGCGCTGGCCACCGCGGAGGCGGCCACCGCCATTGCGCGCGCCGGCGCTGATTTCCTGGCCGAAGCCCAGGCCGCGATGATGCGTTCCCAGCTGATGAGCGACCTCGGACGCGATGATGAGGACCTGCGCGCCACCCGCGACGCCATCCGCCTGGCGCGTCTGGGCGGCGACAAGCGTGTTGCCGTGCTGGCGCTCGCCAATCTGTCGGACCACTACCTGCGCGTGCACGACTACGCGACGGCACTCACCGTCGCGCGCGAGGCCCTGCCGCTGGCGCGGGAAGTGCACTACGCCGACAGCGAGTCGGTGGCGCTGTCCAACGCCGGTTTTGCACTGATCCTGCTGGGCCGTCATGACGAGGGCATCGGCATGGTCCGGCAGGCGCTGGCCGAGGATGAGCGTTCGGGCGCCATCGGCTTCCTGCTCGACATCCAGCACGAACTGGGCGACACCCTCGAGCGCGTGGGGCGACTGGATGAGGCGTGGACGGCGCTGCGCGAGTACCGCCGCCTGTCCGACGACAGCTTCCGGCATGAGCAGCAGCAGGCCGTGCTCGAGCTCGAGGAGAGCTTCGATGCCGAGCGGCGTCAGAACGCGCTGGCACTGCTGCGCACCGAGACCGGACTCAAGGAGGCCCAGCTGACGGCGCACGCGCTGCAGATGCGCGTCTGGATGGTCGCGCTGGCGGCGGTGGTGCTGCTGCTGGGCGTGGTGGTGGAGCTGTTGCGCCGGATGCGGCGCAACAACAGCGAGCTGCAGACCACCAATGCCAGGCTGCAGCAGGCGTCCGAAAGCGATCCGCTGACCGGACT
This sequence comes from Pseudomonadota bacterium, assembly GCA_028873535.1. Lineage (GTDB taxonomy): Bacteria > Pseudomonadota > Gammaproteobacteria > Burkholderiales > Ferrovaceae > CAIVHB01. Next base: position 10,155 of record JAGWIJ010000108.1, read on the forward strand.
CGCCAACCGCCGGCATTTCCGTGCGCTGATGGCGCTGCGCGGCAATGACGGCGTATCCTTCAGCGGTGCCTTGATCCTGGTCGACCTCGACCACTTCAAGGCCGTCAACGACGAGCACGGACACGCGGCCGGCGACGCCGTGCTGATCGAGGTCGCTGCACGTCTGCGTCAGGCCCTGCGCGAACAGGACCTGGCGGTGCGCTGGGGCGGCGAGGAGTTCCTGGTCGCGATCCAGGAGATGCCGGGCGAACAGGTGCGCCAGCTCGCCGAGCGCCTGCTGCAGGCCATCGGCAGCGTTCCGGTGCCGGTCGGCGCGCTGCGCATCCCGGTAACCGCCTCGATCGGCTTTGCCAGCTTCCCCATCGACCACCCGCGCGGCCCCCTGGCCTGGGAGCATGCCGTCGACCTGGTCGACCAGGCCATGTATTGCGCCAAGTCGCAGGGACGCAATCGCGCCTGCGGCGTGCTGCGTTTCTCGCCTCATGCCGGCCTGCCGGAGGGCTGTGCTCCCGAGGACATGCTCAGCGCCTGGCGTGGCGGCGATATCGAAATCGACCAGCTGATCGGTCCGGTGCAACACCAGGGGGGCGTCGCGTGAAGGGCCTGACGCCACGCTGCGGCTGGCTGGCCGGCGCACTGTGGCTGCTGCTGGTGCCCGCCTTGGCGCGCGCCGAAGTCAGCGCCGCGCTGCCGGAGGCCGTCGACGAACAGGTCGAGCGCGGCTGGGACCATCCGGTCGAGGCGCTGCGCGCCCTCGACGCGCTCGCGACGCGCTTCCCGGCCGGCGCCGGACGCACGCGCATGCTGCTGCTCGGGCGCGGTCTGGTGGCGGCCGCCAGCGCGCACGCGGCGGATACGGCCGAGGTCATGTCGGCCCTGGCCCGGCTCGATGCCGACCCGCTTTCCAAGGCTGACATCGAACTGGTGAGGGCGACCAGGGCGGATGCCGACGGCGACGGCGACGCAGTCATGAAGGCTGGCGCAGCCGCGCTCGAGATCTATCGCCTGAACTGCCCGGAGGCGGCTGGCTGCGACTATCGCTCCAGCTGGCACGCGTTGAAGCTGCTGGCCCGCCACGAGGCCATGCGTGGCCAGAGCCACGTCGCGTTCGAGTATGCCCAGGCGGCAGCCGATCTGGCAGCGTCGAAGGGCGACCGTCCACGCGAGGCCCTGAGCCGCGGCATGATGGCCAACGTGCTCGGTGAGCAGGGCGATGCGGCGCGCGCCCACCAGCAGTTGGCGGCCGCGCTCCAGCTGGCGCGCTCCACCGGGCTGCCGGCCATCGAATCGCGGTTGCAGATCTGCGTGCAGATTGCCGCCGAACGTCGCGGTGACCTCGCGGCCGCCTGGCGCGCCGGCAGCACCGCACTGGCGCTGGCGCGCCTGGCCGATTCGCCGCGCCTGATCGCACAGCAGCAGGGCAACCTGGCCGACATCGCGG
>JAGWIJ010000009.1 GCA_028873535.1 Pseudomonadota bacterium
CCATCGTGCGCCAGTGCCTGCCGGGCCTGGAAGGCGAGGTCGCCACCATCCGCTGCGGCGCCGGCGTGGTGACGCGCCGCGTGATGGAGGCGGCCGAGGCCGGCGGACTGGTGTTCGCGGTCGATCCTACCTCGGCGGATGCCTCCTGCATCGGCGGCAACGTGGCGATGAACGCTGGCGGCAAGAAGGCCGTGCTGTGGGGCACCGCGCTCGACAACCTCGCTTCCTGGCGCATGGTGACGCCCGACGCCGGCTGGCTGGAAGTGGAACGCCTCGGGCACAACCTGGGCAAGATCCACGATGCCGCGCTGGCGCGCTTCCAGATCACCCATCTGGCCGACGACGGCACCACGGTCCGGAGCCGCGAAATCCTGGAGATTCCCGGCGAGCGCTTCCGCAAGCGCGGCCTGGGCAAGGACGTCACCGACAAGTTCCTGTCCGGGCTGCCGGGCATCCAGAAGGAAGGCTGCGACGGCATCATCACCTCGGCGCGCTTCATCCTGCATCGCATGCCGACCCACGTGCGCACCGTCTGCCTGGAGTTCTTCGGGCAGGCGCGCCGGGCGGTCCCGTCGATCGTCGAGATCAAGAACTTCCTCGATGCCCACCCCGCCGCGCTGCTGGCCGGCCTGGAGCACCTCGACGAGCGCTACCTGCGCGCGGTCGGCTATGCCACCAAGGCGCGCAAGAGCGGGCGGCCCAAGATGGTGCTGCTGGCCGACATCGCCTCCGATGACGAGGACGCCGCTGCCGCCGCGGCATCCGAAGTGGTGCGCATCGCCAACCGGCGCGACGGCGAGGGTTTCGTGGCGGTGAGTCCCGAGACGCGCCGCAAGTTCTGGCTCGACCGCTCGCGCACGGCCGCCATCGCGCGCCACACCAACGCCTTCAAGATCAACGAAGACGTGGTGATTCCGCTCGACCGCCTGGGTGACTACACCGACGGCATCGAACGCATCAACATCGAGCTGTCGTGCGTCAACAAGCTGCGCATGCTCGATGAGGTCGAAGCGCTGCTGTCCGCCGAGCTGCCGCTGCCGCGCGACGCCGAGGAGCTGTCGGCCGCCGAGCGCTATGGCAACCGGCCCGAGCAGGCGCTGGCCGTGGTGCACGCCGCGCGTGCGCGCTGGCGCTATGTGCTGGATCATCTCGACCAGCCGATGGCGGCCGCGCGCGGCGCGCTCCAACAGCTGGGGGCGGCGCTCGAGCCATACCCCGCCGGCGAGACGCCGGTCGACGGCGGCGCCTCGTCGCTGCTGTTCCATCGCGTCCAGGACCGCTCGCTGCGCATCTCGTGGAAGCGCGAGGTGCTCGAGCCCCTCGAAGCCATCTTCAGCGGACGAGCGTGCGCCGCGGCGCTCGACGCGGTGCGCGCGACCCACGCGCGCGTGCTCAAGAGCCGGGTGTTCGTCGCGCTGCACATGCACGCCGGCGACGGCAATGTGCACACCAACATCCCGGTCAATTCCGACGACTACGACATGCTGCACCAGGCCAATGCCGCGGTGGCACGCATCATGCGCCTGGCGCGCGACCTGGACGGCGTGATCTCCGGGGAACATGGCATCGGCATCACCAAGTTCGAGTACCTCGAGCCCGGCGAGATCGACAGTTTCGTCGCCTACAAGCAGCGCGTCGACCCGGAAGGCCGCTTCAACCGCGGCAAGCTGCTGCCCGGTGCCGATCTGCACGACGCCTATACGCCGAGCTTCAGCCTGCTCGGTGCGGAGAGCCTGATCCTGGAGCAGAGCGAGATCGGCGGCATCAGCGATTCGATCAAGGACTGCCTGCGCTGCGGCAAGTGCAAGCCGGTGTGCGCCACCCACGTGCCGCGCGCCAACCTGCTCTACAGTCCGCGCAACAAGATCCTCGCCACCAGCCTGCTCACCGAGGCCTTCCTCTACGAGGAGCAGACCCGGCGCGGCATCTCGCTGCGCCACTTCGAGGAATTCGGCGACGTTGGCGACCATTGCACGGTGTGCCACAAGTGCCTCAACCCCTGTCCGGTGGACATCGACTTCGGTGCGGTGTCGATCGCCATGCGCAACTTCCTGCGCAAGCAGGGCAAGCGCCACTTCAATCCCGGCACGAGTGCCGCGATGCTGTTCCTGACCGCCACCGATCCGGCCACGATCCGTCTATTGCGCACGGCCATGATCGGCTGGGGCTATGCCGCGCAGCGCCTGGCCTCGCGCCTGGCGAAGCGGCTCGGCCTGCTTGGCGTCACGCGCACGCCGCCGGCGACGCTCGGGCGGCCACCGCTCAAGCAGCAGGTGATCCACTTCATCAGCAAGCCGATGCCGGGCAATCTGCCCAAGCGCACCTCGCGCGCGCTGCTCGACATCGAGGACAGTCGCATCGTGCCCATCGTGCGCGACCCGGCCAAAGTGAACGACGAATCCGACGCCGTGTTCTACTTCCCGGGCTGCGGCTCGGAGCGCCTGTTCGGGCAGGTCGGCCTGGCGACCCAGGCCATGCTCTACTCGATCGGTGCCCAGGTGGTGCTGCCGCCGGGCTACCTGTGCTGCGGCTATCCGCAGTCTGCCGCCGGTAACGAGGATGCCGGCCAGAAGATCATCACCGACAACCGCGTGCTGTTCCACCGTGTTGCCAACACGCTCAACTACCTCGACATCAAGACCGTCATCGTGTCCTGCGGCACCTGCATGGACCAGCTCGAGCAGTACCAGTTCGACCGCATCTTCCCGGGCTGCCGCCTGCTCGACATCCACGAATACCTGCTCGAGAAAGGCATTGCGCTGGAAGGCGTCACGGGTACGCGCTACATGTACCACGACCCCTGCCACAGCCCGATGAAGACGCACGCGCCGCTCAAGGTGGTCAACCAGCTGATGGGCGTGCCGGTGACGCTCAACGAGCGTTGCTGTGGCGAATCGGGCACCCTGGCCGTGAGCCGCCCGGACATCTCCACCCAGGTGCGCTTCCGCAAGGAGGAACAGATGCGCGCGGGGGCCGACGCACTGCGCCGGGACGGCTTCGCCGGGCCGGTCAAGGTGCTGACCTCGTGTCCGTCCTGCCTGCAGGGCCTGTCACGCTTCGACGGCGACTCCGCCACCCAGGCCGACTACATCGTGGTCGAGATGGCGAAGCATCTGCTGGGTGACAACTGGATGGCCGAATTCGTCGCCACGGCCAACCGCGGCGGCATCGAGCGCGTGCTGCTCTAGTCCCGCCGGGGCTTCGCGCGCAGCGGTGGCAAGCGCACGGCGAGCGGCGCACACTTGGCCACGGCGGCGGCGCCGTGGCGGCGGTCACGGCGCGCCTTTCCAAACCGAGTACCTGGCGAGAGGAACACGAACATGTCCGGCAAGCGCATACTGATGATCACTGGCGACTACACCGAAGACTACGAAACCATGGTGCCTTTCCAGGCGCTGCTGATGGTCGGCCACACCGTCCACGCGGTCTGCCCCGGGAAGAAGGCTGGCCAGCAGGTCCGTACCGCAATCCACGATTTCGAGGGCGACCAGACCTACAGCGAAAAGCCCGGCCACAACTTCACGCTCAACGCCGAGTTCGCTGCCATCAAGGCCGAGGACTACGACGCGCTGGTCATACCCGGTGGCCGCGCGCCCGAGTACCTGCGTCTGGATCCGGCCGTGCTGGCGGCGGTGCGTCATTTCAGCGATGCGGGCAAGCCGATCGCCGCGATCTGCCATGGCGCGCAACTGCTGGCTGCTGCCGGCGTGCTGCGCGGACGCGTGTGCAGTGCCTATCCGGCGTGTGCACCCGAAGTGCGTGCTGCCGGCGGTGACTACGCCGACATTCCGGTCGACCAGGCGCATGTCGACGGCAACCTGGTCACCGCGCCGGCCTGGCCCGCCCATCCGCGCTGGCTGGCCAGCTTCCTGACCGTGCTGGGCACCACCATCCAGGCCTGATCGGCTTCAGGGGCCGGCGGCCGTGAACGCGCTTCGCCGGCGGCTGCACGTGGCCGCCCGCGTCATCGGGCTGCTGCTGCCGCTGCTGGCGGCCGCCGGCGACTTTCGCATCACGCCGGTGCGACCGGTGGCCGAGTTGCTGCCGATCGCGCTGGCGGCCACGCCACCGGTCGAACAGGGCAGCTTCCGGCCGCCCGATCTGGTGGAACTGGTGCGGCTCGATCCCTCGATCCACCTCGACATCCGCTATGCCGGCACGCGCAACTTCCTCGGCGCCGCGCTATACGGCCAGGCGCGCGCGTGGCTGCAGCGCCCGGCGGCCGAGGCCCTGGTGCGTGTCCAGCGTGCGCTGGCGGCCGATGGTTACGGCCTGCTGGTGCACGACGCCTATCGGCCGTGGTACGTGACGCGGATTTTCTGGGATGCGGTGCCGCCCGAGCAGCACTGGTTCGTCGCCGACCCGGCGCAGGGCTCGCGCCACAATCGCGGCTGCGCGGTGGACCTGTCCTTGTACCGGCTGGCGGACGGCAGTCCGGTGCAGATGCCCAGTGACTACGACGAAGCCAGCGAACGCGCGCATCCCGACTATGCCGGCGGTACGGCCGCGCAGCGCGAGCGGCGCGACCTGCTGCGGCATCGCATGGAGGCCGAGGGTTACACCGTGTTCACGGCCGAGTGGTGGCATTTCGACTATCGCGACTGGCGTGCCTACGCCATCCAGAACGTGCGCTTCGAGGACCTCGATCCGCCCTAGCTGGCGGCCGCCTGCGGTCGCAGCTGAAGTGCGGACGCAGGCGCGGGCGAGCAGCAGGCAAGGCGCAGCGCCGCCACCTGGTCGCGCAGCGCGATCAGTGCCGGGTCCGCGTGGCGCTCGCAGACCTTCTGTGCGATCTCGAGCAGGCGTCCATTGAGGGTGCGCCCCCCCTCCAGCGTCAGCGAAGCCAGGGCCGCCTGCCGCTCCCCGGCCAGCAGCCGCGCCACTGCCGCCTTGGCCAGCGTCGCGATTTCCAGCGCCGCCTCGTCGATGGTCGCGCAGTAGGCCGCCACACGGGCACAGTTGCGCAGCAGTTCGACCGCCACGCGCGACACGCAGAAGCGCAGCGCTGCGGCCAGCACCCACGCTCGCGCCTCCGGCAGGTGCAAGCCGCACCTGTCGAAGCGGTCCAGCAGGCACAGGAAGTTGCTGGCGGCTTCGAAATCGAATTCGCCGTCGCGCAACTGCAGCGACATGCGCTGGACAGCCGCGCGCGCGGCGTCCTCATGCTCCTGCTCGAGCATCAGCAGCGTTTCGGCGATGTCGACAAAGCGGGCCAGCCGGTAGCTGCCCGGCTGGTCGGCGGCGGCAGTGCGCAGCAGCGCGGCGGTGTTCTCGAGCCGGGCCAGCGCCCGCTCATCGAAATCCGTGAAGCACAGCAGTAGCAGCGACTGCATGTCCAGCAGGCGGCTGTCGCGCCCGATGTGGACGGCACGCGCCAGTGCGCTTGCCGCGGCCTCGCTGTCGTGGCTCAGGAAGGCGGCCTGCGCCACTTTCTGCAGTCGGCGCACGCAGGTCGGGGTGAGCCTGGCCGCCATGCCAAAGCTGCCAAGTGCCGCGTCGAGCTGGCCGCGCTCCATCTGGCTGCGGCCCAGCACGTCGTAGGCATCGACATAGGAAGGGTGTTCCGTGATCAGGGCATCCAGGGTCAGCTGGGCGCGCTCGTGGTCGCCACGCTGGACCTCCACGCGTGCCAGGCCCAGGCGCGCCCAGGGCAGGGCGTTCCTGGCCAGGATGCCCTCGTACAGCTGCCGTGCGCGCCCGTGCCGGCGTGTGCGCAGGCAGGCTTCAGCGCCGAGGTGCGCGGCGACCAGCCAGTACTTGCCGTTCTTGGTGATCTCCTGCTCGCACAAGTCCAGCGTGGTCGCGAAATCCGCACGATTCATGGCATCGAAGATCGGCGCCAGCGCCAGCTTGCGCAGCCGCGAGGCCTCCACCCGGCGCGTGAACGAGGCCTCGGTGAAGGGCTTCAGCAGATACTGGTCCAGGCCGGACTCGGCGACATCGGCAACCTTGGCACGGCTCGCCTCGGAGGTCACGAAGAACACCACCGTGCCGTAGGGCAGCACCTGCGCCTCGCGCAGCTCGTCGATGAAGTCCTGGCCGTTGGCCGGCGAATCATCGTAGTCGTAGTCGCAGAACAGGTAGTCGAAGGGGCGCGTTTCGAGCAGCGTGCGCGCATTGAGCGGTCGCACGGCACGCACCACCTCGCCCATGCCCAGCTGCCGCAGCAGTTGCAGGGTGCGTTGCGCGGACTCCGAGCGTCCGTCGACCACCAGTGCACTGCAATGGTTGAAGGGGCTGGAATCCTGGACCCGCGTGAGGTTCAAGGTGGCTTGGCCGGCGTGCCTGTAAACCCGCTCTATCGGCCGACAGGGCGCAGGACTTGAGCGGAACCGACGTCGAACATCCCGCGCGCCAGCTGCCACTGGTTGCGTCCGTTGCGCTTGGCCTCGTACATGGCGGCGTCAGCCAATGCGACCAGGCGGTCCAGATCCTGGTCGTCGCGCGGATACATCGCGACGCCGATGCTGGCGCCGACGCTCACGCGGCAGCCTTCCAGGCTGTAGCTGGCGGACAGCCGCTGCACCAGCGCATCCAGGCGCGTTGCCAGTGCGTCGCCGGCCTCGACGCCGTCGAGCAGGACCATGAACTCGTCGCCGCCGAAACGCGTCACCAGATCCGCGTCGCGCAGCGAATTGCGCAGGCGTGCGGCAAACTGGCGCAGCACTTCGTCGCCCCCCAGGTGGCTGTGGCTGTCGTTGATCGGCTTGAAGCCGTCGATGTCCACGAACAGCAGGCCGCACGAGCGGCCCTGGCGGCCGGCCTCGCGCAGCGCGTCTGCCGCGAGATCCAGGAAGGCGCGCCGGTTGGGCAGACCGGTCAGGTGGTCCTGGTGCGCCAGCGCCGCCAGCCGCGCCTCGCTGGCGCGCAGCTTGTCCACCAGGTAGTTGAAGTCCGCGACGATGGCACCGACCTCGTCGGCGCGGCGGATCGGCAGGCGTTCCAGCGGTGTGTGGCCGTCCGCCATCTGACGCATCTGCGCTGCGGCCTGGCGCAGTGGCCGCAAGGCGCCGCGCAGGAAGATCGCCAGGAAGGCGACGACCACGACGCCCACGCCCACGGTGGCCAGCAGTGCGATGCGCAACTGCTGGTACAGCGGCGCCAGCACTGCGCCGGTGGGCATGCGCGCTTCCACGAACCATCCGCCGGTGGGCACGCCGGCGATCGCCACGTATTCGGTCTGGCCGTCGGCATCGACCGTCGTGGCATTGCCGCGGAAGCCCTGCATGGCGCGGTCCTGCAGCGCATCCGCACCGGGGGCGGGCAGTGGCCGCAGTCGCTGCTCCGGCTCGGTGGCGGCCACGTAGATGCGATCGCGCGGCGACACCAGCCGGAAATACCCTTCGCCGCTGATGCTGTCGTGGTCGACCAGGTCCAGGAATCCCGGCGCATCCAGCGCCGTCACGCCGGCCAGCACGGCGCGCACATGTCCTGACGCATCCTTGACCGGCACCGCCAGCGTGACCTGCGGCTGGTGGCTGGCGCGCCCGATCCGCGGCCGGCCGATGGCGAACTCGCGGCTTTGCACGGCGCCCAGGAACCAGTCCTGGTCGCCGTAGCTCAGCTTCTCGCGGCCGTTGTCACGTGGAAAGTTGGCCAGCGTGCCGACACCGTCGATCGGTACCAGCGCCAGCCCCAGCGAAAACGCGGGCAGCAGGTCGGCCCGCTGGGCCAGCCAGTCCTCCAGCAGTTCGTGCGGCTGGTCCAGTACCGGCGTGATCTCGCGTGCCAGCGCCTCGAGCAGGCGCCGGCGCAGCTGCAGTTTGCCGTCGATGTCCGCCGCCACGTAGTTGGCCAGCGCCAGCTGGCGCGTCGCCGCTACGCGCTCCACGGCAGCGCCCACGGTGCGGCCGCCCAGGGCGTAGCGCGCTGCCCCGCCCACCAGCACCACCACCACAGTGAATGCGACCAGTCGAGCGACCAGACTGTCAACTGCCCTGATTGCGCGCATGCGCGCTGCCCTCTGCCGGAAGTGGTGGGTGACCGGACATGTTAGCAATCCCGCCGTGCTGCGCGCCAGCATTGATGCCGGGGCACGCACACGCGGTGCCACACTGGCTGCCGGGGTGCGCTCGGTGCACACTGGCGGCTGCCCGTCCGGGCGCCTCCACCGCGATTGCCGAAAGCTGCCCGTCCGATGTTCCCACCTTTGCCGCAGCGCTGCCCATGATGCCGGCCTGGCGCATCCTCAACCGGCGTTGCCTGGCCGCCCTGCTGCTCGGCTTTGCCTCCGGTCTGCCACTGGCGCTCAGCGGCGCCACCCTGCAGGCCTGGCTCACCACCGAAGGGCTCAGCCTCAAGACCATCGGCTGGTTCTCGGCAGCCGGCTATCCCTATGCCTGGAAGTTCCTGTGGGCGCCGCTGCTCGACCGCTATCGCCTGCCGCTGCTGGGGCGTCGGCGCGGCTGGATGGTGCTGCTGCAGCTGGCGCTGGCGGCCGCGGTGGCGGGCCTGGCCGTGGTGCCGCTGCCGCAAGGCCTGCCCTGGCTGGCAGCGCTCGCGGTGCTGGTGGCTTTCCTGTCGGCCAGCCAGGACACCGTGATCGACGGCTGGCGCACCGAGATCCTGCTGCCGGACGAACGCGGCCTGGGCACCGGCGCTGCGGTCCTGGGCTATCGCCTGGGCATGCTGGTGTCCGGTGCGCTGGCACTGATCGCAGCCGCCAGCCTGGGCTGGCGGCCGGTGCTCGCCGTGCTGGCACTGCTGATGGCGGTGCTGCCGCTGTTCAGCCTGTGGGCGCCGGAGCCGGCCGCCGACCCTGCGCGGGCGGCGCCGCGCGACCTGCGCGAGGCGGTCGTCGGTCCCCTGCGCGACCTGATGGGCCGTCATGCGCTGCCCTGGCTGATGCTGGCCCTGGTGGTGCTCTACAAGATCTCCGACGCCTTCCAGCTGGCGCTGTCCACCACCTTCCTGCTGCGCGGCGCGGGATTCACGCTGCAGCAGGTGGGCTGGGTCAACAAGGTGGTGGCGCTGATCGCCTCGGTGCTGGGGGTCATGGCCGGAGGCGCCGGACTGGCGCGCCTGGGACTGGTGCGCGCACTGCTGTTGTTCGGCGTGCTGCAGTCGGCGACCTCGCTGCTGTTCGTGGTGCTGGCGCTGCGCGGACCGGATCTGCCGCTGATGATCGCCGCCGTGAGCAGCGAGAACTTCGCCTCCGGCATGGGTACCGCCGCTTTCGCCACGCTGCTGATGGGCCTGTGCAGCGCGCGCTACAGCGCCACCCAGTACGCGCTGCTGTCCGCGATGGCGGCGCTCGGGCGCATCAACGCCGGTCCGCTGGCCGGCGTGCTGGTGCAGGACTGGGGCTGGCCGCTGTTCTTCGCCTTCGCGGCGGCCAGCGGTCTGCCAGGGCTGCTGCTGGTGTGGCGGCTGCGCGTGCCGATCGCCGCCACCGAGGCGCTGCCGGCACCTGCTAGCGGGCGCGCGTGACCCGGTAGATCGCCAGGCTGCCGAACAGGTTGGGCAGCCATTCGACGCGCGTACCGCGCGTCAGCACGCGGCGCTCCAGCACACTGGCCTGCATGCTCGCGCACAGCTGCTCGAAATCGTGCAGCGTGCACAGGTGCACGTTGGGCGTGTTGTGCCATGCGTAGGGCAGGTCGCCCGACACCGGCATGCGCCCGCCCAGCACCTGCAGGCGGTTGCGCCAGTAGCCGAAGTTGGGGAAGCTCACGATGCCTTCGCGCCCGACGCGCAGCATCTCGCCCAGCACCGATGCGGTATTGTGCACGGCCTGCAGGGTCTGCGACAGGATCACGCGGTCGAACGAGCCGGTGTCGAAACCCGACAGCCCGGCCTCCAGGTCGAGTTGCAGCACGTTGACGCCGCGCGCCACGCAGGCCACCACGTTCTCGGGGTCGTTCTCGACGCCGTAGGCGCGCACGCCGCGTGTCTGCTGCAGGTAGGCCAGCAGTGCGCCGTCGCCGCAACCCAGGTCCAGCACATGTTCGCCGGGACGGATCCATTCCGCGATTGCCGCCAGGTCGGCACGCACGGCGGCGCTCATGCGCGCTCCCCGGCGACGCGCGCCAGGTAGGCGGCCACGGTGCGCTGGTAGTCCGGGTGTTCCATCAGGAAGGCATCATGGCCCTGCGGCGCGTCGACCTCTGCGTAGCTCGCCGGCAGGCGGTTGTCGAGCAGGGCCTTGACGATCTCGCGTGAGCGCGCCGGCGAGAAGCGCCAGTCCGACGTGAAGCTCACGACCAGGAAGGAGGCGCGCGCGCCCTCGAGCGCGCGGCTCAGCTTGCCGGCGCCGTAGCGCGTCGCCGGGTCGAAGTAGTCCAGCGCCTTGGTCATGATCAGGTAGGTGTTGGCGTCGAAACGCTCGCTGAACTTGTCGCCCTGGTAGCGCAGGTAGGACTCGATCTCGAAGTCCACATCCAGCGAGAAACGGTGCTCGCCGCCGACCAGCTCGCGGCCGAACTTCTCGTGCATGGCATCGTCGGACAGGTAGGTGATGTGGCCCAGCATGCGCGCCAGCCGCAGCCCGCGGCGGGGGATCACGCCGTGCGCGTAGAAGTCGCCGCCGTGGAAGTCGGGGTCGGTCACGATGGCCTGGCGCGCCACTTCGTTGAAGCCGATGTTCTGGGTCGACAGGCGCGGCGCCGCCGCGATCACCAGGGCATGGCGCACGCGCTCCGGAAAGCTGATCGTCCATTGCAGCGCCTGCATCGCGCCCAGGCTGCCCCCCATCACGGCAGCGAAGCACTCGATGCCCAGGTGGTCGGCCAGGTGCGCCTGTGCGCGAACCCAGTCGTCCACCGTGACGAAGGGGAAGGAGGCACCCCAGGGGCGTCCGGTGGCGGGATTGGTCGACGACGGACCGGTCGAGCCGTGGCAGCCCCCCAGGTTGTTCACGCCGATCACGAAAAAGCGGCGCGTGTCGACGGCCTTGCCGGGGCCGACCATGTTGTCCCACCAGCCCACATCCTTCGGATTGTCCGCGCGCACGCCGGCCACGTGGTGATGGCCCGACAGCGCGTGGCAGATCAGGATGGCGTTGTCGCGCGCGGCGTTGAGCGTGCCGTAGGTCTCGTAGACCAACTGCCAGGCCGGCAGGGTCTGTCCGCAGTCGAGCACCAGCGGGACTTCGAAGCGCGCCAGTTGCGGCGCAACCACACCAGCCGATCCTGCCCCCGACATCAGATTTCCACCACCTCGAAATCGATCTTCATCGCGCCGCAGTCGGGGCACACCCAGTGGGCGGGGACGTCTTCCCAGCGCGTGCCGGGTGGAATGCCGTCTTCCGGAACGCCTTTGGCTTCGTCATAGATCCATCCGCACAGGATGCAGCGCCAGGCGCGGAAAGGACGGTCGGAACTGGACATGGGTGCTCGGCGGCGCAGCGGCCGCAATCATGGGTGAAGCCTGCAATTGTAGCGAAGGCGCGCGCGTCCCGCGCCAGATCTTGCGCACCGGCGCTGCCATCGCGCGGCGCGTTCAGCCCAGTTCGCTGTTGTAGTAGTGGTGCGCCGTGTTGACCCGGCTGCGCCGCCATTCCACCGGCACGTCGTAGTAGGTGAGCGAGATGCGTTCCACCTCCAGCATCGGCGTGCCGATGCGGATACCCAGCGAGCGCGCCTCGCGCGCACCGGCGCGGCAGGCGCGCACGTGTTCTTCGCCGCGCAGCACGTTGACCGCGAAGCGGTGCTGGAAGAGGTGGTAGATGGTGCCGGGCCGCTTGCGCATCACGTCCAGCGTCAGGCCTTCGAAGCGCTCGGCCGGCAGGAAGATCTCGTCCAGCACCACCGGCGACGAATCGATCGACAACAGGTTGATCACGCGCACCACACGCGAGCCGGGCGCCAGGCGCAGGCGCGCGCAGGTCGGCGGGTCGGCATCCTGGCGGCGCAGGCTCAGCGTCTCCACCTGCGGGAAACGCGAGACGCCGTCCTCGTGACGGATACGGAAGAAGTCATGCAGGGTGCGGTCGACATTGTGTGGCGCGACGAAGGTGCCGCGGCCCTGCTGGCGCATCAGCACTTTTTCGAGCACCAGTTCGTCGACCGCCTTGCGCAGCGTGCCCACGCTGACGCTGAATTCCTGCGACAGGGCAGCTTCGCTGGGAAGTGGCGTACCGGGCGGCCAGAGTCCACGCGTGATGCTGGCAAGCAGCTTCTCGCGGACTTCCTTGTAGAGCGGAGCGGAGGGCATGAGGCGGGTGTTCACATCGGCAATCGCGCATGTTACCTAGGCCTGCTGACACACGCAAAAAAGATGCCAGCGTGCGCAGCGCGGCTGCGGCGCAGGCCGGATTTGCTTGCGGTAAATGACGTCGAGTCATTTATATGACCTGATTGACTCCGGGCAATCCACTGCGTAGTATCCGCCTCCATTACCTGACCGGTGCGGCCCACGGCGTACCGGATCCGGGCGAGGAGGAGGAGCTTCCTCAAGGACCGAAAAAAATGGTCCGGAGGTCGAATTCCGTGGGGTGCATGTCCAGATGACATTCACGCACTATCCCTGGTTGGGCGTTTGACGAACGGTTTGTGAAGTCCGGACAAAAAACATATAAGGCACCGGACGCCTAGACACCTGTTTGTTCGTTGCAGCGTCATCCGGCTTGAAGGGTGCAGTGGGGCAGCAGCCCTGCTGCACCCCATCCAAGCCCCAGGCAGCCGCCGCTCAGGCGTTGAGCTTCCCCAGCAATTGCGAAATGCGTTCCTGCGTGTGCGCCGACAGGATGCGTCGTGCCGTGCTTTCGGTATCGGCCAGCGTGGTCGTCAGCACCACCTGCTTGACCATCGGCAGGTGGTTGGGATGCATCGAGAAGTTGCGCAGCCCGAAACCCAGCAGCAGGCGTGTCAGCTGCGGATCGCCCGCCATCTCGCCACACACCGATACCGGCACCGCATGCTTGTTGGCGGTGCGGATGACATGCGCGATCAGGAACAGCACTGCAGGGTGCAGCGGGTCGTAGAGATGCGCCACGCTGTCGTCGGTGCGGTCGATCGCCAGCGTGTACTGGATCAGGTCGTTGGTGCCGATCGACAGGAAGTCCAGCCGTTCGAGCAGCGCCTCGAGCGCCAGCGCCGCCGCCGGGATCTCGATCATGCCGCCGACCGGCAGCTGTTCGTCGAAGGGAACGCCCTCCTCGCGCAGTTGTGCGCGCGCCTGGTCGAGCATCGCCAGGGTCTGGTCCAGTTCGGCGCGGCTGCACAGCATCGGTATCAGCAGCCTGACCTTGCCGTAGTGCGAGGCGCGCAGGATCGCGCGCAACTGGGCATTGAACAGCCGGGGTTCCGACAGGCAGTAGCGCACTGCGCGCAGGCCCAGCGCCGGGTTGTTGGTCACCCGCGGACCCTGCTCGATCGGCTTGTCGTTGCCGATGTCGAGCGAGCGGATCGTCACCGGCATGCCGCGCATCGCCTCGGCGACCGCACGGTAGGCGGCGAACTGCTCGTTCTCGTCGGGCAGGTCGGGGCGGTTCATGAACAGGAACTCGCTGCGGAACAGGCCGATGCCGGTGGCGCCGCTCTTCCTGACCTGGTCGACATCGGCCGGAAGCTCGATGTTGGCATGCAACTGGACGTCGACGCCATCGAGTGTGGTGGCGCGCGTCGAGCGCAGGCGCTTGAGCTTCTGCCGCTCGAGATCCCACTGCTCCTGGCGCAGCCGGTATTCGGTCAGCACCTGGCGATCCGGATTGACCAGCACCACGCCCTGCCTGCCGTCGACGATCAGGATCTCGTTCTCGCGCACCAGCGGCCAGGCGTGGTGCAGCGCCACCACAGAGGGGATGTTCAGGCTGCGTGCCATGATCGCCGTGTGCGAGGTGGCCCCGCCGACATCGGTGATGAAGGCGGCAAACGACTGCTGCTTGAACAGCATCATGTCGGCCGGGCTGAGATCGTGCGCCACCAGGATGCCCGGCATGTCGCGTCCGCCGCTGCCCGAGACGGTGGTGGTCGTCCCGAGCAGGGCCTTGAGCACGCGCTCGACCACTTGCACGACGTCGGCCTGGCGCTCGCGCAGGTAGGTATCCTCGATCGCCTCGAACTGGCGGATCAGGTTGTCCATCTGCTGCTTCAGCGCCCATTCGGCATTGCAGCCCTGCTGCACGATCAGTGCGCGCGGCGCCTCTGACAGCGTGGAGTCGTTGAGGATCATCAGGTGCAGCTGCAGGAAGGCGTCGACCTCGGCCGGCGCACCGGGGGGCACCGTTTCGCGCAGGCTTTCGAGGCCGCCGCGCACCTCGGATACGGCGCTGTCGAAGCGCGCCACTTCGCGGTCGAACTGGTCCTCCGGCACGGCGTAGTGCGCCACCTCGAGCGAGGTGTGCGAAAGCAGGCGTGCCGGGCCGATGGCGATGCCGCCCGAGACCCCGATGCCGAACATCGCGAAACTCATGGCGGGCCTATTCGCCTTCGCCGAAGCGGTCGGTCACCAGCGCCACCAGCGCTTCCAGGGCCTCGTCGGCGCGTTCGCCGTCGGTCTCGATGGTCACCATCACGCCGCGTGCCGCGGCGAGTGTCATCACGCCCATGATGCTCTTGGCGTTGACCCTGCGGTTGCCGCGCGCCAACGTCACTTCGCAGGGGAATTTTCCGGCCAGCTGGGTGAGCTTGGCCGAAGCGCGCGCATGCAGGCCGAGCTTGTTGATGATCTGGATTTCACGGGACGGCATGCGCTGCACACTCCTTCAACATGAGACTTGATCCCCCAGGTGCATGACGCCATTGACGCCACCGACCATCGCCTTGTCGAGCACGCTTTCCAGCGGCTCGTCGCGGTAGGTCAGCGCGCGCACCAGCATCGGCAGGCTGACGCCCGACACCAGTTCGACATGGCCGGGCTGCACCAGCCGCGACGCGATATTGCATGGCGTCGCGCCACAGATGTCGGACAGCACCAGCACGCCACTGCCATCGTCCAGGTCGCGCAGCAGTTCGCGTCCGTGCGCCAGGATCAGTTCGGGATCGTCGTGCACGGTGACGCCGATCTGGCGCAGCCGCAATGGCCGCCGCCCCATCACGTGGCTGGCGCAGTGGATCAGGCATTCGCCCAGTGCGCCGTGGGCGATGATCAGGATACCGATCATGTCGACAGTAGAAGATGCGATACAGCCATTCTGCCGTTCCTCAGCCCTCGCCGTCACCTCTGCCGGAAAGCTTCAGCCTTTCGGGGGGCAGGATCGCCGAGAACCGGCTGCCCCGCCCGGGAGTGCTTTCGATCTCGAGCCGGCCCTGGTGACGGGTCAGCACATGCTGCACGATCGCCAGGCCGAGGCCGGTTCCGCCGGTCTCGCGCGAGCGGCTCTTGTCCACGCGGTAGAAGCGCTCGGTCAGCCGCGGGATGTGTTCCGGCGCGATGCCGATGCCGCTGTCGCGCACCGTGAACACGCCCTGGCCGTCGACTTCGCGCCAGATCAGCTCCACCTCGCCGCCCTCCGGCGTATAGCGCACGGCATTGCTCGCCAGGTTGCCGAAGGCGCTGTGCAGCTCGCTGCGGCTGCCCAGCAGCGTGGTGTCGTCCTCGATGCGCACCATCACGCGGTGGCGGCCGGCGCTCAGGGTTTCGGTTTCGCGGCCCAGCAGTTCGATCAGTGCGCGCACCTGGAACTTCTCCGCAGGCGCCGGGGCGGCGTCGCTTTCCAGGCGCGACAGCGTGAGCAGTTCCTCGACCAGCTGCTGCATGCGCGCCGCCTGGCTGCGCATCAGCGAGATCGCGCGCTTGACGCTCTGCTCGTCGAGCGCCTCGCCGTCCGCGCCCGAAGCGCTGTCCTCCAGCGTCTCCAGGAAGCCGGAGATCACCGTGATCGGCGTACGCAGCTCGTGCGACACATTGGCCACGAAATCGCGCCGCACGCGTTCGGCGCGGTCGAGCAGCGTGATGTCACGGCTCACCACCAGCTTTTCGCGCGAACCGTAGCGCACCATGCGGAACATCAGCGTGCGTCCCTCGTTGCGTGCGTTGCGCAGGGTCAGCGGCCGCTCATAGGACTCGCCGGTCACCCAGTCGACGAAATGCGGCTGGCGCAGCAGGTAGGTCAGCTGTTGGCCGCGGTCGCGCGGCAGTTCGATGCCCAGGTGCTCCTCGGCCAGCGGATTGCACCATTCGATGCGGTCGTCGGAATCCATGATGACCACGCCGTCGGGCAGTGCCGCGCCGGCATCCTGGAAGCGGTTGAGTGCCTCGCGCAGCAGCTCGGCGCCATGCTCCGCCTTGCGCTGCAGGCGGAACAGCGCCACGAAGGCGTCACCCCAGGGGCCGCGCGCCTCGGGCACTGTCTCCGGCTTGGGCTGGCGCAGCCAGTAGGTCAGCCGCCACAGGTTGCGCAGGTGCAGCGCCAGCAGCACCGTGATCAGGGCGACGAGCAGGCACAGCCCCGCTGTCAGGCCGGCCATCAGGGCCAGCAGCAGCGAAGGCACGGCGACCAGCAACAGCCGCCGCAGCAGGTACGACCAGAGTGCGGGCATAGGCAAGCTTAGCATCGCCGCCGGTACCCTGCGGGCACCGGCGCGCGGTGTGCAGCGGGGCTCAGGCCACGCGCGTGAAGCGGTAGCCGGAACCGCGCACCGTCTGCAGCAGACGGTCGTGTCCGGTCGGGTGCAGCGCCGAACGCAGGCGGCGGATGTGGACGTCCACGGTGCGTTCCTCGATGAACACGTGGTCACCCCAGACCTGATCCAGGATCTGGGTGCGCGAGTAGACGCGCTCGGGATGGGTCATGAAGAAGTGCAGCAGCTTGAATTCGGTCGGGCCCACCTGCAGGTCGACGCCGTTGGCGCTGATCCGATGGGTGGCCGGATCGAGCACCAGGTCGCCGAATTCGACCCGGTCCTCGGTCATCTGCGGCGCGCGCCGGCGCAGCACCGCCTTGATGCGCGCATTGAGTTCGCGCGTCGAGAAAGGCTTGGTGATGTAGTCGTCGGCGCCGTGCTCCAGGCCGAGCAGCTTGTCCTGCTCTTCCGCGCGCGCCGTCAGCATGATCACCGGGATGCCCTGGGTGCGCCCGTTGGTGCGCAGGCGACGCAGGAAATCGATGCCGCTCATGCCCGGCAGCATCCAGTCCAGCAGGATCAGGTCAGGAAGCGTCTGCTGCACGCGCGCCAGGCCTTCCTCCGCGTCGCCGGCCAGCATCGGCCGGTGACCGGCCTGTCGAACGTTGAGGGCGATCAGTTCCTGGATCGCCGCTTCGTCTTCCACTACCAGAATTTGCGCTGCCAATTTGGCTCCCGGGTTCCCTGGGGAACAGCTGAATATTGCGATTGATAGCAAGTTATATATCAGAGCGGTGACGATTTTGTGACGCCGACGGCGCCCGGCCGATGGATTATCATTGGGGGCTTGGGCGCCAACGCCCGTCAGCCTCCCTTTCCGCATGACATCCGCCCTCCAGCCCTGGCCGACCGAGCTCACGCTCGACCAGCCCGCCCGCCAGATGCAGATCGCCTTCGACGATGGCCGTCACTACGACCTCGGCTTCGAGTTCCTGCGCGTCCATTCGCCCTCCGCCGAGGTGCGCGGTCATGGACCCGGCCAGGAGGTCCTGCAGCTCGACAAGCAGGACGTCGGCGTGCTCGAACTGCGCCCGGTCGGGAACTACGGTGTGCAGATCGTGTTTTCCGATGGCCACGATACAGGGATCTACTCCTGGTCCTGGCTGCGCGAACTGGGCGAGAATCGGGATTTCCTGTGGGGCCGCTACCTGGAGCAGGTGGCTGCGCTGCGCGCCGCATCGCCAAAATGAAACCCGGGCAAGTCAGCCCGGCGCAGGAGAAGCATTCATGAGCCAGACCCATTTCGGGTTCCAGCAGGTCGACGAAAGCGAAAAGGCCGGTCGGGTCGGTGCCGTCTTCGACTCGGTGGCGGCACGCTACGACCTGATGAACGACCTGATGTCGGGCGGCCTGCATCGGGTCTGGAAGCGCTTCGCCGTCGAACTGGCACGCGTGCGCAGCACCGACCGTGTGCTCGACCTCGCCTCCGGCAGCGGCGACCTCGCACGCGCCTTCGCGCAGCGCACGCCGCACGTGGTGATGACGGACATCAATGCCGCCATGCTGTTGCGCGGTCGCGACCGCATGCTGGATGCCGGGCTCGACATTCCGGCCGTGCAGTGCGATGCCGAAGCGCTGCCGTTTCCGGATCGCAGTTTCGACCTGGTCAGCGTCGCCTTCGGCCTGCGCAACATGACCCACAAGGAGCGGGCGCTGGCCGAGATGCATCGCGTGCTGCGGCCGGGGGGGCGGGTGCTGGTGCTCGAATTCTCCCAGGTCTGGGAGCCCCTGCGGCCGTTCTACGACACCTATTCGTTCAAGGTGCTGCCACGCCTGGGCGCCCTGGTGGCTGGCGACGCCGAGAGTTACCGCTATCTGGCCGAGTCGATCCGCATGCACCCGGATCAGGAAGCCCTGGCGGCGCTGCTGCGCGAGGCGGGCTTCGCCGCCGTGCGCTACCACAACCTCAGTGCCGGCGTGGTCGCGCTGCACCTGGGCTATCGCTACTGACATGGCGCGCAGCCTCCTGTGCGTGCTGCTGCTGGCGGCGCTCGCCGGCAACGCCGCGGCGGACGGACACATCGGCGCGGCGCCGCAACCGGCGCTTGCGGCGGTCCCGGCGCGGCACGCTTCCAATGAACTCATGGCACCGGTCACCACGGCCGCGGGCGCAGCCGTCGCCGCCGAAGGCGAGGCGGCTGCGCTGGCTGCTGCGGGTGTCGGCGCCGACGCTGCGGCACGGCCGCACATCAGCCGCTTCGCGGCCGCCTTCGGTCTGGTCGGCGGCGCACTGCTCGACGGCCTGCTGCTGGGCCGCAACGGCGGCCTGGGGGGGCCCGTGTTCGTGCTGCTGGCCATGCTGACAGGCGCCTGGCTGCTGCGCCGTTTCCTGATCAGCAGTCCGGTGCCGGTGACGCGCGGGCGCACCGAGCCGGAAGGCTGGGGATTGGCGCCACCACCGCAGGCCGATCCGGTGCCGCCGCTCGCCGCCGTCGCGCCGGACGGCAGCGCGCTGCGCCTGCCGCCGGGCTTCGACCTGTCAGCCTTCCTGCGCGAGGCGCGGCTGTCCTTCGTGCGCCTGCAGTCCGCCAATGACCGCGCCGACATCGCCGACCTGCGCGAATTCACCACGCCGCACATGTTCGCGGCGCTGGCGCTGGAAATCCAGCAACAGCAGCAGGGCGAACCCGCCCACGAGGTGATGGCGCTTGACGCGCAACTGCTCGATCTCAGCGTCGAACACGATCAGGCCCTGGCCAGCGTGCGCTTTCATGGCAGTACGCGTGAAGGGCAGGGACCGGCAACGCCGTTCACCGAAGTCTGGCACGTGCGCAAGCACCTGAGCGACCCGCGTTCGACCTGGCTGCTCGACGGCATCCAGCCGCCGACGTGAGCGGCGCGCTCAGCGTGGCCCTGTTGCGACGGCTGGTCGCGGATGCACCCTGGGCGCAGGACCGTCTGCGGCCCTTCGCCGGGCAGCAGATCGCGTGGAACCTGGCTGGCATGGCCGGAACCGCCCGCATCGACGACGACGGCCTGCCGGATACCGCGGCTGGCGCCGAACCGCCGGCCGGCGCGCGCAGCGGTGTGCGCGTGACCCTGGCCGCGGAGGATCTCGCCACCGCCGCCCAGGGTTTCGATGCCCTGATGCGCTGCGTGACGATTGAAGGCAATGCCGGCCTGGCCAGCGAACTTGGCCATATCGCGCGCCATCTGCGGCCGGACCCCGCCGACTGGCTGACCCCCTGGCTGGGCAACATCCTGGCCGAGCGCGCCAGCCAGGGCCTGCGCGGCGGCGTCGCCTGGGCCTTGCAGGCTGGCGGGCGCGCTGCCCGTGCCGGTGCCGACTTCGCGGTCCACGAAGCGCGCCTGCTGCCAGCGCCAGAAGCCGCGGGCGCGCAGGGCGCAGCGCTCACTGCCCTGCGCGAGGACACCGAGCGGCTGGCCGCGCGCATCGCGCGTCTGGAGCGGAGCCTGGCGCGGTGATCGGACTGTTCCGCCTGGTGCGCATTGCCTGGATCTGCCGCCGTTACCGGCTCGATGACCTGCTGCCGCTGCCCGCCTGGTTCGCCCCGCTGCGTTGGCTGCCATTGGGCTGGCTGCTGCCGGCCGCCGACCAGCCGCGCGCCGTCAGGCTGCGGCTGGCGCTCGAAAGCCTGGGGCCGATCTTCGTCAAGCTGGGGCAGGCGCTGTCCACCCGGCGCGACCTGCTGCCGGCCGACCTGGCCGACGAGCTGGCGCTGCTGCAGGATCAGGTGCCGCCGTTCGCGTGGCGCCGGGCGCTGGCGGTGTTGAACCAGGTGTACGGTGCCGACCTGTCGCGTACCTTCGCGAGCATCGACGAAACCCCGGTGGCCAGCGCCTCGGTGGCGCAGGTGCACTTCGCGCGCCTGCTCGACGGACGCGACGTGGCCGTGAAGATCCTGCGCCCGGGCATCGGCGTGGTGATCGCGCGTGATCTTGATCTGATGCGCACCGGCGCGCGCCTGCTCGAAAGAGTCCCGGGCGGGCGTCGGCTGCGTCCACGCGAGGTGGTGGAGGAATTCGCGCGCCACCTGCGCGACGAGCTCGATCTGCTCATCGAGGCTTCCAATGCCAGCCAGCTGCGGCGCAACTTCAGCGAAGGCACGTTGCTGCGCATTCCCGAGATCCACTGGGACTGGTGCGACCGCAATGTGATGGTGATGGAGCGCATGCACGGCACCCCGGTCAACCGGGTCGACGTGCTGCGTGGCAAGGGCATCGACATACCCAAGCTGGCACGCGACGGCGTCGAGATCTTTTTCACCCAAGTGTTCCGTGACGGCTTCTTCCATGCCGACATGCATCCGGGCAACATCTTCGTGGCCGACGACGGCGTGTGGATCGGACTCGACTTCGGCATCGTCGGGTCGCTGGAACAGCGCGACAAGGACTACCTGGCGCAGAACCTGATCGGCTTCTTCCGGCGCGACTACCGGCGCGTGGCCGAGGCCCACCTGGAAGCGGGCTGGGTGCCGGCCGATACCCGCGTCGAGGAGTTCGAAGCCGCCATCCGCGCGGTCTGCGAGCCGGTATTCGACCGGCCGCTGAGGGAGATCTCCTTCGGCAAGGTGCTGCTGCGCCTGTTCCAGGTCTCGCGCCGTTTCCAAATGGAAGTGCAGCCGCAGCTGGTGCTGCTGCAGAAGACGCTGCTCAACGTCGAAGGCCTCGGTCGCGACCTCGACCCCGAGCTCGACCTGTGGAAGACCGCCAAGCCCTTCCTGGAACGCTGGATGAACGAACAGGTGGGCTGGCGCCGCGCGCTCAAGGAGCTCGGGCGCGAGGCACCCCACTATGCCTACCTGCTGCCCCAGTTGCCGCGCCTGCTGGTGCGCGCCCTCAAGGAGAGCGAACGCGACGCTGCCGACCGACTGATGCTGGTGAGCCTGCACGCCGAGCAGCGACGCCAGGGGCGCCTGCTCTACCTGCTGCTCGGTGCGCTGCTGGGCCTGGTGCTCGCGCAGCTGTTCTGGTCCCTGCTGCGTCCCTAGGCGTGGCCGCCGCCCAGATAGGCGGCCCTGACCTTGGGATCATTCTGCAGTTGCAGCGCGGGTCCTTCCACCGAGATGCGGCCGTTCTCCATCACATAGCCGTAGTCGGCCACCGCCAGCGCTGCGC
Organism: Pseudomonadota bacterium; assembly: GCA_028873535.1. GTDB lineage: Bacteria > Pseudomonadota > Gammaproteobacteria > Burkholderiales > Ferrovaceae > CAIVHB01. The sequence continues at coordinate 21,585 of JAGWIJ010000009.1, forward strand.
CGGCGAACTGCTCCACCAGCAGCATGGTGATGCCGGTTTCCTTCAGGCGCCGGATGATCGCGAACACCTCCTCGACCAGGATCGGCGCCAGCCCCATCGACGGTTCGTCGAGCAGCAGCACGTCTGGCTGCAGCATCAAGGCGCGCGCCATTGCCAGCATCTGCTGTTCGCCACCCGACAGCGTGCCCGCCAGCTGGTCGCGCCGCTCGCGCAGGCGCGGAAACAGGTCCAGCGAACGCTCCAGGTCGCCCTCGACGTCGCCGCGCTTGCGGCCGCCGAAAGTCAGGCGCGAGAATGCCCCCAGCAGCAGGTTGTCGCGCACGCTCTGGGTCGGGAACACCCGGCGGCCCTCAGGGCTGTGCGCCACGCCCAGGCGGCTGATGCGGTGCGCAGGCAGGCCGGTGATGTCCTGATCGCCCAGGCGGATGCTTCCTGCGGTCGGTGCCAGCATGCCGCTGATCGCGCGCATGGTGGTGGTTTTGCCGGCGCCGTTGGAGCCGATCAGGGTGACGACCTGTCCCTTTTGCACTTTCAGGCTGATGCCGTGCAGCACGCTGACCTGGCCATAGGCAGCGGTGAGATTGTCGACTTGCAGCATGTTCCAGAACCTCCCTTCAGGCCGGCTGTCCGCCGAGATAGGCTTCGATCACGCGCGGGTCGCTCTGTACCTGCGCCGGCAGTCCTTCGGAGATCTTCTGGCCGAAATCCAGCACCGAGACCCGGTCGCAGATGCTCATCACGACGTCCATGTGGTGCTCGATCAGGATCACCGTGATGCCGTGCTCGCGGATCCGCTTGATGATCGCGATCAGGTCGGGGATCTCGGCGGGCGTCAGTCCTGCCGCAGGTTCGTCGAGCAGCACCAGTTGCGGATCGAGCGCCAGCGCGCGGCCGATCTCGAGCAGACGCTGACGTCCGTAGGCCAGATTGCGCGCCTCTTCGTTGGCCACGTCGGCCAGTCCCACGAAATCGAGGATCGACGCGGCGCGATGGCGCGCACGCTCCTCCTCGGCGCGCTGGTCGCGCGTGCCCAGGATGATAGCTGCCAGGTTGGCGCCGAAGGTATGGTGCAGCCCGACCAGCACGTTCTCCAGCGCGGTCATTTCGCCGAACAGCTGGATGTTCTGGAAGGTGCGCGCGATGCCCGACAGCGCGATGTCCGACGAGGTACGTCCCGGCGTGTCGCGCCCCAGGAAGCGGATCTGCCCCGCAGTGGGCCGGTAGATACCGGTGAGCACATTCATCATGGTCGACTTGCCGGAGCCGTTGGGGCCGATCAGCCCATGCACGGTTCCGCGCTCGACCACCAGGTCGACATTGTTGAGCGCCTTCAGGCCACCGAACTGCATCACCACGCCGCGCGCCTCGAGCAGCACGGGTTCGCCGGATTCGGCGCCCTTGCCTTGAGCCCAGGCCGAGATGCCGGCAGTGGAGGCCTGTGCGTAGTGGCGTGCGAACATCGGATGCAGGCGTGCCAGGGCTTGGCGTGCCCAGCCGATGATGCCATCCTGCAGGTAGTACACCACGAACAGGATCAGCAGGCCGAAGATCGTGATCCGCCAGTTGGTCATGTTTTCGAGCCTGAACGAGGCCAGCAGCAGGCCGCCGGCACCCAGCGCCGGGATCCATAGCGTGGCCAGGCCGGCCGGGCCCTGCGCGCGCAGCACGAATGCCGCACGCAGCACCACCACCGCCACGGCGAACTCGGCCAGGTAGCGGAACAATTCGATGTCGTTGAGAAGGTTCGGCAGCAGCACCACGATCGATGCGCCCAGCACGGCGCCGCTTCGCGTCTTGCGGCCGCCCATGATGATGGCCAGCAGGAACAGGATGGTCAGTTCGAAGGTGAAAGTGTTGGGCTCGATGTACAGCTCGTTGTAGGTGAACAGGCCGCCCGCCAGCCCGGCCATTCCGGCGCTGATCACGAAGGCGAACACCTTGTACATGTACACGCTCACGCCCATGCAGTCCGAGGCCACCGGGCTGCCGCGCAAGGCCTCGAAGGCGCGCCCGAGGTGCGAGCGCAGGATGCGGTCGACCGCCAGCATGGCGACCAGGAACACCACGATCACCACGTAGTAGTAGTCGCCTTCCTGCAGCACGTGGCCGAACAGCACGGGCTTGTGGATGGTGATGCCGGACGCGCCGTTGGTGATGAAGTCGAGTTCGTTGATCAGGATCTGCGCGATGGTGCCGAAGGCCAGCGTGACCATCGCAAGGTAGGGACCGTTGACTTTCAGCGCGGGCAGCGCCAGCAGGATGCCGAAGGCCGCGGTGACCCCGATCGAGCAGGGCAGGGTGGCCCAGAAGGGCATGCCCAGCTTCGAGGTCAGCACACCCGCGGTGTAGGCACCGATGCCGAACAGGCTGGCATGGGCCAGCGACACCTCGCCGGTATAGCCGACCACGATGTCCAGCCCGAACAGCAGCACGGCGTAGATCGCGATCAGCACGATCTGGTGCAGGTAGTACTCGTTCGTGATCACCTGCGGCACGACCGCCAGCAGGCCAAGGCCGATCAGGGCCGGAATCAGTTTTGCGGGCTTCATCGTTCAGACCTTCTTGATGGTGGTCTTGCCGAACAGGCCGCTGGGCTTGACCGACAGCACCAGCAGCAGCAGGACCAGACCGGGCACGTCCTTGTAGCCGGTCGATACGTAGAAACCGGTGGTGGTCTCGGCCACGCCCAGCAGGATGCCGCCCACCACCACGCCAAGCCCCGAGTTGAGGCCGCCGATGATCGCCACCGCGAAGGCCTTGAGGCCGAGCGCCGTGCCCATGCTGGCACCGGTCAGCGTGACCGGCGCGATCAGCACGCCGGCAAAGGCCGCCGTCATCGACGACAGCGCATACGAGAACGTGATCACCAGGCTGGTGTTGATGCCCATCAGGCCGGCGGCATCACGGTCGGAAGCGGTGGCCACCACCGCCTTCCCATAGATGCTGCGGCGGTTGAAGACCTCGACGCCCACCATCATCAGCAAGGCACCCACCACCACCAGCAGTTCCATCGGCAGCACGCTGGCGCCCAGGAAATGCAGCGGCTCGGTCGGCAGCGGCGAAGGGAAGGGCAGGTCGTCGCGCCCCCACACGTTCTCGGCGACATTGCGGAAGATGATGCCCAGCGCGATGGTCGACATGATCCAGCCGAATTCGCTGCGCGTCTTGATGGCCGGGCGCACCGCGACGCGCTCCACCACGATGCCCTGGAGCGCACCGAAAATCAGCACTGGCGGGATCATCACCCAGTAGTTGAGATAGGGGCCGCCACTGATCGTGCCCGCCAGACTCAGACCGACCAGCGCGCCCAGCATCAGCGCCTCGCCCTGGCCGAAATTCAGCGTGCCCGAGGTTGCGAAAGTGCTCTGGTAGCCGAAGGCGATGACAGCATAGATCATGCCGAGCGCGATTCCGCTCAGCAGCAGTTGCAGCAGGATGGCCATCTGGTACTCCGCGTGCCCCGGGACCTGCCCGGGAAGTTCAACAGGCGGGAGCCAGGAGGCATGACGCCACCCGGCTCCCCGGAACCGCGACCGGTTCCCCCCTGACCCTTGGACTCAGTGCTTCTCGAGCCGCAGCGGGTTCTTGCGCTCTTCCTCGTAGGCGTAAACCACGTGACCACCGCGCACTTCGCCGATCACCGGAATGTTGGCGGTGATGGCCTCGTGGTTGTCGTGGCTGAACGGATGCTCGTACACGGTCACCACGCCATCGACCTTTTCCTTGAGGTTTTCCAGCGCGGCGCGGATCGCCGGGCCATCAGTGCTGCCGGCCTGGCGGATGGCGGCAGCGAGCAGCAGGATCGAGTCATAGCCCTGGGCGGCCGACACGGGCGAGGCGATGCGGCCATTGGGCGGGTTGTAGGCCTTGACGTAGGCCTCGATGAACGCCTTGCGCTTGGGGGTGTTGGGTTCCTGGATGAAGGTCTGCGGCATGCGCACGCCCTCGCTTTCAGCGCCCGCGTTGTCGATGAAGTTGCCCATCGACAGCGTCCAGCTGCCGATCATCGGGACCTTCCAGCCCAGCTTCTTCATGCCGTTCGCCACCTGGGCGAGTTCGGGGCCGATCGCGTAGGTCAGGATCGCCTCGGCGCCGGCTTCCTTGGCGCGCAGCAGCTGCGCGGTCATGTCGACGTCCTTGATCTTGAACTTCTCCTCGGCAACCGGCTTGACGCCCTTGGCGGCCAGCGCCTTTTCGAGATCGCCGCGGCCCAGCATGCCGTAGTTGGTGTCGTCGTTGAGGATCGCGACCTTGGTCAGCTTGCGGCGCACCACCGCTTCCTCGACGATCATGTGGGCCTGGATGCCGTCGTACGCGGCATTGCGGAAGACGTAGTTGTCCGGGAATTCGGGCGGCAGGAACTGCTGGGTTACCGAGCTGCCGGTGGCGATGTTGTCGAACACCGGGATCTTCGCTTCCTGGTAGAAGCGCGTCGACGCCAGGGCAACACCGGTGTTGGCGTAGCCCAGCGTGGCGACCACGTGCTCCTTGTTGATCAGCTCCTGCGTGACCTGGACGCCGCGCTCGTTCTTGGCCTCGTCGTCGCGCTCGACCAGCTGGATCTGGCGGCCAAGCAGGCCGCCGGCCTTGTTGATTTCCGCCACCGCCAGCTTGACGCCGTCGCGCATGGACAGACCCATCGGCGAGGAACCACCGGTGAACGGTGCCGATACGCCGATCTTGATGGGGTCGGCGGCGTGGGCGGAAAGGCTGCCACCCAAGGCAGCGCATAGGACCAGGGACAGGGCACGAAGACGCGTCATTTTGATTTCATACTCCTCATTGTGGGGATGTGGCAGTGCAGCACCTGCGTTGGGCGCGCATGCCTTGCCAGCCGCAGGTTTCCGGGCGCCGGTGGGTCCCCCGGCGTCCCCATTTGCGGACACCCGCCATCATAACCTCGACAGCTTCCGGAAAGCATCAAAACTGACGCGGGTCACGCCGGCGTCGTGCGGCACCGCTGCCGCACCGATATAATCCACGGCTTTGCGCCTGAACCCCTTTTCACGCCATGGCCCTGCTGGAAATCCGCAACGTCGTCCGCCGCTTCGGCGACTTCACCGCCGTCGACGGCGTCAGCCTGGAGGTGGCCAGCGGGGAATTCTTCACGCTGCTTGGGCCGTCGGGCTGCGGCAAGACCACCCTGCTGCGCATGATCGCGGGCTTCGACGATCCGGACCAGGGCGACCTGCTGCTCGACGGCAAGTCGCTGCGCGACATCCCGCCCGAACAGCGGCCCATCCACACGGTGTTCCAGAGCTATGCCCTGTTCCCGCACCTCAGCGTGGTCGAGAACGTGGCCTTTCCGCTCCGCATGGCCAAGGTGGCGCCCGCCGAGATCCAGCGGCGCGTGCAGGAAGCGCTGGCGTCCGTGCACCTGTCGGAAAAGCAGCGCCACCTGCCGCATGAGCTGTCCGGTGGCCAGAAGCAGCGCGTTGCGCTGGCGCGCGGGCTGGTCAACCGCCCGCGCCTGCTGCTGCTCGACGAACCCCTGGGGGCGCTCGATGCCAAGCTGCGCGAAGAGATGCAGGTCGAGCTGATCAACCTGCAGAAGAACGTCGGCATCACCTTTGTCTTCGTCACCCATTCCCAGGCCGAAGCGCTGGCGCTGTCGCACCGCATCGCGGTGATGAACCAGGGCAAGGTCGAGCAGCTCGACGAGCCTTCGCGCCTGTACGGCTTTCCGCGCAACCGCTTCGTGGCCGACTTCATCGGCAAGATCAACATGCTGGCCGCCACGGTGGTCGCCAGCGGCAGCGATCACCTTGAACTCGATGTCGCCGGCGTCGGGCGCGTGCTGGGCCCGCCGCAGCCGGCCATGCCGGTGGGCACGCGTGGCCAATTCGCGGTGCGTCCCGAGCAGGTGCGCATCGGCGCCGGCAGCGTTGACAGCGCCGGGCCGCTGTCCAACCGCGTCAAGGGGCGGATCCTCGACTTCCTCTATGTGGGCGACGTGACCACCTATCTGGTCGAACTCGAGAACGGCACCCGTCTCGAGGCCCTGCTGCCCAACAGTGCGCCGGGCCGCGCCAAATTCTTCGAGACCGGTGATCCGGTCGAACTGGCCTGGTCCGCCGAGGTCGGGGTGTTCCTCGATGCCTAAGCGCAGCGCCGAACGGACCACACGCTGGCTGGTGTCGGGACCGCCGACACTGTTCATGCTGCTGTTCTTCCTGGCGCCCAGCCTGATCATGGTGCTCGCCTCGTTCCGCTATCCGGGCACCTTCGGCGGCCTGGCGCCGATGTTCGGCGCCGGACGGCCCGGCGAGGACACCGGGCTGACGCTCGAGAACTACCGCTTCTTCCTGAGCGACTTCATTTACGTCGAGATCTTCATCAAATCCTTCGCCGTGGCCCTGCTCAGCACGCTGATCTGCCTGCTGATGGCCTATCCGCTGGCGCTGCTGATCGCGCGCAGCCCCAAGGGGCGCCGTGACCTCATGGTGCTGCTGGTGATCCTGCCGTTTGCCAGCAACTTCCTGATCCGCGTGTATGCGCTGATGATCCTGCTCGGCCCGCAGCAGGCCCTGGCCACCTCGCTCAATGGTGCCCTGGCGCTGTTCGGTCTGGGGCGCGTCAATCTGCTGTTCTCCTCGTTCGCGGTGGTCGTCGGCATGGTCTACGTGCACCTGCCGTTCATGGTGCTGCCGCTCTACACCAACCTGGAAAAGCACGACCCCGCCCTGCTCGATGCCGCCCAGGATCTCGGCGCCAACGGCTGGCAGCGCTTCTGGCGGGTCACCTTTCCGCTGTCGCTGCCCGGCATCTTCTCGGGTTCGGCGCTGGTGTTCATCCCGGTGCTTGGCATGTTCGCGATTCCCGACCTGCTGGGCGGTACCCGCGACATCCTGATCGGCAACCTGATCAAGGACCAGTTCCTGGGCACGCGGGACTGGCCCTTCGGCAGCATGCTGTCGATCATGCTGACCGTGGTGGTGCTGGGCTTCGCGGCCATCGCGGCGCGCCTGTCGCGCCGCGATGGCGCACGGGAGGAGGCATGAGCACGCGCCGCAGCGCCCTGCTGTGGGCGACCTCGATCGCCGTCTACGCCTTCCTCTACATCCCGCTGGCCGTGGTGGTGCTCTACTCCTTCAACGACTCGCGGCTCAATGCCGAATGGGTGGGCTTTACGCTCGACTGGTACCGCACCCTGTTCCATGACGAGGAAATGCTCCAGGCCGGGGCCAATTCGCTGATGATCGCCTTTGTCGCCAGCGCGGTCTCGACCCTGCTCGGCACCATGGCCGGCATCGCCATGCACCGCTTCAAGCTGCGCGTGCTGCCGGTGCTGGTCGTGACGCCGGTGGCGATGCCCGAGATCCTGCTTGGTGTCTCGCTGCTGATCTTTTTCGTGCAGGTGCTCAACCTGACCCTGGGGTTGTTCTCCGTGCTGATCGCGCACATCACTTTCTGCGTCGGCTTCGTCGCCATCGTCGTGCGCGCGCGTCTGGCCGGCATGGACGAAAGCATCTTCGAGGCCGCCCGCGATCTGGGCGCCACGCCCTGGCAGACCTTCCGTCTGGTGACCTTCCCGCTGATCCTGCCCGGCGTGATCGCCGGGGCGCTGATGGCGTTCACGCTGTCCATCGACGACTTCGTCATCACCTTCTTCACAGCCGGCGTGGGGGTGCATACCCTGCCGCTGCAGATCTATTCCATGATCAAGATCGCCGTCACACCCGAAGTGAATGCCGTCTCGACCCTGCTGATGACCCTCACTCTGGGGCTCATCATCCTGGCGTCGCGCCTCGCGCCCGACGCGCTGCGGAGCGAATCGTGAGCGCCAGTCCGGCACCGGCTGCGCCGGCGCGCCGCCTGGCCGTTGCCCTGCTGCCTGCCCTGTTCGGCCTGCTGCTGCAGGTGGCGACGCTGCCGGCGCGCGCAGAGGACGTGCTGCGGCTGTTCAACTGGAACAACTACGTCAGCCAGGACACCCTCGACCGCTTCGAAGTGCAGTGCCGCTGCCGCGTGCTGCAGGACTACTACTCCGACAACGAAGAGATGCTGGCGAAGCTGGCGGCCGGTGCCAGTGGCTACGACATCATCGTGCCGACCGGCAACGCGGTCGAAACCCTGATCCGCCAGGGCGCTCTGCGTCCGCTCGACCGCGCGCGCCTGCCTCACTTCAGCAACCTCAATGCGGCTTTTCTCGACAGTTTCTTCGATCCGGGCAACCGCTATTCGGTGCCCTACGCCTACACCATCACCCTGCTCGGCTACAACGCCGATCGCCTCGACGCACTCGGCCTGCCGCACGACAGCTGGGCCGTGCTGTTCGAACCGCGCTACCTGGAAAAGCTGCGTGGACGGGTGACGGTGCTCGACAGTCCGCGCGAGCTGATGGCGGCTGCGCTGCTCTACCTGGGCTACCGCGTCAACGATGCCGACGAGGCGCACTGGCGCGCGGCGCGCGACCTGATCATCCGTGCCAAACCCTACTGGGCTTCATTCAGCAACAGCAGCTACATCAAGGAGCTCACGGTCGGCAACATCTGGCTCGCCCACGGCTATTCCAATGACATGTTCGTGGCGGCCCAGGATGCCGCCAAGGCCGGACGTCCGTTCAAGGTGGCTTTCTCGACACCCAAGGAGGGCGCAGTGCTGGCGCTGGACAACATGGTGCTGCATAAGTCGGGGCCGCGCCCGGACCTGGCCCTGGCATTCATGGATTTCATGCTGGATGGCCGCAACTCGGCCGAATTGAGCAATCTGATCGGCTCGGGCAATCCCAATGCCGCCGCCATGCCTTTCATCCGCCCCGAGATCGCCGGCAACCGCGCGGTGTTCCCGGACGCGGCCAGCGTCAAGCGGCTGGAAATGCTGCGCGACCTGGATCGTCAGCGGCGACGGGTGCTCAACCGCATGTGGGTCGAAATCAAGCTGCGCTGAGTGTGCGCGCCGGCGGGCCGTGCGGCCCGCCGGCAGTGGATGTGCCTCAGGCGGCGTCAGCGATCCGGCTGTCTTCGCAGAGCGCCTGCGACAGCTGCTGCAGACGGCTGCGCAGGCTGGCGATCTCGCCGTACGGCAGGCCGGTGCGCAGCGCGACCTCCGCCTGCACTTCGGCGGCGCGGGCGCGCAGGCCCTGGCCGTCGCTCGACAGCGTGATGCGCACGATGCGCTCGTCGCGCGCGTCACGCTGGCGCGTCACCAGGCCAAGTGCCTCCAGACGCTTGACCAGCGGGGTCAGTGCCGCGGCATCCAGCTGCAGCCGCCGTGCGATCTCGCCCACCGGCACGGTATCCTGTTCCCACAGCACCAGCAGCACCAGGTACTGCGGATAGGTGATGCCGAGCTCGCTCAGCAAAGGGCGATAGGCGCGGGTGATGGCATGGGTGGCGGCGTACAGCGCAAAACACAGCCGGTCATCCAGCGACAGATCGCCTTGGTTCTCGGCGGCCACGTTGGCTTGCATGTGAAACTCCCACAGAGCAGATGTGATTGTTGAACGCGTTGATAGCCTTGAGGTCGGTATTCTGGAATCCGCTTGCATTGCCGGACTAACGCCGGGCTTGCAATTACTTAATCGCTGATTTCAATCTCACAACGCGTTGAAGTTTAGGGTATAGCCTGCGCTTGGCCTAATGGGTTTTACGTTTCATTTCAAATTTGTGCGGTGCTCAACGCCGTGCGACTGAAGTGGTAACATGAAGACTCCCAGCTTAAGGTTTGAACGTCCGTGATCTATGATCTCGAGTCCTGGCGACCTGTGTTCGCCGGCGAGTATTTCGTGGCGGAGTCCGCTGCCGTCATCGGCCAGGTCGAGGCCGGCGCCGATGTCAGCATCTGGTTCAATGCCGTGGTGCGCGGCGACAACGAGCTGATCCGCCTGGGTGCGCGCGTGAACATCCAGGACGGCGCCGTGCTGCACAACGACCCCGGCTTTCCGCTCTCCCTCGACGAGGGCGTCAGCGTCGGGCATCTGGCGGTTCTGCATGGCTGCAGCGTCGGCGCCAACACCCTGGTCGGAATGAAGTCGGTGATCCTGAACGGCGCCGTGATCGGCCCTGACTGCCTGATCGGCGCCGGCAGCATGGTCACCGGCAACAAGGTGATTCCCGAACGTTCGCTGGTCATGGGCACGCCGGCGCGTGTCGTGCGCACGCTCACCGATGCCGAAGTGGCCGAACTGCGGCGCGTCACCGAATCCTACGTCCAGCGCGCGCGCCGCTACCGCAAGCACCTCACCGCCTCGGTCCTGCCCGCCTATCGATGACTGTGCAGGCGTCCGCGCCAAGGCGGTCGGCCGCCTTCCTGGCGACCCTGCTGCTCGCCTACGGCGCTCTGGTGGTCTACGCCAGCCTGGCGCCCTTCGGTCCCTGGCTGCCGTGGGCTGAATTCGACGCCGCGTTTCTGCGCGCGCCGCTGCCGCGCCACCTGGGCAGCACTGTCGACCTGCTGCTCAATGTGCTGGCCTATCTGCCGGTGGGCATGCTCGGCGCGGCAATCGCGGTACGCGCACTGCCATCCGGCGGCGCCGTGGCCCTTGCCACCCTGGTTGGCGCGCTGCTCAGTCTGGCCATGGAGCTGCTCCAGGTCCTGCTGCCGCCGCGCATCGCCTCCAATCTGGACCTGCTCACCAACAGCCTCGGCGCCTGCCTTGGCGCCTTGCCCTGGCTGTGGCCGGCACGCCTGCGGCGTCTGCTGTTGCCGCTGGAACGTGTGCGCGACCGTCTGTTGCGTCCCGGTGCCGGCGCCGAATGCGGTGCCAGTCTGCTGCTGCTGTGGGGCGCCTGCCAGCTCAACCCCGCCATTCCCTTCCTGGGCGCCGGCGTGCTGCTCGATCCCGACCGCGAGCCCTGGTATGCAGCCAGTGCTGATCCCGATCTGTGGGCGCTGCACGCCTGCGCCGCAGCGCTCAACGCCAGCGGCCTGGGCCTGTTGCTGGCCTGCCTGCTGCAGCCGCGCGTGCAGCCTTTGCTGGCAGGAATGCTGACCCTGGTCACGCTGCTGGGCATCAAGGCGACTGCGGCCGAGTTCCTGCTCAAGCCTCTGGTGGCGGGCGCCTGGTTCGACAGCGCCACGCTGGCCGGACTGGCGGCGGGCTGCCTGGCGCTGGTGGCACTGCGCAGCCTGCGTGGCGCCATGCGTTCGCGGCTGGCGGCCGCTTGTCTGCTGGCCGGCGGCCTGCTTGCCAAGCTCGACAGCCACTACGCTTCGTGGTTCGTGCTGCGTGGCCTGTTCGGACTCAATATGGTGCAGCTGCGCAATTTTGCCGGCCTGACCGAGTGGATCAACGAGATCTGGCCGCTGCTGGCGCTGCTGTTCCTGGTCGTCTGGCGGCCACCCAGACCGGTCTGATCCCCGGCGCGCCATGCTGCCGCCGTGCCTTCGGGTATCATTCGCTGCATGAGCCATTTCAGACACCACGTATTCTTCTGCTGCAACCAACGCCCCAACGGCGAGGCCTGCTGCCAGGATCACGGCGCGGCGGAAATGCGCGCCTATGCCAAGGACCGGGTCAAGGCGCTTGGCGCTGCGATCCCGGAGCGCGTGCGCATCAACCAGGCCGGCTGCCTGGACCGGTGCGAGCTGGGGCCGGTGCTGGTGATCTATCCGGACGCGGTCTGGTATACCTATGTCGACCGCGAGGACATCGATGAAATCATCGACGAGCATCTTGTGCATGGTCGCGTCGTCGAACGCCTGCGCGTCTGACTGCCGTGACTGAACGCAAGCGCACCGAGTACTTCCAGGGACCGGCAGGACGCCTGCAGGTGGTGATCGACCACGCGCCGCAGGGTCCGCCGCGCGGACTCGCGCTGGTGGCCCATCCGCATCCGCTGATGGGTGGCACGCTCGACAACAAGGTGGCGCAGACGCTGGCGCGCGCCTTCACCGATGCAGCTTGCGAGGCCTGGCGCATGAACTTCCGCGGCGTCGGCGAAAGCGAGGGCGAGCATGCTGCCGGCAATGGTGAAACCGACGACATGGTCCAGCTGGTCGGACTGATCGCGGCGCGATACCCCGGCCTGCCCCTGTTCCTGGCGGGATTCTCCTTCGGCGGCTATGTCCAGGCGCGCGTGGCCGCCCGCCTGGCGCAGACGCCGGCGGGGCCGCAGGCACTGCGCCTGATGCTGGTGGCGCCGGCCGTGCAGCGTTTCGACGTGCCCCAGGTGCCTGCCGACACCCTGCTCATCCACGGCGAACTCGACGACGTCATCCCCCTGGCGCACCTGCTCGACTGGGCGCGACCGCAGGAGCTGCCCGTACTGCTGATCCCTTCCGCCGACCATTTCTTCCATCGCCGTCTGGCCGTGATCCGTCACGCCGTGGCGGCCGCTGCGCGCGACAGCCTGGCGGAATTCGCCGCATCCCGGCGGACCTGAACGGCATGCTCTGGTTCAAGGCCTTGCATATCGTGTTCGTGGCGAGCTGGTTCGCCGGTCTGTTCTACCTGCCACGCATCTTTGTCAATCTGGCGATGGTGCCGCCTGACAGTGCGGCCGAACGCCGGCGCCTGCTGCTGATGGCGGACAAGCTCTACCGCTTCATGACCCTGCTGATGGTGCCGGCGCTGGCACTCGGTGCGTGGCTCTGGCTGGGCTACGGCATCGGGCAGGGACAGGGCTGGATGCACGCCAAGCTCACGCTGGTCATGCTGCTGCTGGTCTACCATTTCGCGTGCGCGCAGCTGCTGCGCGCCCTGCACGAGGGGCGCGATGCCCATTCCCACGTGTGGTTCCGCTGGTTCAACGAATTCCCGGTGATCGGCCTGCTGGCCGTGGTCATCCTGGTTGTGGTGAAGCCGTTTTGAGTGATTTCTACGCCCCCTGTCCCAAAGGCCTCGAAGGCCCGCTGGCCGAAGAACTCCAGGCGCTCGGCGTGGCCGATGCGCGCGCATCGGAGGCTGGAGTCGCTTTTCGCGGCACCATGCGCACGGCAATGCTGGTCAATCTGCAGTCGCGCATCGCCAGCCGCGTGCTGCTGCGCGTCGCCAGCGGGCAGTACCAGCGCGAGGACGACGTCTACGCCGCTGCCCACGCCGTGCGCTGGGAGGAATGGTTCAGTGCCGACCTCAGCCTGAAGGTCGAGACCTCGGCCATCCGCTGTCCGCTCAAGAGCATCGACTTCCTCACCCTGCGCGTGAAGGATGCCATCTGCGATCGCTTCCGCGAGCGCAGCGGCCGCCGGCCCTCGATCGACGTGCGCAATCCCGACGTGCAGGTCAACCTGCACCTGGATCGCAATGAGCTCACGCTCTACGTCGACACCTCCGGTCCGGCCCTGTTCCGCCGTGGCGAACGCCGCGACACCGGTGCCGCACCGCTCAAGAAGAACCTGGCTGCCGGCATCCTGCACCTGACCGGCTGGAAGCCCGGCACGCCGCTGTTCGATCCCATGTGCGGTAGCGGCACCTTCCTCACCGAGGCGGCACAGATCAGCCTGCGCCAGGCGCCCGGGCTGGGGCGCCGCTTCGCCTTCGAACGGCTGGAGGGATTCGACCGCAAGGCCTGGCAGGATCTGCTGGCAGGCGTCCAGCAGCTCGAACTGCCGCCGGCCCCCCTGCCGATCTGGGGTGCCGACATCGATGCCAGGGCAGTCGAAATGAGCCGTGACAACCTGGAGTGGCTGGGGCTGGCCGATTGCGTGCATGTCAGCCAGGGCGACGTGCTGGCGTCCACTGCGCCGGCGCCGCACGGCGTGCTGGTCACCAACCCGCCGTACGGCATGCGCGTGGGCGAAGACGAGGAGATGGCGGCCTTCTATCCCGCCTTCGGCACCCTGCTCAAGCAGCAGTTCGCCGGCTGGAACGTCTACATCCTGAGCGGCGACCTGCGTCTGCCCAAGCTGATCCGCCTGTCCACCAGCCGGCGTACACCGCTGTTCAACGGCCAGATCGAATGCCGGCTGTTCGAATACCGCATGGTCAGCGGCTCCAACCGTCCGCCTGAACCGCTCAGGGCATGATCTGCAGGTTGTTGGTCACGCCGCCGCGGTCCGTGTTGTGGGCCGCCTTGCCTTCCAGCTTGATGCGCAGGCGCACGTCGTTGACCGAATCGGCGTGGCGCAGCGCGTCCTCGTAGCTGATCAGGTCCCGCTCGTGCAGGTCGAACAGCGACTGGTCGAAGGTCTGCATGCCGATCTCGCGCGAGCGCGCCATCACGGACTTGAGTTCATGGACCTCGCCCTTGAAGATCAGGTCGGACACCAGCGGTGAATTGAGCATCACCTCGACCGCTGCAACGCGGCCGGCGCCCTCGCGGCGCGGGATCAGGCGTTGCGACACGAAGGCGCGCAGGTTGAGCGACAGGTCCATCAGCACCTGCTGGCGCCGCTCCTCGGCAAAGAAATGGATGATCCGGTCCATCGCCTGGTTGGCGTTGTTGGCGTGCAGCGTGGACAGGCACAGGTGGCCGGTCTCGGCGAAGGCGAGCGCGTACTCCATCGTTTCCTTGTCGCGGATCTCGCCGATCAGGATCACGTCGGGCGCCTGGCGCAGGGTGTTCTTGAGGGCGGCCTGCCAGCTTTCGGTGTCGACGCCGATCTCGCGCTGACTGACCACGCAGCGCCCGTGCTGGTGCACGAACTCGATCGGATCCTCGATGGTGATGATGTGGTCCTGGGCGCGCTGGTTGCGATGCCCCACCATCGCCGCCAGCGACGTCGACTTGCCCGAGCCCGTGCCCCCCACGAACACCACCAGCCCGCGCTTGGCCATCGCCACATCCTGCAGGATCGGCGGCAGGTTGAGGTCGTCGAGTTGCGGAATGCGCGTTGCGATGGTGCGCAGCACGAGCGCCACATGGCCCTGCTGCACGTACGCATTGACGCGGAAGCGGCCGATGCCGTCGGGAGCCACCGCGAAGTTGCACTCGCGGGTGCGGCGGAATTCCTCGCTCTGGCGCTCGTTCATCAGCGCCTCCGCCAGCATCTCGGTCTGGTCGCCCTGCATCACGGCGGTGCCCAGCGCAGTCACCTTGCCGTCCACCTTGAAGGCCGGCGGGAAGCCTGCCGTGATGAACAGGTCGGACGCCTTGCGCGCCAGCATCAGCCGCAGCAGATTGTGCAGGAAGGACAGACCTTCGCTGGCGTTGTTCATCACCCCTCCCATCGCTGTGTCTTGCACCGGACGCTCATGCCGCGAACTGATCCTTGTTGGCGGCGTGGACGCGCGCTTCCGACCCGGCGACCAGGCCGCGGCGCACCAGGTCCTGCAGGGACTGGTCCAGCGTCTGCATGCCCAGCGACTGGCCGGTCTGGATGCTGGAATACATCTGCGCCACCTTGCCCTCGCGGATCAGGTTGCGGATGGCCGGCGTGCCCACCATCACCTCGTAGGCGGCCACGCGGCCGTTGCCGTCGCGCGTCTTGAGCAAAGTCTGCGAGATCACCGCGCGCAGGCTTTCCGACAGCATCGCGCGCACCATTTCCTTTTCGCCGGCCGGGAACACGTCGATGATCCGGTCGATGGTCTTGGGGGCCGAACTGGTGTGCAGGGTACCGAACACCAGGTGTCCGGTCTCCGCGCCGGTCAGCGCCAGGCGGATGGTCTCGAGGTCGCGCATTTCGCCGACCAGGATGTAGTCCGGGTCCTCGCGCAGCGCCGAACGCAGCGCATCCGAGAAACCCAGCGTATGGGCGCCGAGTTCGCGCTGGTTGACCAGGCAGCGCTTGCTCTCGTGCACGAATTCGATCGGGTCCTCGACGGTCAGGATGTGGCCGTAGAAGTTCTCGTTGAGGTGGTTCAGCATCGCCGCCAGCGTGGTCGACTTGCCTGAGCCGGTCGGGCCGGTCACCAGCACCAGGCCACGCGGCTGCTGGGCCAGTTCGACCAGCACCTTGGGCGCATTGAGCTCCTCCAGCGTCAGCACGCGCGAGGGAATCGTGCGCAGCACCGCGGCGGCACCGCGCTGCTGGTTGAAGGCATTGACCCGGAAGCGCGCCAGGTTGGGAATTTCGAAGGAGAAGTCGCACTCCAGGTTCTCTTCGAAATGCTTGCGCTGCGCATCGCTCATGATGTCGTACACCATGGCATGGACCTGGGCGTGGTCGAGCGGCGGCATGTTGATCCGGCGCACGTCGCCGTGCACGCGGATCATGGGCGGCAGCCCGGATGAGAGGTGCAGGTCCGAGGCCTTGTTCTTCACTGCAAAGGCGAGCAGTTCGGAGATATCCATTATCCTTGCGGCATTCCGGGTGGTTGCGGGAGTGGGAGCAAGGCGGGGTGCTGCAGTTCGGGCGTCAGCGCCGCGCGCGCCAAGCCCCCGGACGCCTCCGCTCATGGTGCTGCCAGTATGTCGATAACGTCACAAGCCGTGCAAGAGTTTAGAAAACGCCTGCAATCCCTCAGCGGCGGCCGTCCGGTGCAGCTGGTCGCCGTCAGCAAGACCCAGCCGCCGGAGCGCCTGCGCGAAGCCTATGCCGCCGGCCTGCGGGCCTTCGGCGAGAACTACCTCAATGAGGCCCTGGACAAGCAGGCGGCCCTGGCCGACCTGCCCATCGAATGGCACTTCATCGGACCGCTCCAGAGCAACAAGACGCGGTCGGTGGCCGGGCACTTCGCCTGGGTCCATTCCGTCGACCGGCTGAAGCTGGCCGAACGGCTGTCGGCGCAGCGTCCGCCAGCGCTGCCGCCGTTGCAGGTCTGTATCCAGGTGAATGTCAGCGGCGAGGCCAGCAAGTCGGGCATTGCCCCCTCCGCACTGCCGGCGCTGGCGCATGCGGTCGCTACACTGCCGCGCCTGCGGCTGCGCGGGCTGATGGCCATCCCTGAGGCCAGCACCGATCCGCACCTGTTGCGCAGCCGCTTCGCGCAGCTGCGCGCGCTGTGCGGGCAACTGCAGGCGCAGGGGCTTGCGCTCGACACCTTGTCGATGGGCATGTCGGCCGACTACGCGCAGGCCCTCGCCGAAGGCGCGACCCTGGTGCGCATCGGTTCAGCCCTGTTCGGCGCGCGGTCGCCGCAGACGGCCCCGGAGCGTACGCCATGAGCCGCTTGCGGTCGGGCCTGGCGGCGTGGCTGACCCTGGTGACCTGCTTTTCGGCTGCGGGAATGGAACTCGATCGTGGCGACTTCGCCGGCGGCAGCTACGATCTGCGCGGCTACCTGCGCGTCGACGAGGACCTGTCGCTCGGCGCCGACGCCAGTCCCGGGGTCAGCCAGCGCACCAGCGATCTGCGTCGGGTCAGGCTTGGTGTCGGCGCACTCTGGGATGGCGACTGGGTGGCGCACGTCGCCGGAAACTTCGCACGCCGGTCGGCGCTGCGCGATTTGTGGCTCGAATACCGCGGCTGGCCGGTGCGCATCGAGGTCGGGCGCTTTCCGGAACCCTTCAGCCTGGGCGAGTCGATCGCCTCGACCGATTCGCTGCTGGCAACGCTGGCGTCACCGGCGGTACTCGGTCCCGATTATGGTCTGGGGGTAGGCTTCAACTACCGTGGCGAGGACTGGGGCATCGCCGCCGGCACGTTCACCCGCAATGGCGGACCCACGCTGTCGGGCCTGTACCCGGAATCCGCCAACACGGCGCGCGTCACGTGGCGTCCGCTGGCCGGCGAGCAAGGCTACCTGCATGTCGGCCTCAGTGCCAGCCAGCGCCAGGTGGCACCCGGGGCCGGCGTGCAACTGTTCGGCAGCGCCGAGTCCGGCCTGCTGCTCGGGATGGCGCCGCAGTCGCCGCTGGTCGGGGCTGCCGATCGGTACCGCCTGCTGGCGGCCGAACTGATGTTCCGCCTGGGGCCGGTGATGGGACTGGCCGAGACCATCCAGGCCCAGGTGGCCAATGGCGGCCCCGCCTGGCATGGTGCTTACGCCGAAGCCGCCTGGTGCCTGACCGGCGAACAGCGCAGCTATTCGACCCGCTACGGCACCATCGGCGGCATCAGTCCCGACCGTCCCGTCGATCTCGGTGGCTGGGGTGCCTGGGAGGTCGCGGCGCGCTGGAGCGTCACCGATCTCAGCGACGGCGGTGGCGACCGCGGTCAGGTGGCGACACTGGGGCTCAACTGGTATCCGGTCGATGCGATCCGTCTCAGCCTGATCGCGCAGCATGCGCATCTCGAACCGGCAGGACAGGATCCCCGCGATTCCAACCTTGCGCAGTTGCTGCTGCAGTTCAGTCTGTGAGCCGTCGCCGGCCGCCGTGCCGGCTCGCTCAGCGCGCGGCAGCCTCCGGGCAGCCCTGGCTGGCGAGCAGCGGAATCACACCTGATCCGCGCACGACGTTGCCAGCGGCCGCGGGCGCATGCAGTTCGGCTTTGAGCAGGGCAGGCGTCAACCCCGGCCTCGCGAGTCGCCGCAGCGCGGCTTCGGCCGCCACGAAGGGCGCCGCGAACGAGGTGCCGTCGTAGAAGCGCGGTCGGCCATCGGCCCCGGCAGACCAGATATGCGTTCCGGGTGCGGCCACGTCCACGTAGGCGCCGAGGCTGGCATCGGGGCTGGCGTTCCCAGTGGCGTCGACAGCCGTCACGGCAATCGCCTCCGCGTAGGCGGCAGGAAACTGGGCCGGCCCATCCGGCCCCAGGTTGCCGGCAGCGGCAACCACTGCGATGCCCCGGGCAGTGACGTGACGGATGGCCTCATGCAGCACGGCATTGTCCGGGCCGGTGATCGAGACATTGATCACGGCGGGCAGTTGCGCTGTCAGCCAGTCCAGTCCGCGCACCAGCAGGACTGCATTGGTCGTGGCAGTGGCATTGGCACCGTAGTTGAACACGTCAGCGGCGAACAGCGTCGCCTGGGGCAACAGGCCGTTGACACCCGCCTCGGCCTGTCCCGTCAGCACGGTGGCGACCGCGGTGCCGTGTTCGGCGGCATTGGCCGGTTTGTGCGAATCGCCGAAGCGCTTCTGGTGCAGGCGCGTGCCGGCCAGCAGCGGACTTGATCCCGACACCGCCGTATCCAGCATGCCCAGGCGCACCGGGCGCGCGCAGCCGGCCGCCGGCCACGCCACCAGACGCTGGGCGTCACAGCGGATGCCCGCACAGCCCGCATTGCTGGACGCCAGGCCATAGCGCTGGTTACTGTCGTAGACGCCGTCAGGATCGAGTTCATGCAGGCGCCGCAGGGCCAATTCGACCGGCATGCCACCAGGCGTCGACAGCGAGGTCACGTGCAGCCCCAGGCTGGCCAGGGTGTCCTGCTCGAGAATGCGGAAACCCAGGGCGCGGATCCTGACCCAGGCCTCTTGGCGCAGCTCCAGGGCAAGCACCTGGTCCGGCTCGAAGACACGGCCCTTGTCCGCACGATTCACCGCATCCGGATGGCCATCGTTCTCGCGCTCGAAATCGCGTTCGATCTCGGAATCGCGTTCCTGACGGGATTCGGTCTCGCGTTCACGCGCCGAGTCGCGTTCGGCCGGTTCGGGGGCATCGGCCACCGCGCGCGGATTGCCGACCGCCAGCAACAGCGCCAGGCAGAGCAGCGGTGCGGCACGGCCACGGCCGCGGCGGCGTTTGCCGGCGGCCGGCGGCTGGGAAGGAGAAGTGGTCTGGATCATGGGATGCAGCAGTCAGCTTGTCGGGTTATACACCAAACGACGGCTGCCGGAATAAAAGTCCCGCTGACGCGTTTTGGATGGAAAGGCCACCTTCGGCAATCCGGATTCCGATGAGCGAAGCATTCAAGACCCAACTCGTTTCACTGCTCCCGCGGCTGCGGCGGCATGCGCTCGCCAGGACCGGCACAGTGCACGCGGCCGATGACCTGCTGCAGGCGACCTGCGAACGCGCCTGGAAATGCCGCGACCAGTTGCAGCCCGGCACGCGCATGGACGGCTGGATGTTCACCATCATGGGCAATCTGCACATCGACGACATCCGCGCCGTCGCCCGGCGTGGCATCGCTGCCGATCCGGATCTGCTCGACCAGCTGGCCGATGATGCCTGGCAGCGACGCATGGAAGGCAGCCTCGCGCTGCGCAAGGTGCTGGCCGCCATGCAGGAACTGCCGATCACCATGCGCGAGGTCCTCGCGCTGGTGACGGTCGACGGCCTGTCCTATCGCGAGGCCGCCGACACGCTGGGGATCCCGCTCGGAACGGTGATGAGCCGCCTCGCCCGGGCACGTATGGAACTGTTGCGCCGCATGGAGGCGCGCGAACTCACAAGGGAAGGTGTCGCGAAATGAACAAGTTCGATTTCCTGGATGAAACCCTGATGGCCTTTGCGGATGATGCCTTGTCCGAGGCCGAGCGCGCCATGGTCGCCAGTGCCGCGGCCGGCGATGCGCGCACGGCAGCCAGGATCGAGGCCTTCCGCAATTCACGCTGGGTCCTGGAGTCGGCGTTCGAACCCCTGCGCGGTGCGCCCTTGCCGGCTTCGCTCACCGCGATGGTCTACCACCTGGGCACGACCGACAGCAACGTCACCGGGGGTTCGCGCTGGCGCTGGCCGGACTGGATGCACGTGCGCCTGTCCGGCGGCAGGCTGCTGGCGGCATCCGCGCTGGCCGCTGGCCTGCTGGGCCTGACGATCGGCTACGAAGCCGGTGGCGGGGCCGTCGTTGCGCCTGCGCCAGCCAACCTGGCGCAGCTCGTCCACGCGCTGCCCAAGGAAGTCGCGGAGGTTCTCGAACGCACGCCCAGCGGCGACGAAGTGTCGGTCGCCCTCGGCGCACGCAACGCCCGGCTGCTGCCCCTGGCAAGCTATGGCGGCACGCAGGACTGGTGCCGTGAGCTCGCGGTCAGCGCCCCCTCAGGGCAAGGACTGGAGTCGGTGCAATTGCTGGCCTGCCGCTCGACCGCTGGCTGGCACGCTGTCGCAGTGGCTGAAGTCGGTCCGCACGGAAGCGCCGGCCGCGACTATGTTCCCGCCTCCGGTGGCCAGGATCTGGCGCGCGCGCTGGGCCTGGGCATGCCC
The DNA here is from genome assembly GCA_028873535.1 of Pseudomonadota bacterium. Lineage (GTDB taxonomy): Bacteria > Pseudomonadota > Gammaproteobacteria > Burkholderiales > Ferrovaceae > CAIVHB01. Next base: position 42,384 of record JAGWIJ010000009.1, read on the forward strand.
ATCCCGGCGGCAGCCGAAGACGTCCTGTTGCACCGTCAACAGTGACTCTGCGGCCGCTCACGATCTGCCTGCTGTGCGGCGCCTTGCTGCTGGCGGGATGCGGTGGTGGCGGCGCTGGTGATGGCAACGGTGGCGGCAGCGACACCGCCGCAGCGCCAGCCGCTGTGCCCACGCCCGTGGCCAACCAGGCCGCCTACGCCCTGATCGCATGGAACGATCTCGGCATGCACTGCATGGACGGCAAGGACTACTCCGTCTTCTCCATCCTGCCGCCTTACAACAATCTCCACGCCCAGCTCGTCCGCCGTGACGGCGCCGCAGCGACACCAGTCAGCAGCGGTGTCACGGTCACCTACGAGGCGGTTGCCGATCCCTCCGGCTCGATCAATACCGGGAGCGCCGGCAAGACCAATTTCTGGTCCTGGGCCGCCCGGCTGTTCGGTTCCGCCCCGGCGGCCGGGGTCGGGCTGACCGGAAACCCGGCACCTGGCACCACACCGGCGCCGCTGGCGTTCAATGCCGGGCGGCAATGGTGGGAGGCCACCGGCATCCCGGTCACGCCCTACGACGATGCCGGCCACAAGAACTACTATCCGATGGTGAAAGTGGTGGCGCGCGATGCCGCCGGGACCGTCCTGGCCAGCACCAGCGTGGTATTGCCGGTCTCCGACGAGATCAGCTGCCGCAGCTGCCATGCCTCCACCAGCGGCAATGCCGCAGCCCAGCCTGCGGCCGGCTGGGTCAATGATCCCGATCCGGAGAAGGACTGGAAGCGCAACGTGCTGCTGCTCCACGATGATCGTGTACCGGCGGCCATCGTACTGGCTGGCAAGCAGGCCCTTTACACCGGCAGCGGCCTGGCGGCTACGGCCGCGGCCGGACAGCCTGTCCTGTGCGCGGCCTGCCACCAGTCCAACGCGCTGGGCACCCCCAGGCTGGCTGGCATCCTCTCCCTGACCGCGGCCATCCACAGCCGCCATGCCTATGTCGCCGACCCCACCAGCGGCAGCGCCCTCGAGAGCAATACCACGCGCAGCGCCTGTTACCTGTGTCATCCGGGATCGGTCACCAAGTGTCTGCGTGGCGTCATGGGCAATGCTGTCGGCGCCAACGGTCTGCCCGCCATCGACTGCCAGAGCTGTCACGGTCCGATGTCGGCCGTCGGTGCCGCCAATCGCGATGGCTGGCTCGACGAGCCCCAATGCCAGCAATGCCACGACCGGCCAGCAGCCGGGGCGCCGTTCACGCGCTTCACCAGCACACTTGATGCTGCCACGGGTCTGCCCAGGAGCACCGTCGATCCCCTCTTCGCCACCAGCGCTGACGTACCGGCGCCCGGCAAGTCGCTGTACCGTTACAGCCGTGGTCATGGCGGCCTGCAATGCGAGGCCTGCCACGGCGCCACCCATGCCGAATACCCGAGTTCGCACGTCAACGACAATCTGCAGAGCATCGCGCTGCAGGGCTATGCCGGCACGTTGCGCGAATGCGGCAGTTGCCACCAGGCCGCGCTCGCCAATCCGGTCAACGGCGGCCCGCACGGCATGCACCTGACCGGCAGCGCGTGGGTGTCGCAGCATCGGACGGTGGGCTGGTCGGCGGCGTGCGCGGTCTGCCATGGCAGCGATGCGCGTGGCACCGCGCTGTCGCGCGACGCCAGCGGTGCCGTGGTGGGCTGCTACAACTGCCACAACGGGCCGACGGGCGGCTGAAGCCGCGCCGGCTCCCTTGCGCCTACCTCCTTTGGGCTACCCCCAAGGCTGACTTGTCGCGTTCCTTGGTGCGCGTTCCAATACGCTCCAGGGCAAGAGCCAGCCATGGAGCGTTCGGGCATGCAAAGCGAGGGTGGAGTGATCACGCCAGACTACGGAATGGGCGACGAAGCGGCGGTGCCGGGAAGCAAGGTCCTGCACCGGAAGATCGATTGGACGGGCGCGTTCTGGGTGGCCAGCGGCGTGCCGGCGCTCGTACTGTTCTCGATCGGATCGGTGGCTGCCACTGTCGGGCGCCCGAGTTGGATGGTTTGGACGGCCTCCATCCTGCTCGGCTTCATCCAGTCTTTCACCTATGCCGAGATCGCCGGTCTGTTCCCAAACAAGTCAGGCGGCGCGTCTGTCTACGGGGCGGTGGCGTGGGTGCGCTACAGCAAGCTCATCGCGCCGGTGTCGGTATGGTGCAACTGGCTGGCCTGGTCGCCAGTGCTTGCGCTCGGCTCCGGCCTGGCAGCAGGTTTCGTGCTTTCGACCCTGTTCTCACCGGATTCCGCCATCAACGCCTGGCAACTTACGCTGCTCGACCTGGGTTTTCTAAAAGGCGGGCTCACGCTGCGTATCAACTCGGTGTTCCTGCTCGGCGCTGCGATCCTGGTCAGCACATTTGCCATCCAGCACGGCGGCATCCTGCGGTCGGCGCGCACGACCATGGTGCTGGGCGTGATCGCGCTGGTTCCCTTGATCGCGATCGCGCTGGTGCCGGTGTTCACCGGCAGCCTTCCGCACACAAACTTCTTCCCTTTGGTGCCGATCGCGCGTGATGCGCAGGGCGTGATCAGCGAAGGCCACTGGGACATGGCCGGTATCACCGTGCTCATGGGCGGCATGTTCATGGCGGCGTGGTCCACCTACGGCTTCGAGACCGCGGTGTGCTACACGCGCGAGTTCCGCGATCCCAAGAACGACACCTTCAAGGCGATCTTCTACTCGGGTTTGCTGTGCCTGTTCGTGTTCAGCTTCCTGCCGCTCGCCTTCCAGGCACACCTTGGCCTCGGGCATCTGGTCACGCCAGCCCAGCTCGATGCCAAGGGTCAGGTGGTGGCGCAGGCCGTGTATGACGGCATGCTTGCGCCCGATATCTACAGCGGCACCGGCGTCGCCAAGGTGCTGTCGGAGATGATCCGTGGGGGCGCCGTGGTGGGGCACGTGGTCATCGCGATGCTGGTCCTGGCCCTGGCGCTTTCGATCATGACGTCGATGGCAGGCTCTTCGCGGACGCTCTACCAGGCCTCTGTCGATGGCTGGCTGCCGCGCTACCTGTCGCACGTCAACGAGCACGGCGCCCCGACCCACGCCATGTGGACCGACCTGTGCTTCAACCTGATCCTGCTGACGATGTCGGACTACGTGTTCGTGCTGGCGGCGTCCAATGTCTGCTACCTGCTGTTCAACTTTCTAAATCTCAATGCAGGCTGGATCCACCGCATCGATCGGCCGAATGTCGAGCGACCCTTCCGCGCGCCGACTTGGGTGATCGCGGTCGGTGGCCTGCTCTCCTTCGTGAACTTGGCCTTCATGGGCATCGGCGCCGACATCTGGGGTCCCAACACCCTGTTGACCGGCGTAGTGCTGGCGGCGCTGATCGTGCCGGTGTTCTGGTACCGCCACTACTTCCAGGACCGTGGCGTGTTCCCCGAGGACATGCTCGAGGACATGCACCTGACTCCGGGCGAAGCCACGGAGAAGCGCGCCGGCTTCCTGCCTTATCTCGCCCTGTTGGCTGGCGTTGCCGTGGTGTTCGTCGGCTGGCGCATCGCCGTTTACTGAGCATCCGGGTCCTTGCGCCGCGTCTCCTAGGCGGCGCGGGGTCCAGCGCGGGCGGCATGATTGCCATGCCGTTTTGGTCCCGGGGTCTTCACAGATCCCGGGGCGCTTTTTTCACATGTGTCAGCCTTGTCGATTCATGCCTGACAGCAGCACGCCCGTGCGCTTCCATGTCGCTAACCAGCTGGCAGTGCGACACTGTTTGCGATCATGGTGGCCGCTTGAACCATGCTCGACCTTGGCATACATGATGACACCACCGAAGTGCGCAACCCGAGCGGCAGCAGCTATTGCGACCTCGTCCGCGCTCTTCATCCGGTCGACGTCGCGACTCGGTGAGCGGCGCCGGCAGGCGGCGGCCAGAGCGCCGCCGCCGCACTGCGCTCTCAGACCCTGTCGTACGGCGCCAGCCAGCCCACGGCCGTGTCGCGATAGCGGCTGAGACCCTTGTAGTCGACCAGCGGCTGCGGCAGATCGCGCAGCACGCGGTGCAGGCGCTGCCCCCAGGCAGGATTGGTGACCAGATCGTCCAGGCTCGCCAGGTAGCAGCGGATCGGGAACAGGATGCCGTTGCTGCGTGGCAGCCGGAACAGGGTCTGCAGTTCCACGCGCAGGTGCACCTTGCGTCC
>JAGWIJ010000109.1 GCA_028873535.1 Pseudomonadota bacterium
CACTTCCTCGAAGCCTTCCACACTGGCCGTGGCCTTGACGTCCCAGGCCTCGTCGTCCTGGTCGGTGTGGATATGCATGAGCTTGAAGTCACGCAGCACCTTGGGCGACAGGAACTGCAGGATGAAGCTTTCGTCGCGGTAGTTCTGCATCGCATCGTGCAGCACCGCCAGCCAGTCCTGTCCGGCCACCGCGGGCAGATGGCGATGGTCCTCCTCGGTCGGCTTTTCACACACGCGCCGGATGTCGGTGAACATCGCGAAACCGAGCGCGTAGGGATTGAACTGGCTGAATGCACGCTGGGCGATCACGTTGGTATGCGAATGCATGCACTCCAGCAGGATGCCCTCGTCGATCTGATCCTGGTCGTACATGTCGTTGAGGATGCGGTGGTGCCAGAAGGTGGCCCAGCCCTCGTTCATCACCTTGGTCTGGCGTTGCGGATAGAAGTACTGCGCGATCTTGCGCACGATCCGCGTCAGTTCGCGCTGCCAGGGTTCCAGCCGCGGCGCGTGCTTTTCGATGAAGTACAGCAGGTTCTCTTCCGGCTGCTCGGGGAAGATGCGCTCCGCTGTGGCGGTCTCGGCCAGTTGCGGCACCAGACTGTAGTACTCGCTCTGGCGCATGCGTTCCTGGGCCGCCTGCAGACGCTTCGCCTGCTCCTTGCGTTCGCGCATCGAGTCGAGCTTGCCCGGCCGCTTGTAGCGGTCCACGCCATGATCGCGCAGTGCATGCAGGGCATCCAGTGTGCGCTCGACGCGATCGTAGCCGTAGAGCTCCTCGCATTCGGCCACGTAATTGCGCGCGAACACCATGTAGTCCAGGATCGCTTCCGGCTGCGTCCACTGGCGGAACAGGTAGTTGCCCTTGAAGAAGCTGTTGTGGCCGTAGCACGCGTGCGCGATCACCAGCGCCTGCATGGCCAGCGAATTATTCTCCATCAGATAGCTGATGCACGGGTTCGAGTTGATCACGATCTCGTACGCCAGCCCCTGCTCACCGGTCTGGTAGCCCTTCTGATTGGCCAGAAACTCCTTGCCGAAACTCCAGTGGTGGTAGTTGACCGGCAGCCCCACCGAAGAGTAGGCATCCAGCATCTGTTCGCTGGTGATCAGTTCGATCTGGTTGGGGAAGGTGTCGAGGCGATAGTGGCGCGCGTGGGCCGCGCATGCGCGGTCGAGCGCTTCCAGATGCTCGAAGCTCCAGTCGCTGCCGGTCGCGATCAGCCTGCTCTTGTCGATCATGGTGCCTCCGCTTGCCTTGCCAGGGGTCGGCTCAATGCGGCGCCGCGGCGCCGCGTTCCTTCTCGAACAGCCTGACCAGCGCCGGGTAGACCGCAGCGCGATTGGCCACCGAAGCCATGTTGAAGCCCGCGTGCTCGATCGAGGAATAGGCGTTCCAGAGCTCGGTGTTGTTGCGCGCGAACTCGTTGGTCTCGGCGTATACGAAATAACGCGACAGCGGCAGCAGCTGCTCGATCAGGAAGCTGCGCGACTGCGCCGGATCAAGCCCGATCGAGTCGCCGTCGCTGGCCTGGGCGCCGAAAATGTTGTAGCGGTTGGGCGGAAAGCGCGCCTCGATGATCTCCTTCATCTTTTCCAGCGCCGCCAGCACGCGGGTGCCGCCGGACAGCGGATCGTAGAAGAAGGTCTGCTCGTCGACCTCTTCCGCCACCTCGGTATGGCGGATGAACACCAGTTCGACGTTCTCGTACTTGCGGCGCAGGAACAGGTAGAGCAGCGTGAAGAAGCGTTTGGCCAGGTCCTTGCGCAGCTCGCTCATCGATCCCGACACGTCCATCAGGCAGAACATCACCGCCGCAGTGCGTGGCGCATCCACTTCGACCAGGCTGCGGTGGCGCAGGTCGACCGGGTCGATGAAGGGCACATGGGCAGCACGCCGACGCACCTCGCCGGCCTCGATGGCCAGATCCTGGGCCAGCGTCTCGTCGCCTACCTCCTGGGCATAGCCCTGGAAATATTCGACGCGATCCAGATCTTCCTGGATCGAGCTGGCCGCTGCCACGCGACGGCCGATCGATGCGCGAAAAGTGCGCAGCACCGACATGTTGCCCGGATTGCCGTGACGCACGATGCCGCCCCGCCGGAACTTGCGGTCGACCACGTCGGTGAGCTCCTTGCGCACCAGCTTCGGCAGTTCCAGATCGTCGAACAGCAGGTTGAGGAACTCCTCGCGCGACAGCATGAAGCGGAAATTGTCCTCGCCGGGTCCACCCTCGCCGTCGCCGGCACCGCTGCCGTCGCCGTCGCCCTGGCCCTGGCCACCGCCCTCGGGCTTGCGCAGGCGGTCACCGACCCGGTAGCGGTCATTGCCGGGCAGCACGCGGTCGGACACGCCGGTGTCCTGATCGATGCGGAAATTGGGCTCGGCGACGTCGAGCTTGCCGACCGTGACCTCTGCCGGACTGTCCACGTCGGCCAGCCTGCGCCGGCCCACCAGTTCGTCCACCTGAGCCTTGAGCACCTTGTTGAGGCGGCGCAGCACGCGCTGGCGGTTGGCCGAACTCTTCCCCTGCTGGGGACGACGATCGATGATGGAACTGGTCATTTCACACTCCTGCCCGGGCGGGACGCCCGGAATTGCCACGATGGCCGGCGACGCATGCGCCGCGACGCGGCGCATGGATCGGCGATCACTGCCGCCTTGCCATCATCCACCACTCGACCAGGCGGCGAACCTGCTTGGCCGTATAGCCCTTGCTCACCATGCGCTCGACGAAGGCCTGGTGCTTGCGCTCCTCCTCGGCCGTGCTCTTGCCCGCGAACGACACCACCGGCAGGATGTCGTCGGTCGCAGCGAACATGCGTTTCTCGATCACCTCGCGCAGCTTGGCATAGCTGGTCCACGAGGGATTGACGCCACCGTTCTTGGCGCGCGCGCGCAACACGAAGCCGACCACCTCGTTGCGGAAGTCCTTGGGATTGGCGATGCCGGCCGGCTTCTCGATCTTCTCGAGCTCGTTGTTGAGCGTCTGCTTGTCGAAGGCCACGCCGGTTGCCGCATCCACGTAGACCTCCTCCTGCACCCAGAAGTCGGCAAAGGTGACGTAGCGGTCGAACAGGTTCTGTCCGTAGTCGGAATACGACTCGAGGTAGGCGGTCTGGATCTCCTTCTGGATGAACTCCAGGTATTTCGGGACCAGGAATTCGGACAGATGCGCCTTGTAGACCTTTTCCATGTCCTGGCTGAGGTCGCCGCGGCCGATGCTTTCCTCGATCACCTTGAGCAGGGTCACCGGATCGGCAGCGGTCTCGGTGGCGTCACGGTCGAAGGCCTTCGAAATCAGCTTGTAGGCGTGTCGGGTCGACAGACCGGACATGCCTTCGTCATGGCCCGCGACTTCGCGGTATTCCGCCACGCTCTTGGCCTGCGGATCCGCTTCACGCAGGCTCTCGCCATCGTAGATGCGCAGCTTGGAGTACAGGCTGGAGTTCTCCGGTGCCTTGAGCCGGGTCAGCACGATGAAGCGCGCCAGCATCTCGAGCGTGCCGGGTGCGCAGGGTGCGCTGGCCAAGGTCGAATCGCGCAGCAGCTTGTTGTAGATCTGCACCTCCTCGCTCACGCGCAGGCAGTAGGGCACCTTGACGATGTAGACGCGGTCGAGGAAAGCCTCGTTGCTCTTGTTGTTGCGGAAGGTCAGCCACTCGCTTTCGTTGGAGTGGGCCAGCACCAGCCCCTGGAAAGGCATGGCGCCGAATCCCTCGGTGCCCTTGAAATTCCCTTCCTGGGTCGCGGTCAGCAGCGGATTCAGCACCTTGATCGGCGCCTTGAACATCTCGACGAATTCGAGCATGCCCTGGTTGCCCAGGCACAGGCCGCCAGAGTAGCTGTAGGCATCCGGATCGTCCTGGGCCAGCTTGTCCAGCTTGCGGATGTCGACCTTGCCGACCAGCGCGCTGATGTCCTGGTTGTTCTCGTCACCCGGCTCGGTCTTGGAGATTGCCACCTGATTCAGCACGGAGGGGTGTACACGCTCGACACTGAACCTGCTGATATCGCCGCCGTAGGCGCGCAAGCGCTTCTGCGCCCAGGGGCTGAGCAGGCCGGTCAGGTAACGCCGGTGGATGCCGAACTCGGTCTGCAGGCGCTCAGCCCAGCGCGACGGCGCGAACAGGCCCAGCGGCGATTCGTTGAGCGGGCTCGACTGGCCATCGGCATCCACCAGCACGAAGATCGGATGGACCTCCATGAGTTGCTTGAGCTTCTCGGCCAGCGAACTCTTGGCACTGCCGACCGGACCCAGCAGGTACAGCACCTGCTTGCGTTCTTCCAACCCCTGGGCGGCATGGCGGAAGTACGACACGATTTCCTGGATCACGCCCTCCATGCCGTAGAAATCGGAGAATGGCGCGTAGCGCTGCAGCACGCGGTTGCCGAACAGACGCAGCAGGCGCGGATCGGACTTGGTCTCGACGGATTCGGGCTCGCCGATGGCCTTGATCATGCGCTCGGCTGGCAGCGCGTAGGCCATGGGATCCACCCGACACAGTTCCAGGTAGGCCTGCAGGGACATGCGAGTCGGGCTGCTGCTCGCGTACGTGGATTGAAAGTCGCTGAAAAGCGAAGTGGAGTCCATCAGAGTCGTGTCCATGCCTGTCCTCTTTGCATGATGCGCCGGTACCTCGGTGTCGCCACGCGGCGGTACCACTGCCATCGGGTCAAATTTCACTGCCTGTTTCGTCCCCCAGACTCCCAAAGCACATATAACGCCAACATTGTCACGGTCGCTGCCTGTTGTATCAAAAAACAGCTGGAGCACCTGTTCGTGAGAGGCTTGCCGTTTCGATTCGTTCCAGCATCAGGCAGCCCTCCATCCGCTTGAACGTTGATCGTCCCCCTTCCGGTTGACCTACCGCCAGCCCTTGCGCCAGCCACGGGCGGTCGTGATTCTGCGGGCCTCACTCAAAGCCTACGGCAGACAGCCCTCCTTCTTAAGCCGGAACAAGGGCAGCCGGACCCGATATTTCAATGCCATGACCGCGGACGGACCGTTCAGAACCTGCAGCACCAATCACAGGCACAGCGTAGCCGATCGCACCGTCTTGGTGCGCAGTTGACCTGAATTGAAGAAAAGCGCCGAAATGGGGCAATTGCAGCCTGCGCTCGCGATGCCCTGCCGTTGACGTGGATCAAGACATTGCGAGGCCCCTGGCGCGACGATGGCGCGACGCCCCGATCGGAGTGTGGATTATGAACATGGCCTCGCAACTCATTGTCATTCCAGGTGGCCGAACCGGCCACCGCATCGGCCCGAATGCCATCCTGGACGTCGCGGACGCACTGCGCGCCGAGCAAGGCGAGCAGTGTGCCCGCGAGGTGTTCGCCAGCGCCGGACTCGAACGCTACCTGGACGAGCCCCCGGCGCGCATGGTGGATGAGCACGAGGTGGCCGAACTGCATCGCAAGCTGCGCATGGCATTGGGTGAATGGCCGGCCATGGACATCGAGCGTCAGGCCGGAATCGCCACTGCCCAGCACTTGCTGCAGCGCCACATTCCATCCACCTATCAGTGGATGTTGCGCCGTCTTCCCGACCGCATCGCGGGCCGCGTCTTGCTGTCCTCGATCGTCCAGGACAGTCGAAGTTTTGCCGGCAGCGCGCGCGTGACGGCGAGCTACACGGTGCCGCTGCGCCTGAGCATCGAAAACAATCCCATGTGTCGCGATTCGCACACCGACGTGCCCGATTGCGCCTATTACGCCGCGGCGCTCGAGCGCTTGTTCCGCGTCCTGGTCGCTTCGCGGGCGCGCGTCAGTGAAACCGAATGCGAAGCGCGCGGCGACAGCGCCTGCTGTTTCGAGATCCGTCTGCGCTGAGGGGGCGACAGGCGGCGGCGAATGCGGCACGATGTGGTATTCCAGCCGTGAACGTCCATGCCCACTCCAGCCGACATCGCCGCACTTGCCGAAGCCCGCCACCCGGATCCCTTCGCAGTCCTGGGACCGCACGCAGATGGCAGCGGCGGGTGCACCTTGCGTGCGTACCTGCCGGGGGCACTGGCAGTCCATCTGCTGACTGCGGGCGATGCGAAGCGGCAGCCGCTGGCGCGCCACCCGGCACTTGCCGGCCTGTTCGAACTGTCCACCCGGCACGCGCTGGCGGCCGGCAACTACCGGCTGCAGGCGGAGTGGCCCGACGATCAGACGCAGGAGTTCGTCGATGCCTATGCCTTCGGCGCCCTGCTGCCCGACGATGCCCTGGCCGCGCTCGCGGATGGCAGTCATGTGCGCCCCTACCTGCACCTCGGCGCACACGCACTGCAGCTGGCCGGGGTCGACGGCGTGCGCTTCGCGCTGTGGGCGCCGAACGCCCAGCGCGTCAGCGTGGTGGGGCCGTTCAACAGCTGGGACGGCCGACGCCATCCGATGCGCTTGCGCCACCACGGCGGCGTCTGGGAGCTGTTCGTGCCGGGCCTCGCTCACGGTGCGCTTTACAAGTACGAGATCCGCACCGCGCAGGGTGCAGTGCTCCCGCTCAAAGCGGACCCCTACGCCTTCCGCGCCGAGTTGCGACCCGCGGACGCGAGTGTGGTCGCGCCCTTGCCGGCGCCGGCCGTGCTGCCCGCCGTGCGCGCCGCCGCGAACGCGCGCGAGGCACCGGTCTCGATCTACGAGGTGCACGCCTCGTCCTGGCGGCGCGAGCATGGCAGCTTTCCCGACTGGGACCAGCTGGCGGCCACCCTGCCCGACTACGCAGCCGACCTCGGCTTCACGCACCTCGAACTGCTGCCGGTCACCGAGCACCCCTTCGACGGTTCGTGGGGCTACCAGACCCTGGGCATGTACGCGCCGACGGCGCGCTTCGGCGACCCTGCCGGCCTGACGCGTTTCATCGCCGCCTGCCATGCACGCGGCCTGGGCGTCCTGCTGGACTGGGTCCCCGGCCATTTCCCCACCGACGCCGGCGGGCTGGCGCGCTTCGACGGCACACCGCTCTATGAATACGCGGATCCGCGCGAAGGCTTCCATCGCGACTGGACCACGCTGATCTACAACTTCGCGCGCAACGAGGTGCGCAGCTTCCTGACCGGCAGTGCGCTGTACTGGCTGGAGCGCTGGGGCTTCGATGGCCTGCGCGTGGATGCCGTCGCCTCCATGCTCTACCGCGACTACAGCCGACGCGAAGGCGAATGGATCCCGAACGCCTTCGGCGGTCGCGAGAATCTCGAAGCCATCGCCCTGTTCAAGCGCATCAACGAAGTCATCGGACACGAACTGCCTGGACGCATTACCGTGGCCGAGGAATCCACTGCCTTTCCGGCCGTTTCGCAGCCCACCTACAGCGGCGGCCTCGGCTTCCACTACAAGTGGAACATGGGCTGGATGCACGACACGCTGGACTACATCGGGCGCGAGCCTGTGCACCGCAAGTGGCACCACCACCAGATGACGTTCGGCATGCACTATGCGTACAGCGAGAATTTCATCCTGCCGCTGTCGCATGATGAAGTCGTGCACGGCAAGCGCTCCCTGCTCGGCAAGATGCCGGGCGACCGCTGGCAGCAGTTCGCCAACCTGCGCGCCTACCTGGCGTTCATGTGGATGCATCCCGGCAAGAAGCTGCTGTTCATGGGTGGTGAGTTCGCACAGCTGCGCGAATGGAACGACCAGGGACAGCTCGACTGGGATCTCCTCGACCAGGCCGAGCATCGCGGCGTGCACACCCTGGTGCGCGATCTCAACCGGCTCTATCGCAGCCGGCCTGCGCTGCACCGCATGGATTGCGTGCCGGGCGGCTTCAGCTGGGTGCTCGCCGATCTTGCCGACGAATCGCTGTATGCCTGGCTGCGCCGCGATGAACACGGCGCCGTGCTGCTGGTGGTGGCCAATTTCACGCCGGTACCCCGCACCGATGTGCGCATCGGCGTGCCGGACAGCGACGGCCGGCCATGGAGCGAGGTGCTCAACACCGACTCGGGCTGGTATGGCGGCAGCAATGTCGGCAACCTGCAGGGCGCGCTCGGCAGCGACGCCTGGCCGATGCACGGGCAGCCCCGCTCGATCCGCATCACCGTGCCGCCGCTGGCGACCGTGGTGTTCGAGCCGGCGGCCTGACCCGGATGCCCGCTCCGCCGCTGCGCCGCTCCGGCATCCTGCTGCATCCCAGCTGCCTGCCGGGACCGCATGGCAGCGGTGATCTCGGTCCGGCGAGCCGGCATTTCGTGGACTGGCTGGTGGCGGCGGGACAGCAGCTGTGGCAGGTTCTGCCACTGACCCCGATCGGCCCCGGCAACTCCCCCTATGCCAGCGTGTCCGCTTTCGCCGGCAATCCGCTGCTGATCGCACTCGAGCCGCTGGTCGAGGCCGGCTGGCTGGCGCCACCGCGCGCCGAGGAATGCGCCGATTTCGGCCAGGACCACATCGATTTCGACCGTGTCACGCCCTGGCGCATGGCCAGACTGCGGACCGCCTGGCAGGGCTTCGGCGCAAGGGCCACCGCGGCCCAACGCGAGGCCTTCAGCCGCTGGTCGACAGGCCAGGCCGGCTGGCTCGACGACTATGCCCTGTTCATGGCCCTGGACGCCGAGGCACGTGCGCTGCACGGGCAACACGACTGGACCGGATGGGAACCGGCGCTGGCTTCGCGCCAGACGGCGGCACTGGCCCAGGCGCGTGCCCGCCACGCCGACGAGATCCTGCACTGGAAGTTCGTGCAGTGGTGCTTCGACTGTCAATGGACGGCCTTGCGCAGCTACGCCGCCGAACGCGGCATCGGCATGGTGGGCGACCTGCCGATCTTTGTCGCCCACCATTCCGCCGATTGCTGGGCGCACCCAGGCATGTTCTGGCTCGACGCGCGCGGCGCACCGGCGGCAGTGGCCGGTGTGCCGCCCGATTTCTTCAGCGCCACCGGCCAGCACTGGGGCAATCCGCTGTACCGCTGGGACGTGTGCGCCGCCGATGGCTACGCCTGGTGGCTGGCGCGCATGCGCCGTCAGCTCGCCCAGGCCGACATGGTGCGCATCGACCATTTCCGCGGCTTCGCGGCCTATTGGGAAATCCCGGCCGACGCCCCCAGCGCCGTGCATGGGCGCTGGCGCCCCGGCCCCGGCAAGGCGCTGTTCGAGCGCCTGCAGGCCGGCCTCGGCAGCCTGCCGATCATCGCCGAAGATCTTGGCGTGATCACCGAAGACGTGCGCGCCCTGCGCGACCGATTCAGCCTGCCGGGCATGCGCATCCTGCAGTTCGGCTTCGGCGGCCGCTCCGACCATCCCTATCTGCCCCACAACTATCGCACCAACAGCGTCGCCTATACCGGCACCCACGACAACGACACCGTGGTCGGCTGGTGGAATGCCTGCAGCGAAGCGGAACGCAGACATGTGCTGGACTACCTGGGCGAACCGAACGAAGCCTTCCACTGGCGCGCCATCCGCGCCGTCAGCGCCTCCGTCGCGGACACCGCCATTTTCCCCATGCAGGACGTGCTCGGACTGGACAGCCGCCATCGCCTCAACACGCCAGGCTCGGTCGGTTGCTGGACCTGGCGCTTCCGCTGGGACTGGGTCGGTCCCGAACCTGCCGAACGCCTGCACCAGCTGACGCGCACCTACGGGCGCGTTCCGCTGCCGCCCGAAGCCCCCGCCAGCTACGACTGAGCGGCCTTCAGCCGCGGAAGATCGCGAAGGCTTCGATGCGCAGCACGCGCCGGATGCCCTTGCCAGCCTTGCCGCGAGTGCTCACCCGGATGCGACAATCGCGGTACATTGGTGCATCGCGCTTGCGACCGCCTGGCGCCCCTGAGAAGCACGGCCGGGCTGCTGGTGCTGCTGCGTGAGCACAAGCTTGGAGTTGTGGCATGGCCAGACTGGAGTCCTGTTTCGACGCGCGCACCGCCGATGCGCGCGCCAATGCCGCCGCCATGCAGGCCCGGGTGGACACCTTGCGGCAGAAACTCGAAGCACTTGCTGCCGGTGGTGGCGCTGCGGCGTGCGAGCGCCACCGCGCACGCGGCAAACTGCTGGCACGCGAACGCATTGATCAGCTGCTCGATCTCGGCAGCCCCTTCCTCGAGATCGCGCCCCTGGCGGCGCATGGCGTCTATACCGATGCCGCCGGCGAGGACATCGCGCCCTGCGCCGGCCTGATCGCCGGCATCGGTCGCGTGGCCGGGGTCGAATGCATGGTGGTCTGCAACGATGCCACGGTGAAGGGCGGCACCTACTACCCCCTGACGGTGAAGAAGCACCTGCGCGCCCAGGAGATCGCTGCCCAGAATCGCCTGCCCTGCATCTATCTGGTCGACTCCGGCGGTGCCCACCTGCCGAGCCAGGACGAGGTGTTCGCCGACCGCGACCATTTCGGACGCATCTTCTACAACCAGGCCACCATGAGTGCCGCCGGCATTGCGCAGATCGCCGTCGTGATGGGTTCGTGCACCGCCGGGGGGGCCTATGTGCCCGCCATGTGCGACCAGACCATCATCGTGCGCGAACAGGGCACCATCTTCCTGGCTGGTCCGCCGCTGGTGCGCGCCGCCACCGGCGAAGTCGTGAGTGCCGAGGAACTCGGCGGCGGCGACGTGCACACGCGGCTGTCCGGCGTGGCCGATCACCTGGCCGAGGATGACCAGCACGCCGTGGCGCTGGCGCGCGGCATTGTCGCCCACCTCAACCATCGCGCGCCGGACACGCCGGTGCTGCGCGCGCCGCTGCCGCCCGCCTGGTCCGAGGAAGACCTGCTCGGCCTGATTCCGGCGGATCCGCGCAAACCCATGGACGTGCATGAAGTCATCGCACGCCTGGTGGATGGCTCGGAATTCGAGGCGTTCAAGGCGCGCTATGGCAGCACCCTGGTGTGCGGCTTCGCGCATCTGGCCGGCATGCCGCTCGGTATCCTGGCCAACAACGGCGTGCTGTACGGCGAAAGCGCCGACAAGGGCGCCCACTTCATCGAACTGTGCTGTCAGCGCAGGATCCCCCTGCTGTTCCTGCAGAACATCACCGGCTTCATGGTCGGCCGCCGTTACGAGAACGCCGGCATTGCGAGCGCCGGCGCCAGGATGGTCACGGCAGTCGCCTGTGCGCAGGTGCCAAAATTCACGGTGATCATCGGCGGCAGCTACGGCGCCGGCAACTACGGCATGTGCGGACGCGCCTATTCGCCACGCCTGCTGTGGACGTGGCCGAACGCACGCATCTCGGTGATGGGCGGCGAACAGGCCGCGGACGTCCTCGCCTCGGTCCGGCGCGAGAACGCCCGGGCGCGCGGCGGGAAATGGGATCCCTCCGACGAGGCGGCAGTGCGTGAACCCGTGCTGCGCCAGTTCGAGCGCCAGAGCGACCCCTACTACGCCAGCGCCCGTCTGTGGGACGACGGCATCATCGATCCACGCGACACCCGCCGCGTGCTCGCGCTGGCCATGGCGGCCAGCCTCAACGCTCCGATTCCGGAAACCCGGTTCGGCATCTTCCGCATGTAGCCGCAACACAGCGTTCAGGAGAGTTCATGGAAAGGTCGCCCCTGGAGATTCGCCGTCACGGAACGCGCATCGTCGAAGTGTGGCTGAATCGGCCCGAACGCAGGAATGCGCTCGATCGCCAGCTGATCGACCAGCTGC
>JAGWIJ010000110.1 GCA_028873535.1 Pseudomonadota bacterium
TGTCGGCGCTGCAGGCGCGCATCCCGGGCTTGCTGGTGGCGCGCGAATGCAGCATCGAGTCGGTCCGCGGCCCGGTGCACGCCACCTGCCGGCTGGACTGGATCACCCTGGATCCCTGATGACGACGAACTCGCCGACACGCCGGCCACCGGTCTGCGCCGCGCTGCTGCTCCTGCTGGTCCTGCTGCCGGGCGCGCAGGCGGCGCGCGCAGCCGGGTCCTTGCCGCCAGACCCCTTGCCGGGCCGGCTGTTCCACACTGCAGCCGAGCGTGCCGGCCTTGACCGCGAGAGTGCCGCGAGCGCAGCGGCGCCGCGCTGGCGGCAGCCGACGCCGCGCCCGCTGCCACGCGCGCAGCCGGCGGAGCGCAGCGACCAGCTGTCGGGTTTCGTGCTGCGCAGCGATGGCCACGACAGCTACTGGCTGCAGGGTGCCGGCGCTGCGGCGCCTAAGCGATGAGCTGGCTGGCCGGGACGCCGTGCGCCAGATCGGCCACCGGCAGCAGCGCGAACACCACTGCGCCGGTTCGGTTGCTGCGCAGAGCCAGGCGATAGCCCAGTCCGCGCGCCTGCGCGGCTGCCTGCATCAGCCCGATGCCCAGGCCTTTCATGGTGCTGGTCGGGTGCAGGAACAGCCGCCCGACGACACCGTCGGGCACGGCCGTGCCGGTATCGAACACCTCGAAACCGCCAGCCTCCGAAGCCAGCCAGCTGAGCCGGATCTGCAGTCCAGGCTCGACACCGCGCTTGCGCAGCGCGTTTTCAAGCAGATTCTCGGCGACGCTGTCGAACAGGTTGCGTGGCACCTGCAGGTCCGGCGGGACATCGGCAAAGCCGTCCAGCTCGACGCCGCGCGGGGCGTAGCGTGCACACAGCTCACGCCACCAGTCAGCCGCCGGCGCACGCACGGCATGCGGTTCGCTGGCCGGCGCGCGCAGCTTTTCCAGTGTGCCCTGCAGGCGCTGGCTGAGCACGGGCAACTGCCGCCGCACCATGGCGGCATAGGCGCCGGCCTGGTCGTCCTCCATCAGTTCACCGGCCGAGGTGAGCGAAACCAGTGACTGCAGCAGGTTCTTGATGTCGTGGGTCAGGCGCGCGCCGGTCTCGTGCACGGCCTGCATGTAGGCGTTCTGGCGCAGTTGCAGCTCGCGACACTTGCCGGCGTGGAATTCGGCGATCAGCTGCGCCAGCAGGCGCACGTGCAGCACCACTGCCGGGGTCTGGGGAATGGCGGTTTCCAGGCTGAGTTCGAGTTCATGGAAGCGGAAACGCAGCGGCTCGCCGGCAAAGGGCTCGCCCTGGTGGCCCTGGCCGTCGGCGCTTTGCCAGCCGGCGGCGCGCACCCAGGGCAAGGCCTCGAGCAGCGCCACGGCCGAGTCGAGGAAGGTGCGCGGGTCGCTGTCACGGTCGGCGCGCCCGGCGAGGTCCTGCAGGAAGGCCTCGAAAGGCACGCCGACGCTGAGCAGGTAGCGCGACAGGTAGGAGCGCAGGCCCGAAAAGCCGCTGCTCGGGTTCCACACCAGGCCTAGCATCAGCAAGGCCAGCGCGACGGCAAACACGGTGATCAGCAGGGCCTGGAAATAGCCGGTGTGCGAACTCAGGGTGGCCGCGGCGGTGCCCAGCACCAGCAGCATCGCCAATTGGAAGGACAGCAGGCTGTAGAAGAAATCCAGGCCGCGCGCCGCGCGCTCCGGGTCAGGATAGGGACGGATCAGGCCCATCGCGAACAGCAGCAGCGGCATGCCGAAATCGAGACCGTGCGCCAGCAGCTCCGGTACCGGCTGCCCCGGCAGCACGGCGGGTACGGCGCGGAACAGCAGCAGCGCAAGCAGCACGAACAGGGCCACCAGCAGGTGGCTGCGGTTGCGGCGCTGCGCGGTGCCGGAAATGCGGCCGCCCAGCAGGCCGACCAGGGCGCACATCCAGATCACCAGAAACCAGTTGCCGCCCAGATAGAAGGCCGCCGCGAGCACGCCGATGACGGCTGCGACCGTGAGTGCGCTGACGCTGGCACCGGGACTGAAGAAAGGCTGCCACAACAGGAACAGGCCGAAGTGGGCGATCAGCAGCGCGCCTGCAGCGGCATCGCGCTCCCCCGCCAGGGCCAGGTGCAGGGTGCCCAGCAGCATGGGCAAGCCCCATGCCGCCCAGCCGGCGCTGTTGAGCAGCCTCGGTGCGGCCGGGGCAGGCAACTGGTCGGCCTCGATGGCGCCACGTATCATCGGGCGATGCTTTCCAAGCTCAGGGCCATTGCCCGCTATACCTTGCTCGAGTACCTGCGCGGCCGCCTGGTCGCCGGTGGCGTCGCCGTGATGCTGGCGGCGCTGGCGCTGGAACAGCTGCTGGACGGTGTCGCGATCACCGAAGCGCACGCCACCCAGGCCACCCTGGGGGGGGCGCTGGTGCGACCGGCAATGGCGCTCCTGCTCGCGTCAGCGATCATTGTAAGCCATGTGCGCGAGGCCGGTGACAGGACCCGTGACTGGATGTTGGCCTGCGCGCTGCCGCGTCCCTGCTGGCTGGCCGGCCGGCTGCTGGGTCATGCCGCCGCCGCCCTGCTGCTGGTGCCCCTGCTGCTGCTCTCGGTGCTGGCTGCTGGCGGGCTCGATGCAGCGGTGCGCTGGAGCAGTGGTTGCGCGCTCGAACTGCTGCTGTGCGCCTGCATGGCCAGCTTCCTGTCGCTGACGCTGCGTCAGGCGCCGCTGGCGCTGCTGGCCTTTGCCGCCTGGTACCTGCTGGCACGCAGCCTGGCGTCGCTGCAACTGATCGCTGCCGCGCCCCTGCTGGCTGACGGCGGAACCTGGATCGCTTTTGTACGCCATGCCCTGGACGCCCTGGGCGTGCTGATGCCGCGACTGGACCTGTTCGCGCCGGCAGGCTGGCTGGAGGGCAGCGGCAGCTGGGCAGACCTGTTCCAGCCGCTGCTGCAGACGGCCGCTTACGTCACCGTGCTGGTGACAGCCAGCGTGGTCGACCTGCAGCGCAGCCAGTGGTGACGCACAGCCCGCGCCCGGCAGGTGCAGCGGTCTGGCTTGCGCTGGCGCTGGCCTTGTTGCTGCAGGCAGCGGTGCACCGGGCATTGCCGCCCCCCCAGGCCAGTGTGGTCCCCCTGGGTGCGCCGCCCGCGCTGGCGACGGCGCGACTGATGGCGCTGGGCGAGGACGCGGCGCTGGGGCGCGCCATGATGCTCGGCCTGCAGACCTACGACGTGCAACCGGGCGTCAGTCTGCCCTTGCGCAGTCTGGACTATGCGACAGTGGTCGCCTGGCTGCAGCTGGTCGTCGCGCTCGACCCGCTCAGCCAGTACGCGCTGCTGAGTGCCGCGCGCCTGTATGCGGAGATTCCCGATGCCGGGCGCTCGCGCCTGATGCTGGACTTCGTGCATCAGGCCTTTCTGCAGGACCCCGACCGGCGCTGGCCGTGGCTGGCGCACGCCGTGGTGCTGGCGCGCCACCGCCTGCAAGATCAGCAGCTGGCCCTGTTCTATGCCCACGAACTGCGCGTCCACGTGACGCCGGGCGCTGCGCCGCCCTGGGCGCGCCAGATGGAAGCCCTGGCGCTGGCCGACCTGGGGCGCAACGAGGCAGCGCGCGTGCTGCTGGGCGGCCTGCTGGCCAGCGGCAGCATCACCGAGCCGAACGAACGCAATTTCCTGATCGAGCGCCTGAAGGCACTCGAGTCCAGCGCCGAACCGGCCAGCGCACAAACGTCGGAATCCCGACACTAACGACGAAAGCGCGACGCCCACATCAGCGGAACTCAGTGAATTCCGCTGAACGTGGGAAAATTTCTCCGGGAATCGCCGACTTCCAAGATCCTGGTTAATTGGCATGCGAATTGCTGTGCTGCTGGCACGCCCGTGCTGGCGGCCATCTTGCTGCGCCACCGACCGGCTTGCACCGTGCACCGCGCCGCCGCCGCCTTTCGCAACACCGACAATACCAAGACCCGACTGCAAGGATTCGCAAGATGCAAAGCTTTTCGCGCCACCGCCAGGCCGGCTTCACGCTGGTCGAGATCGCCATCGTGTTGGTGATCATCGGTCTGATCCTGGGCGGCGTGCTCAAAGGCCAGGAACTGGTGACCAGCGCCCGGGTGCGCAACATCGCCGACCAGCAGAACGCCGTCAAGGCCGCCTTCTTCGCCTTCCAGGACCGCTACAAGGCCGTGCCGGGTGACTACTCGGCGGCCAGCACCACCATTCCCGGCCTGGCGCCGGCCAGCAACGGTGGCACCGCCGTGGACGGCAGCGGAGACGGCTTCATCTATTTCATGCAGGATGCGGCGCCGCCCAGCGCCGAAACCAATGAGAGCGTGTGGGCCTTCCTGCACATGTCGGCGGCAGGCTTCCTGGCCTGCTCGCCGTGCATGAATGCCGGCGCCACCGGCGGCGCGCCCTCCGCGCTCAACAGCCCGTCCAACGCCTACAACGGCGTGATGCAGCTGGCCTACGACAACTGTTTCGGCGCCACGCTGACGGCCTGCCCGGCGGACCTGACGGGCGCCGGGACCACCAAGCCCAACCTGGCCAACAATCTCAAGACCGGTTCGAACATTCCCTCGAACATCCTGGCCGAGGTCGACAGCAAGCTCGACGACGGCAATCCCAACACCGGCAGCTTCCAGTTCAGCCCCTATTCCGCGGGGGCAACCAAGCCCAGCCCCGCCACCTGCCTGACCGGCAGCGGTCCCTACCAGTGGAACCGCCAGTCGCCGTCGACCAACTGCGGCGCCGCCTACACTTTCTGAGCGCCGACCGGCAGGCCGGCGCGCTCAGCCGCCACCCAGCAGCAGCATCTCGGCGCGCGCCAGCTGCGCCGGATTGCCCTGCAGCACCACCACATCGTTCTGCACCAGCCTGAGTTCCGGTCCCAGCGGCAGTTCCGCCGCACCGGGGCGGCGCACCGTGCGCACTTCCACATCGAGTTCATGCAGGCCCACTTCGGCCAGGGTGCGGCCGCAGGCACGCGCGCTTTCCGGCAGCAGCACCGACTGCAGGCGCAGGCTGGCGCCAGCTTCGACGGCTTCGCCGCTGCCCGGGAAGAAGCCGCGCATCAGCTGGTAGCGCTCGGCGCGCGCCGCGCGGATGCCGCGCAGCACCGTGGCCAGCGGCACGCCGAGTTCGAGCATGGTCTGCGAGGCCAGCATCAGCGCGCCCTCGAGGATCTCGGGGACGACTTCGGCCGCACCGGCGGCGCGCAGTTGTTCGATATCGGCGTCGTCATGGGTGCGCACGATCACCGGCACGCCGGGCGCGAGCTCGCGCACGTGGCCGAGGATGCGCAGCGCCACGCTGGTGACGGCAAACGAGATGATCACCGCGGAAGCGCGCTGCACGCCGGCGGCCACCAGCACCTCGCGCCGTCCGGCATCCCCGAACACCACTGATTCGCCGGCTGCGGCGGCCGCGCGCACGCGTTGCGCGTCGAGGTCGAGCGCGACCACCGACAGGCGCTCGTTCTCCAGCAGACGCACCAGGGTCTGGCCGCTGCGGCCGAAGCCACACACGATGATGTGCTGATCGGCGGCCAGCGCGCGCGTCGACAGTTCGTGCAGGGCCAGCGCGCGGATGGTCCATTCGCTGGCGCACAGATGCAGCACGATGCGGTCGCTGGCCTGCATCACGAAGGGCGATACCAGCATCGACAGCAGCATGGCGGCCAGCGCGGTCTGCAGCTGCGCCGAAGGCAGCAGGTGCAGCGCCTCGCCCTGCGCCAGCAGCACGAAGCCGAACTCGCCGCAGAAGGCCAGCGCCAGCGCGGTGCGCAGCGACACCGAGTCGTTGTCGCCGGACAGCCGGGTCAGTCCATAGGTCAGCCCGAGCTTGAGCAGGGTCAGCGACACCAGGACCAGCAATACCCAGGGCAGCTGGGCGAACACCACGCCCAGGTTGAGCAGCATGCCGATGCCGATGAAGAACAGCCCGAGCAGCACGTCGCGGAAGGGCTTGATGTAGTCGGACACCTGGTAGCGGTATTCGGTCTCGGAGATCAGGGCGCCGGCGATGAAGGCGCCCAATGCCAGCGACAGCCCGGCCTTCTCGGTGGCCCAGGCCATCGCCAGCGAGGCCAGCAGCGCATTGAGCACGAAGATTTCCGACGACTTGGCGCGTGCCGCCACGCTGAACCAGCGCGCCAGCACCGGCCGCCCCAGCCGCAGCAACAGGGCCAGCAGCACCACCGCCTTGGCCGCCGCCCACATCAGCGCCACGCTGAGATGGCTTCCGCTCGCGCCCAAGGCCGGCAGCACGATCAGCAGCGGCACCACGGCCAGGTCCTGGAACAGCGCCACGCCCATGATGCGCTGGCCATGCTGCGAGCGCAGTTCGAGGCGCTCGGTGAGCAGGCGCGAGACGATCGCCGTCGAGGACAGCGCCAAGGCCCCTGACAGCGTCACCGCGGCCGGCCAGCCGACGCCGCCCAGCACCAGCAGCGCGGCGATCGCCGCAAAGGTGAAGGTCATCTGGGCGCCGCCCAGCCCGAACACGGTGCGCCGCATGGCCATCAGTTCGGCCAGACTGAACTCCAGACCGACCGTGAACATCAGGAACACCACGCCGAAGTCGCCCAGCGTGAGCGCTGCGGCATCCTCCGGAACGATGCCCGTGGCGTGCGGTCCCAGCACGATGCCTGCACTCAGATAGCCCAGCATGGCCGGCAGCCGGAACCGCCGGAACAGGGCCACCGCGGCCACCGAGGCCGCGAGCAGGGCAAGCACCAGGTCCAGTCCCTCAGTCATGGTTCCGACTATAGCGCAGGCTGGCGCGCCTTCACCACGACTCCGGAACATGGAACGCGACTTGCTATAATCGTCCGATGTCTTCCGCCCCCATCACGGCGCCGGCCGCCATTCTCGATACTGCCCGCCAGGTGCTGCGCTCCGAGGCCGAGGCACTGGCCAGCCTGGCCGACCGCCTTGACGCGCATTTCCTGGCAGCGCACCAGCTGATCCTGGAAACCCGCGGTCGCGTGGTGGTGAGCGGCATGGGCAAGTCCGGCCATGTCGGCAACAAGATCGCCTCGACGCTGGCCAGCACCGGCACGCCGGCCTTCTTCCTGCACCCTGCCGAGGCGCTGCATGGCGATCTCGGCATGATCCAGCCCGAGGATGTGGTGCTGATGCTGTCGTATTCGGGCGAGACCGCCGAACTGCTCAGCATCGCGCCGCTGCTGCGCCGGCGCGGCAGCCGCATCATCGCGCTGACGGGGCACCCCGGCTCGACTCTGGCGCGCCAGGCCGACGTGCACCTGGACGGCCACGTCGAACGCGAAGCGTGTCCGCACAACCTGGCGCCCACCACCAGCTCGACCGCGGCACTGGCACTGGGCGACGCGCTGGCGATCGCACTGCTGGTCGCGCGCGGCTTCTCGGCCGAGGACTTCGCGCGCACCCATCCGGGCGGTGCGCTGGGCCGGCGCCTGCTCACGCGCGTCGCCGACATCATGCACCACGGCGAAGAACTGCCCAGCGTGGGACCGCAGGCCAGCCTGACCGAAGCGCTGCGCGAAATGTCGCGCTGCGGGCTGGGGCTGACCACGGTGGTCGACGCGCAGGGCCGGCTGCTCGGCATCTTCACCGACGGCGACCTGCGTCGCAGCCTGGAGCACGCTGCCGACATCCGGCAGCTGGCGGTTGGCGAACGCATGACGCGCGCACCGGTCACCATCGGGCCCGCGCAGCCCGCTGCCGAGGCGGCCGAACTGATGCAACGGCGCCGCATCACCGCACTGGCGGTGCTGGACGGCGAACGCCGGGTGGTCGGCGCCTTCAACATGCACGACCTGCTGCGCGCAGGCATCGTCTAGCGCGCCCGGATCCCGTGCGTCGCGCCTCCAATTCCTGGCTTCCGGTCGGCATCCTGGCGATCCTGGCGGCCGTGTCGCTGTGGCTGAAGGAGGTGGTGGACGGTTCCGCCACCGCCGGGCGCGGACGCGCGCAACACCATCCCGATCTGATCGTGGGCGGATTTTCGGTCCATCAGCTGGGCAGCGACGGCCACACGCGCTACACCCTGTCGGCGCGCAGCATGACCCACTTCCCCGACGACGATTCCTCGGAATTCGAGACCGTGAGCCTGGCCTCGTTCGAGGACGGGGCCGCCGCCCTGCAGGTCAGCGCCGATCACGGCCGGCGCCTGCTCGACCAGGAGCGCGTGCTGCTGACCGGCAATGTGGTGGTGGTGCGTCAGATCCGCCATTCCGACGAGCAGCCGCTGGTGATGCACACCAGCAGCCTGGACGTGTATCCCGACCGCAAGCTCAGCGTGGCGCGCGAGCCGGTCCGCCTGGATTACGGATCAGATCGCCTGGAGGCTGCTAACATGGTGTTCGACAACAAGCTATCGGTCGCAGAATTCACTCGTGTCAAAGCCACCATCATCACTTCCCCGCACTGAGGGAACCGGGCGGCGCCTCCGCGCCGCCGCCGGCGGCCTTGCGCGCCGGCTGCCGCTCGCAGCAGCCGCGCTCGCCTGCTGCTGCCTGCCGCCCGCAGCGCACGCCGAGCGCGCTGACCGCGAAAAGCCGATCCAGGCGGACGCCGACAAGCTGACGCTGGACAATGCGCAAAAGGTGAGCGTGTTCGAGGGCAATGTGGTGATCGTGCAGGGCACGCTGCGGATCACCGCCGATCGCGTGGTGCTGCGCGAGGACAAGGAAGGCAACCACCACGCCACCGGCACGGGTGCCGGCAAGCAGACCACCTTCCGGCAGAAGCGCGACGATGTCGACGAATACGTCGACGGCAGCGCCGACCGCTTCGAATACGACGGCAAGCTGGACCGGCTGGAACTGTTCGGCCACGCCAACCTGAAACGCGCCCAGGACGACATCCGCGGCGAGTACATCTCCTACGACACGCGCACCGAGTTCTTCCGCGTCAACGGCAGCGCGGTCGGCAGCACCGGCCCCAGCCCGGCCAGCGGGCGCGTGCACGTGACCATCCAGCCACAGGCGCCAGCCGCGCAGGCGCCTGCTGCACCGCTCGACCTCAAGCGCGACCCGGCGCCGGCCAGCCGGCCCTGAGCCGGCTCCCTGGCATGAGTTACCTCGAGGCATCCGGTCTTTCCAAGCGCTATCGCTCGCGCACCGTGGTGCGCGACGTGTCGCTGCGCGTCGACGAGGGCGAGGTGGTGGGGCTGCTGGGTCCGAACGGCGCCGGCAAGACCACCTGCTTCTACATGATGGTCGGGCTGGTGCAACTCGACGGCGGGCGCATCCGGCTCGACGACGAGGAGCTCACCGGACTGCCCATGCACGAGCGCAGCCGCAAGGGGCTGTCCTACCTTCCGCAGGAGGCCTCGATCTTCCGCCGTCTGACGGTGGAGGAGAACATCCGTGCGGTGCTCGAACTGCAGGGCCTGGACGATGACGCCATCGACGGCCGCACCAACCAGCTGCTCGACGACCTGCGCATCAGCCATCTGCGCGACCACGCCGCGATCAGCCTGTCGGGCGGTGAGCGCCGGCGCGTCGAGATCGCGCGCGCACTGGCGACGCGGCCGCGCTTCGTGCTGCTCGACGAGCCCTTCGCCGGCGTCGACCCGATCGCCGTGCTGGACATCCAGCAGATCATCCGTTTCCTCAAGGAACGCGGCATCGGCGTGCTGATCACCGATCACAATGTGCGCGAGACGCTGGACATCTGCGACCGCGCCTACATCATCAACCAGGGAACCGTGCTGGCGGCCGGCGTTCCCGAAGAAATCATCCATAATGAGAGCGTGCGCAAGGTGTATCTGGGCGAACACTTCCGGCTGTGACCGCAGCACCGCTCCCGCGCACATGATCCCGGCCCCATGAAAAACAGTCTTCAGCTCAAACTCTCCCAGCACCTGGCGCTCACGCCCCAGTTGCAGCAGTCGATCCGCCTGCTGCAACTGTCGACGCTCGAACTCAACCAGGAGCTGGAGCGCTTCCTGATGGAGAACCCGCTGCTGGAGCGCGCCGAGAGCTGGAACGAGGAAAGCACGGCAGCGGCCCCGCCGCGCGACAGCGCGCCGGGCGAAACGCAGGCATCCGGCGAGGCTCCGGCAGGCGGCAGCGAGGAAAGCAGCAGCAGCGAAGCCTGGGAAGGCGAGGACGGCTGGTCACCCGACGGCGGCAGCTCGCCCTGGAAGGACGGCGACGAGGACAGCGAATATCCGGCCCAGGCAGCCGCCGCTCCCAGCCTGATCGATCATCTGTATTCGCAGCTGCGCCTGTTGTCGATGAGCGAACGCGACCTCGCGCTGTGTTCCCTGCTGCTTGCCCACCTCGACGAGGAGGGCTATCTGGCGACCCCGCTGGAAGAACTGCTGGCGCTGCAGAACGCGCTGTCGGAGGTGGAACTCGACGAGCTTCAGGTGGTGCTGCGCCTGGTGCAGTCGCTCGATCCGGCAGGCGTCGGCGCGCGTTCGCTGGGCGAATGCCTGGCACTCCAGCTTGCCACCCTGCCGCCGCACACCGTCGGCCGCGCCTGCGCGCTCGAGATCGCGCGCAACCACCTCAACCTGCTCGCCAATCGCGACTACCTGCGGCTGCGCCGCCAGCTCGGCTGCGACGAGGAGACGCTGCGCGCGGCGCAGAAGCTGATCGCCCAGTGCAATCCGCGGCCGGCGGCCGAGTTCAACTCCACCGAGGCGCGCTACGTGGTGCCCGACGTGGTGGTCAAGAAGATCCGCAGCCGCTGGGTGGTGACGCTCAACCCGGATGCCATGCCCAAGCTGCGGATCAACCGCATGTATGCCGACATCCTGAACCGCGGCCGCGAGCACGGAGGGCAGATGAGCGCCCAGCTGCAGGAGGCGCGCTGGCTGATCAAGAACGTGCAGCAGCGCTTCGAGACCATTCTCAAGGTGTCGCAGGCCATCGTCGAGCGCCAGCGCCACTTCTTCGAGCACGGCGAGGTCGCCATGCGTCCGCTCGTGCTGCGCGAGATTGCCGACACCGTCGGCCTGCACGAATCGACCGTGTCGCGCGTGACCACGCAGAAGTTCATGCTCACCCCGCGCGGCATTTTCGAGCTCAAGTATTTCTTCAGCAGCCACGTCGGCACCGACACCGGCGGTGCCGCCTCATCGACTGCCATCCGTGCCCTGATCAAGCAGTTGATCTCCGCTGAGGACTGCCGCAAGCCGCTGTCCGACAGCCGGATATCGGATATCCTGGCACAGCAGGGCATCGTGGTTGCACGCCGGACGGTAGCGAAATACCGCGAAGCCATGCAGATACATCCTGCGAGTCAACGAAAGTCCTTGTAAGCAAAGAAGGAGAAGATCCATGAACGTCACGGTCACCGGGCAGCATATGGAAGTCACTCCTGCCATCCGCCAGTATGTGGTGGAGAAGCTCGAGCGCATCGGCCGCCACTTCGATCACGTCATCGACGTCAACGTCGTCCTCAATGTGGAAAAGCTGCGACAGCACATCGAAGCCAATGTGCACGTGCAGGGCAAGGACCTGTTCGCAGAGACCACCCACGAGGACATGTACGCCGCCATCGACGCCCTGGTCGACATCCTGGATCGCCAGGTGATCCGTCACAAGGAAAAGCGCAGCGACC
>JAGWIJ010000111.1 GCA_028873535.1 Pseudomonadota bacterium
CAACTGCCCGCAGCCACGCGCGCGACGCTGCGCGCGGAAGCGCAGGACAGCCAGCGCCGGCTGGTGGCGGCCGTGCAGGAATTCCACGACTGGCTGCAGACCAGCTGGCTGCCGGCGGCGCGCGCCAGCACGGCGGCAGTCGACCTGCCGCGTGGCGCCGACTACTACGCAGCGATGCTGGAACAGGGCAGTTCGACCACGCTGTCGCCGCAGCAGATCCATCGCATCGGCCTTGGCGAGGTGGCGCGCATCGACGCCGAGATGGCGAAAGTGCGCAGCGACAGCGGTTTTCGCGGCAGTTCGGTGGAATTCCGCGACTGGCTGCGCAGCGATCCGCGCTTCCGTTTTGCCGATGCCGATGCCGAGCTCACGGCCTTCCAGGCCTTGGCCAAGCGCGTCGATCCGCTGCTGCCTCAGCTGTTTGCCGAGCTGCCGCGCCTGCCCTACGGGGTGCGTCCGATGCCGGCAGCGGAGGGCAGCAATGCGCCCCACTATGTGCGTGGCGCAGTGGATGGCAGCCGCTCCGGCTGGTTCGAAGCCAACCTCAACAATCTTGCGGCCTGGCCGTCATGGACCATGGACGCCCTGTTCCTGCACGAAGCGATGCCGGGTCACCACCTGCAGATCGCGCGTGCGCAGGAACTCGAGCAGTTGCCGATGCTGCGCCGTACCTTCAGCAATACGGCCTATGTGGAAGGCTGGGGCCTGTACGCCGAAGGGCTGGGCAGCTCACTGGGCCTGTATGCCGATCCCTATGCCCGCTACGGACGCCTGGCGCTCGAAGCGCACCGTGCCTGCCGCCTGGTGCTGGATACCGGTCTGCATGCCTTGGGCTGGACCCGCGATCAGGCCATCGACTACCTGATGGCCCACGCCAGCCTGGAGCGCGCCTTTGCCGAGGCCGAGATCGACCGCTATCTGGTGTGGCCAGGCCAGGCCACCGGCTACAAGATGGGCGAACTGCGCATCCTGGCCAATCGCGACAAGGCGCGCCTGGCACTGGGCGAACGCTTCGACCTGCGGCATTTCCACAATGCCGTGCTCGACCACGGCGTGCTGCCGCTGTCCGTGCTCGACCAGGTCATCGACGACTGGATCGCGGACCAGCGCCGCGCGCACTGAAGCGGCGCGCCGGCACGCCACACCGCCGGCCCTGTCAGGGGCGCTGCGCCGCCCGTACGATCACGCGCGCACCGTGGTGCCGCTGCTGCCGCGGCTGTGCGGCCCCAGCCAGTCGAGCAGCAGGGGCGCCAGTTCGCTGACTGGCCGGCGTTCGGCGCGCGTCTCGCCGGGATGACTGCGTTCGCGCATCGGGGTCTCGATGGCGCCGGGCACCAGCAGGTTGAAGCGCAGTTGCGGCTGGTCGCGGTATTCGTCGGCCAGGATGCGCATCAGGGCGACCAGGCCCGACTGCGAAGCGCTGAAGCCGCCCCAGAACGCGGCCGGTGCGAGCGCGTGCGCCTCGCAGCAGAACAGCACGCTGGCGTCGGGCGAGCGCTGCAGCAGCGGCAGGCAGGCGCGCGTCAGTGCAAACGGTGCCAGCGTGTTGACGGCAAAGGCGCGCTCCCAGTCCGGCAGGCCTTGGTGTACCAGTGCCGACAGTTCGACAAACTGGCTGGCGAAGTGGGCGATGCCGTCGAGCCGTCCCAGCTGCACCTCGATGGTCTGCGCCAGCTCCTCGAACTGCGGATCCTTCTGCTTGGCGAGGTCGAGCGGGATCGCCACCGGCGTGGGCGCGCCGGCCGCCACCAGCTCGTCGTAGAGCACGTCCAGGCGCTTCTCGTTGCGTGCCAGCAGCAGCACCGTGGCACCGGCGTCGGCAAACGTGCGGCAGGCCACGCGGCCAAGACCGCCGGTGGCGCCGGTGACCAGGATCACGCGGCCGTCAAGCGGGCGTGCGGAAGTGGATCGGGATTCTGTCGTCATGGCAGTGAAAGCGGTCTCGAACGGGAGGGGGGTGGGTTCCATTCCGGCGCCGGCAGCGCTTCGCTGCCGCCAGTGCCGGGAATCCGCGCCTGCGTCCAGCTGATGACAGCGGCCGCAGCGCGGCGGCCGCTGCGCACCGCGGTCTCGAGCGTGGCGGGATAGCGCGATGCCAGGTAGTCACCGGCCAGCACGATGCGCGGATCGTGGGTGATGCCGTCCGGGCGCACCAGGCCCGGCTGGCAGGAGAAAGTGGCGCGCTTCTCGACCACCAGCCGGCTGGCGACGGGGTAGGGCAGCTCACCGGTGATGGCTTGCAGGTCCGCATGCGCACTCGCGGTCAGTGCCTCGCGATCCAGGGTGCTGCCAAGTTCGGCGGCGCTCAGCACGCAGCTGATGCGTCCGGGCTGTCCGGGGCGGCCGTCGAGCAGCCAGCCGCGGTCGAACAGCCACTCGACGGCACCGTACGCGATGCCCATCATCGGGAAGGGCAGGCGCACCGGACAGGGGTATTCCAGGGTCAGCGTGGCGATGCGCTCCTGTGGCAGGGTGGCCACACGCTGCAGCAGCGGCTGC
Source organism: Pseudomonadota bacterium (assembly GCA_028873535.1). Lineage (GTDB taxonomy): Bacteria > Pseudomonadota > Gammaproteobacteria > Burkholderiales > Ferrovaceae > CAIVHB01. Next base: position 2,500 of record JAGWIJ010000111.1, read on the forward strand.
ATGTCCGGCCAGCTGCCGAGCAGCCGCGGTAGGGCTTGCGAGCCGGTGGCCACGATCACGCGCCGGAACAGGCCATGGCGCTCGGTGCCAATCAGGCGCACGGCGTCGCCGGCGTCCTCCAGCCGCAGCACGGTGGCATGGGTGTGCACCGCACCACCACGTGCGCGGATATAGTCGGCGGCCGGCTCGGGAAACAGGCTGGACAGGTCGGTGCGCGGAATCAGCAGATCGCTCGCGCTGCGCGGACCGGTGGCGATGTCGTGCAGGATGTTGAGGAAGGTCTGGGCGCAAGCGCGTTCGGCGGGCGTGTTGAGTGCCGCGAGGCAGATCGCTTCCCACAACTGCGTGCGCAAGGTGCCATGCAGTTCGAAGCGATCGAGCAGGGCCGCCACCGTCTCGCCGCGGCGTGCGCGGAAACCGTCACTGCGCAGGTCGGACAGCGCACGCACGCTGGCGATGCGTTCGCGCAAACGGACCCCGCGCGCCAGCAGCACGCCGGCGGCCAGGTTGAACGGCGCCGGCAGGGGCCAGGCGGCCAGTTGCAGGCCGCCCGCCACACGCACGGTCAGCGGCCGTCTGGCCAGCACCTCATGCAGCGGGATGCCGATGCGTTCCATGCGGCCCAGCAGTTCGGTGTAGGCGCCGATCAGCAGGTGCTGGCCATTGTCGTCGTGGCCATCACCGCCCGGAATGCGGCGCGCGCGCCCGCCCAGCACCGGGCCCGCTTCGAACACCGTCACCGGCAGGCCGGCGTCCGCCAGGTCCATGCCGGCGGCCAGTCCGGCATAGCCGCCGCCGATCACTGCCACCCGTTCGGTCGACCCGGGCGCGCCGGCCGCCAGGTGTCCGGGCAGCGCGGTCATCGCCGCCAGCCGATCCAGGTCAGCCAGGCCAGCCACAGCTTGCGCAGCGGCGTCAGGGCGATGCGCTGGTGCATCACGGCGTAGTCTTCGGCGCCAATCTCGTCGAGCAGGGTGCGGTAGATCGTCGCCATGATCAGTCCCGGCCGCTGCGCACGCCGATCGGCGTCGGGCAGCAGCGCAAAGGCATGCGCATAGCGCGCGCGCGCCGTGCCGGCCAGGCTGCGCAACACCGAGCGCAAGGCCGGCGTGTCGCGCAAGGCCAGCACCTCGGCGGCCGTGATGCCGGCTGCCGCCATGGCGTCGCCGGGCAGGTAGACGCGGCCACGCCGCGCATCCTCACCCACGTCGCGCAGGATGTTGGTGAGCTGGAAGGCGATGCCCAGTTCGTGCGCATAGTCCAGGGTGGCAGGCTCGCTGAAGCCGAAAACGCGCGCCGACAGCAGGCCGACCACACCGGCCACCCGGTGACAGTAGCGCTCCAGGCTGGCCAGGTCGGGATACAGCAGGGGCTGCAGGTCCATCGCCATGCCGTCGACCAGCTCCTCGAACAGTTGGCGCGGCAGCGCGTAGCGCTCCACTGCCGGCGCCAGGGCCCGGGTCACGGGGTGTTGCGGACGGCCTTCGAACATGCGCGCCAGTTCTTCGCGCCACCACGCCAGCTTGACCTGGGCCACGCCCGGGTCCTGGACTTCGTCGACCACGTCATCGACTTCGCGGCACAAGGCGTACAGCGCCGTGATGCCCTGGCGCCGTTCGGGCGGCAGGAACAGGAAGCTGTAGTAGAAACTCGACCCGCTCTGCGCGGCCTTGTCCTGGCAATAGGCTTCGGGCGACATGGCCGGCACTGTATCAGTTGGCGGACGCCGGCGGAAATCCGCGTACCCAGGCCCGCCACGCCAGGCGCGGCCAGTCGCTCGCGCCGAGCACCGGCCGGTGGCGCACGACGTCGCCGCCGGCCGCCTCGATGCGCTCCAGGATGCGCAGGCCGCCGGCCACCACCAGACCCAGTTCGAGACCGATGCGCCCGCCGAGCCGGGCCGGCAGCCATGCCCCCGACCGCATCAGGTCCCGGGTCCAGGCGCACTCTTCCAGGATCAGCGCGCACAGTGCCGGCGGCGCGCGGCCCTGGCCGGCACGCAGCGCCAGCACCTCGGCCGACGTAAGACCATGGCGCGCCAGCGCGTCGAGGGGCAGGTAAAGCCGTGGAATGGCGGCGTCGAGCGTCACGTCCTGCAGGAAATTGACCAGTTGGAGCGCAGTGCAGATGGCGTCCGACGCCGCCAGCAGCGAGGGATCGTCCTGCCGCCACAGCGCCAGCATGATGCGCCCCACCGGGTCGGCCGAACGGCGGCAGTAGTCGAGCAGTGCACGGCGGTCGGGATAGCTGCGCACCAGCACATCCTGACGGAACGCCGACAGCAGCGCGTGGAAGGGTTGCAGCGACAGCTGGTGGTGCGCGATCACCAGCGCCAGCCGCGCCAGCACCGGATCGGCCGGTGTCAGACCGGCGGCGATCGCCGTCAGGCCCTGTCCGTAGGCGGCCAGCCGGGTCAGGCGCTCGGCCGGCGCCAAGTCGCCGGCGTCGGCAAAATCATCGGCGCTGCGTGCGAAGGCGTACACGGCGCGCACCGCCGGACGCAGCGCGGCGGGCATCAGCCAGGAGGCGACGGGGAAGTTTTCGTAGTGGTCGACGGCCATGATGTGGACCAGAGCATACCTGCGCGCACCGCGCCGGGGGCAGCCATACAGGTGCATCGTCCACCATGTTGCGCCGGGCAGCCGCCGCGGCGGTGTTAGAATCCAGCCCCGTGCCGCGGTGGCGGAATTGGTAGACGCACCGGATTTAGGTTCCGGCGCCCACGGCGTGGAGGTTCGAGTCCTCTCCGCGGCACCCCCAGACAGCGGCCATCCCCAAGGCCGGGCGCCCTCGGTATATAATGAAGGGCTAGGTTGCTGCCGGACCGCACCCACACCGTGACGCCAGGCTCCTTGCCAGTGGCGCTTTCGGTATCCATCCCCTCTCAAGGTTATTGCAATGACTGAACAAGCGAGCCCGCTCGAGCGGAGCCTGAATCTCACCGTCAATCTGGCCGCCGTGCATAGCGAAGTCGAAAGCCGGCTGAAGCGCCTCTCGCGTACCGTCCGCATGGATGGCTTCCGCCCCGGCAAGGTGCCGATGCGCATGGTGCAGGGCCAGTACGGCCATCAGGTGATGCAGGAAGTGCTGGGTGATGCCGCCCAGACGGTGTTCAGCAACGCGGTGCGCGAGCAGAACCTCAGGGTTGCCGGAACTCCCAGTTTCGAGACCACCGAAACCGGCCAGGTCAACGGCGAGTACGCCTTCAAGGCCACTTTCGAGGTGTTTCCGGACATCACGCCCGGCGACATCAGCAGTGCCGAGATCGAGCGGCCGCAGGTGGAAGTGGGGCCGGCCGACGTCGACCGCACGCTGGAGATCCTGCGCAAGCAACGCACCCGCTGGGAAACCGCGGCGCGCGCGGCGCAGGTGGGCGACCGCGTGCGCATGGACTTCAAGGGATTCAAGGATGGCGTCGCCTTCGACGGCGGCACCGGCGAAAACCAGCTGCTGGTGCTGGGTTCCGGCCAGTTCCTGCCCGAATTCGAGCAGGCGCTTCCCGGCGCGTCCGCCGGCGAATCGCGCGCCTTCGACCTGAGCTTCCCGGCCGATTACCACGCCAAGGAGCTGGCCGGACAGGCGGTACGTTTCGAGGTGCTGGTTCACGAAGTGCAGCAGCCCGTGCTGCCCGAACTGGATGCCGATTTCGCGCGTTCGCTGGGGATCGAGTCCGGCGACGTCGCACAGATGCGCATCGAGATCCAGGGCAACCTGGAACGCGAGGCCAAGAAGCGCGTCCAGGCCCGCCTGAAGGATCAGGTCATGCAGGCCATCCTGAGCGCCACCACCGTGCAGCTGCCGCACCAGCTGGTCAGCATGGAAATCGAACGTCTGCGCGAGACCGCGCGCCAGGACTGGAAGAATCGCACCGGCCAGGACACCAGCGGCATCGAACTGCCAGCCAATCTGTTCGAGGAACAGGCGCGCCGCCGCGTGTCGCTCGGCCTGATCCTGACCGAGCTGGTCCAGCGCGAAAAGCTGGAAGCGCGGCCCGAGCAGGTGCGCACGCTGCTGGAAGAGCAGGCGCAAAGCTACGAGCAGCCAGAGGAAATGGTGCGCTGGTACTACGAGGATCCGGAGCGTCTGCGCGAAGTCGAATCCGTGGTGCTCGAGGACAATGTGGTGAGCTGGGCGCTGACCCGTGCCAAAGTCAGCGACCGTCAGCTGCCCTTCCAGGAACTGATTGGCCAGGCCGGCTGACATACACAGCGTGGAAAGAAGCCGGGGGCTTGTGTCTCCGGCATGACGCCCCCACTTGATCCGGTCACCCACCCAGCACAGGAATCCGCACATCATGTCGCACTATCAGGAACCTCAGAATCTCGGCTTGATCCCGATGGTGATCGAGCAGAGCGGGCGTGGCGAGCGCGCATTCGACATCTATTCGCGCCTGCTCAAGGAGCGCGTGGTGTTCCTGGTCGGCCCGGTCACCGAGTCCAATGCAAACCTGATCGTGGCCCAGCTGCTGTTCCTGGAGTCGGAAAATCCCGACAAGGACATCAATCTTTACATCAATTCCCCGGGTGGTTCGGTGTCCGCCGGTCTGGCGATCTACGACACCATGCAATTCATCAAGGCCGACGTCGCCACCACCTGCATGGGCCTGGCGGCCAGCATGGGCGCCTTCCTGCTGGCGGCCGGCGCACACGGCAAGCGTTTTTCGCTGCCCAACTCGCGCGTCATGATCCACCAGCCGTCCGGCGGTGCCCAGGGCCAGGCCTCCGACATCGAGATCCAGGCCAAGGAAATCCTCTACCTTCGCCGTCGACTCAATGAGATGATGAGCAAGCACACCGGACAGCCCATCGAGAACATCGAGCGCGATACCGACCGCGACAACTTCATGAGCGCCGACGACGCGAAAGCCTACGGCATCATCGATCGTGTCCTGGTCAGCAGGACGGAACTGGGGACCTGACCACCATGGCGGGTGGCCCGGCACTCGCCGGTGTCCGCCCGGCAGCAAGGGCGGACGGGGTTCTAACGCTCCGCCTACGGTGGTATGTTTGTGAAAAGTACGTGAATCCCAGGATAGCAAATGACGGAAAAAGTAGGCGGGGAAAAGCTTCTCTACTGTTCGTTCTGCGGCAAAAGCCAGCACGAAGTGCGCAAGTTGATCGCCGGACCGTCGGTGTTCATCTGCGACGAATGCATCGAACTCTGCAATGACATCATCCGCGAGGAGATCGCCGGCGGCGATCTCAAGAACGCCCGCGCCGATCTGCCCACCCCGCACGAGATCTGCGAAATCCTCGATCAATACGTGATCGACCAGACGCAGGCCAAGAAGATTCTTGCGGTGGCGGTGTACAACCACTACAAGCGCCTGAAAACCCACGGCAAAGAGCGCGACGTCGAGCTCGCCAAGAGCAACATCCTGCTGATCGGCCCGACCGGTTCCGGCAAGACGCTGCTGGCGCAGACCCTGGCGCGGCTGCTCAACGTGCCCTTCGTGATTGCCGACGCCACCACGCTCACCGAAGCGGGCTACGTGGGCGAGGACGTCGAGAACATCATCCAGAAGCTGCTGCAGAAGTGCGACTACGACGTCGAGAAGGCGCAGCGCGGCATCGTCTACATCGACGAGATCGACAAGATCTCGCGCAAGTCGGACAACCCTTCCATCACGCGCGACGTGTCGGGCGAGGGCGTTCAGCAGGCCCTGCTGAAGCTGATCGAAGGCACCGTGGCCTCGGTGCCGCCGCAAGGCGGGCGCAAGCACCCCAACCAGGAATTTGTCCAGGTCGACACCACCAACATCCTGTTCATCTGCGGCGGTGCGTTCGGTGGTCTGGAGAAGATCATCCAGAGCCGTTCGACCAAGGGCGGCATCGGTTTCGGCGCCCAGGTGAAGAGCAAGGAAGGGCCGGCCGCGCAGGCTGCGATCCGCGATGTCGAGCCCGAAGACCTGATCAAGTTCGGCCTGATTCCGGAGTTCATTGGCCGCCTGCCGGTGATCGCCACCCTCGAGGAGCTCGACGAGAAGGCGCTGGTGCGCATCCTCACCGAGCCCAAGAACGCGCTCACGCGCCAGTACCAGAAGCTGTTCTCGATGGAAGGCGTCGAGCTCGAGTTCCGTGATTCCGCACTCGCCGCCATCGCGCGCAAGGCCCTGGCGCGCAAGACCGGCGCACGCGGCCTGCGCTCCATCATCGAACAGGCGCTGCTCGAGACCATGTTCGACCTGCCGTCGCTGCAGAACGTCACCAAGGTGTGCGCGGACGAGTCCACCATCGAGAGCGGCAGCGCGCCGCTGCTGATCTACGCCGACCCGCCCAAGGTTGCCGGCGTCTGATCTTTCTCCCGGTCCGGACGTCCGTCCGGATCCCTGGTATTGAAACCACGGTCCTGAGCCCCTATCTTCGGGGTTCAGACCTCACGGGGAAGCCCAATGTCCGATACCATCCAAACCGGAGAACCCACCGTGCTGCCGCTGCTGCCCTTGCGCGATGTGGTGGTTTTCCCGCACATGGTGATCCCGCTGTTCGTCGGTCGTCAGAAGTCGATCAAGGCCCTCGAGATCGCCATGGAGACCGAAAAGAGCATCCTGTTGGTGGCCCAGAAATCGGCCGCCAACGACGAGCCCAAGGCCGAGGATCTCTACACGGTCGGCAGCATCGCCAGCATCCTGCAGATGCTCAAGCTCCCCGATGGCACGGTGAAGGTGCTGGTCGAGGGCATCCAGCGCGCCGAACTGACCGACGTCACCGACGTGCGCACCCACTACAACGCTGACGCCACGCCGGTGCTGGTGCCTGAAGCCACCGACCACGAAGTCGAGGCGATGCGCCGCACCCTGCTCGCGCAGTTCGACCAGTTCGTCAAGCTCAACAAGAAGATCCCGCCCGAGGTGCTGACCACCTTCGCCGGCATCGACGACGCCGGCCGCCTGGCCGACACCATCGCCGCACACCTGCCGCTCAAGCTCGAGCAGAAGCAGCACATCCTCGAGATGTTCGACGTCAAGCCGCGCCTTGAGCACCTGCTGTCGCTGCTGGAAAGCGAACTCGACATCCTGCAGGTCGAAAAGCGCATCCGCGGACGCGTCAAGCGCCAGATGGAGAAGAGCCAGCGCGAGTACTACCTCAACGAGCAGGTCAAGGCGATCCAGAAGGAACTGGGTGATGGCGACGAAGGCGCCGATTTCGAGGAACTCGAAAAGAAGATCCGCGCCGCCCACATGCCCAAGGAAGCGCGCACCAAGGCCGACGCCGAATTCAAGAAGCTGCGGCTGATGAGCCCGATGTCGGCCGAAGCCACGGTGGTGCGCAACTACATCGATGCCCTGGTCGGGCTGCCCTGGAAGAAGAAGACCAAGGTCAGCGCCGACCTGCGTGCCTGCCAGACCATCCTGGACGAGGACCACTACGGCCTCGAGAAGGTCAAGGAGCGCATCGTCGAGTATCTCGCGGTGCAGAGCCGTGTCGACAAGCTGAAGGCGCCGATCCTGTGTCTGGTCGGCCCCCCGGGCGTCGGCAAGACCTCGCTCGGCCAGTCGATCGCGCGCGCCACCAACCGCAAGTTCGTGCGCATGGCGCTGGGCGGCGTGCGTGACGAGGCCGAGATCCGTGGCCACCGCCGCACCTACATCGGCTCGATGCCCGGCAAGATCCTGCAGAACATGAGCAAGGTTGCCGTGCGCAATCCGCTGTTCCTGCTCGACGAAGTCGACAAGCTCGGCATGGACTTCCGCGGTGATCCGTCCTCGGCCCTGCTCGAAGTGCTCGATCCCGAACAGAACCACACCTTCGTCGACCACTACATCGAAGTCGAGTACGACCTGTCGGATGTGATGTTCGTGGCCACGGCCAACACCCTCAACATCCCGCCGCCCCTGCTTGACCGCATGGAAGTGATCCGCCTGTCCGGCTACACCGAGGACGAGAAGATCGCCATCGCCAACCAGTACCTGCTGCCCAAGCAGATCAAGGCCAACGGACTCAAGCCCACCGAGATCTCGGTGGCCGAGTCGGCGCTGCGCGACATCGTGCAGTACTACACGCGCGAGGCCGGCGTGCGCAGCCTGGACCGCGAGATCGCCAAGATCTGCCGCAAGGTGGTGACCGCGCTGATGATGGACAGTGGACGCAAGTCCAAGGTCATGGTCAACACCAAGAACCTCGAGAAGTACCTGGGCGTGCGGCGCTTCAGCTTCGGTCTGGCCGAGAAGGAAAACCAGATCGGACAGGTCACCGGACTGGCGTGGACCGAAGTGGGCGGTGAACTGCTCACCATCGAGGCGGCGCGTCTGCCCGGCAAAGGCAAGATGACCACCACCGGCAAGCTGGGCGAGGTCATGCAGGAGTCGATCCAGGCCGCGCTGTCAGTGGTGCGCGTGCGCGCACGCGGGCTGGGCATTGCGCCGGACTTCTACGAGAAGACCGACATGCACATCCACCTGCCCGAAGGTGCCACGCCCAAGGACGGGCCGTCGGCGGGCATCGCGATCTGCACCGCCATGGTGTCGATCCTGAGCGGCATCCCGGTGCGCGCCGATGTGGCGATGACCGGCGAGATCACCTTGCGTGGCGAGGTGCTGCCGATCGGCGGCCTCAAGGAGAAACTCCTGGCGGCCACGCGCGGCGGCATCAAGACGGTGCTGATCCCGGAACAGAACATGAAAGACCTGGCCGAGATCCCTGACAACATCAAGAACCGCCTCGAACTGCATCCCGTGAAGTGGATCGAGCAGGTGCTGGATGTGGCGCTGGAGCGTTCACCCATGCCGCTGCCGGAGCCCGATGTGGCTGCGCCTGCGGCGGCCACCGAGCCGGTGACGACCGCTGCAGCGCGCACCGAAGCCGGCGGCGAGGGCGTGCTCAAGCACTGAGCAGCGCCCACAACAGCCAGACCCGGGCCGGCGCCATCGCGCGCCGGTCTGCGGGCGCTTAGCTCAGTCGGTAGAGCGCCTCCCTTACAAGGAGGATGTCGGCGGTTCGAACCCGTCAGCGCC
>JAGWIJ010000010.1 GCA_028873535.1 Pseudomonadota bacterium
TGGCGGCCAGCGCCAGCCGCGTCGCCTCCAGCAGCGCCTGTTGCTGCTCGACGCCGGCCTGCAGGCCCTCGACCGCGCGGCGGTTGGCGCCGAACACGTCGGGCGTGTAGCTCAGGTCCAGCTGGACGGTGTGCAGGGTGAACACATAGCTGGCGTCGGATAGCGGGCTCGCCAGCACGTTGGCGGTGCGCTGGCGCGACCCGGCATAGACGGCCTGCAGCTGGGGCGCGTAAAGGCCCTGCTGGGCACGCACGAAGGCCTCGGCCTGGCGCAAGGCCGCCTGTCCGGCCGCGACGCCCGGGTGCTCGCGCAGGCTGCGTTCGATCAGCGCATCGAGGTCGGCGCTGCCGAAGGCCTGCCACCAGGCACCGGGTTTGGCTGGCGGGGCGGGCGCTGTCGCCGTCGACGCGGCCGGCGCCGCAGCGCCCGGGTCGAGTGCATCGGCACCCGGCCGCACGCTGGCAGGCAGCCCCAGCTCGGGGCGGCGATAGTCCGGGCCGGCGCTGCTGCACGCTGCCAGCCAGCCAGCGCACAGCAGCGCAGCCAGCCGGGCGGGCCGTGTCGATCGTGGAGTGGGCGGCAAAGGACTCATCGGTTCTTGCGCTGGCGCGGATCGATCTTGCGGCGCTCGACATAGCGCTCGATCGAAAAATACAGGGTAGGCAGGATGAACAGGGTCAGCAAGGTCGACACGATCAGGCCGCCCACCACCACAGTGGCCAGGCCGCGCTGCACGTCGGTGCCCACACCATGCGCCAGCGCCGCCGGAAGCATGCCGATCGAGGCCACGGTGGCGGTCATCAGCACCGGCCGCAGGCGCTCGCTGGCCGCCTCGATCACCGTCTCGTCAAGCGGCATGCCCTCGCCACGCACGCGGCGGAAGTTGGCCACCATGATGATGGCGTTCTGCACCGACACGCCGAACAGCGCGATGAAGCCGACCGCCGTGGCCACGTTGAGCGTCTCGCCGGTCAGGTGCACCGCGACCAGGCCGCCCAACGTCGCCAGCGGCACCACGAACAGGATCAGCAGGGTCTGGCGCACCTTGCCGAACTGGAAGAACAGCAGCATGGCCATCGCCAGCAGCACCAGCGCCATGATCACCACCAGGCGCTTCTGCGCGCGCTGCTGGTTCTCGAACTGTCCGGCCCACTCCAGGCGATGCGCCTGATGGTCGTACTTGACCTCGCTGTCGATGCGCGCCTGGGCCTCGTCCAGGTACGACATCAGGTCGCGATCGCGGTTGTCGATGCGCACCGTGATCTGGCGCTCATTGAGTTCGTGCGAAATGGTGCTCTGCCCGCTCTGCAGCGAGATGCGCGCCAGCTGCGACAGCGGCACCAGCGCACCACCGCTGCCGCGCACGGTGAGCTGGCCGAGCAGCGCAGGATCGGTCTTGGCGTCGCGCGGAAAGCGCACGCCGACGTTGTAGGTGCGGTCCTCGACAAACACCGGGATCACCGGCGCGCCGCCCACGCCAGTCTGGATCAGCGCCGCCACATCGGCCACGTTGACGCCGAAGCGCGCCGCGGCCTCGCGGTCGATGCGCACCACCATCTGCGGGATCGGCGGTTCCTGGAACAGCGAGGCCGAGGCGGTGCCGCGGATCGAATGCAGGATGTCGACGATCTGCTCGCCGATGCGCCGGTCCTCGGCCAGGTCCAGGCCGTACACGCGCAGCACCAGCGGGCTGTGCGCGCCGCCGATGGCGTCGTTGACACCGTCGATGATGGGCTGGCTGATGCCCACCGTCATGCCCGGCAACTGCTGCAGGCGCGCATTGACCTTGCGCACCAGCGCCGCCTTGTCCTCGCCGGCCGGCCAGCTGTCGTAAGGCTGCAGGCCCACCGGCGCCTCGATGTGCGAGGGCGTCCAGGGGTCGGTGCCGTCGTCGTTGCGTCCGAGCTGGGTGACGATGAAGCGGATCTCGGGGAATTCCAGCAGGGTGCGGCGCAGGTCGGCAGCCATCTCGCTGGCCTTGTCGAGCGAGATGCCGCTCGGCATGTCGACCTGCAGCCACAGCGAACCTTCGTCGAGCTCGGGCAGGAACTCGCGCCCCGCCGTGGCCGCCAGCATCACCACCACCACCAGCACCGCCAGGCTCACGGCATAGGCCATCCAGGTCTGGCGCAGCAGCAAGGACAGCACGCCGCGATAGCGCCCGGTCAGCCAGATCAGCGGCACGTTGCGGAAGATGCGGCCGGGCTTGCGCAGCGCCACGAAGGCCAGACCGGGGATCAGGGTCAGCGAACACAGCAGCGCACCGAACAGCGCATAGCCCACGGTCCAGGCCATCGGCGTGAACAGCTTGCCCTCGGCACGCTCGAAGGCGAACAGCGGGCAGTAGGCGGTGATGATCACCAGGGTCGCGAAAAAGATCGGCTGCGCCACGTGCGCGGTGGTCTCGAGCAGGTCCTGTTCGGTCAGCGTGGCCTCGGGTTCCTCCTCGCGCCGGCGCAGGATCGCCTCGGTCACCACGATGGCGCCATCGACGATGATGCCGAAGTCGATCGCGCCCAGCGACAGCAGGTTGGCCGGCATGTGCGACAAGGTCATGAAGATGAACACCGCCACCAGCGCCAGCGGGATCGCCACCGCGGCCACCAGCGCGCTGCGCGGACTGCCGAGGAACAGGATCAGCACCAGGCACACCAGACCCACGCCTTCGAGCACGGTGTGGGTGACCTTGTGCACGGTCAGGTGGACCAGGTCGTCGCGGTCGATGTAGGGCACCAGCTTCACCCCCATCGGCGCCAGGCGGCGCTGCAGCTCGGCGACCTTGGCGTGCACGCCTTCCAGCACGCGCGAGGGATTCTCGTACTTGAGCATCAGCACGATGCCCTCGATGGTGTCGGGATTGTGGTCCTTGCCCAGGATGCCCTCGCGCTCCTGGTGGCCGATCTGCAGCTTGCCCAGGTCGCGCACCAGCACCGGGCTGCCGTCCTTCTGGGTGACCACCACGGTGCCCAGATCGTCCAGGCTGTGGATCTGGCCGATGGCACGCACCACATAGCCCTGCTCGCCGCGCACCACGCGCCCGCCGCCGGCGTTGACGCTGTTGCTGTTGATGGCGGCCACCACATCGTTCAGGGTCAGGTGGTATTCGCCCAGGCGCACCGGATCGAGCTCCAGTTGCAGTTCGCGCGTGAAGCCGCCGAAATTGGTCACGTCGACCACGCCCGCCACCCCCTTGAGCGCCGGGATCACGGTCCAGCGCTGCAGTTCGGACAGCTCCATCAGGTTGCGGGTGTCGGATTCCAGCGTGTAGCGCAGGATCTCGCCGCCCGGACCGGTCAAGGGGTTGAGCGAGGGCGCGACGCCCGCCGGCAGCGTCACGGCGCCCACGCGCTCGCTCACGCGCTGACGTGCGCTGTAGTCCTCGGTGCCGTCGCGAAACACCAGCGTGATCAGCGACAGCGCAAAAGTGCTGCTGGAGCGGATGGTGACCAGACCCGGCGTGTTGCGCAGCGCGCGCTCGAGCGGCACGGTGATCTGCTGCTCGACCTCCTCGGCCGCCAGCCCCGGCGCCTGGGTGCTCACCTGCGCGGTGACGTCGCCGATTTCCGGATAGGCTTCGACGGTCATGTTGATCCAGCACACATAGCCGTAGACCGCCAGCGCGAGCGCCACCACCCACGCCAGCGCGCGGCGCTTGAAGCACAACTCGATCAGCTGGTTAATCATTCAGCAGCACGCCCCCACGCACGATGACGTGCTGGCCGGCGCGCAGGCCTTTGACGATACGCACGCCGCTCGCGTCCTCGCTGCCGGTCTCGACCACGCGGCGTTCGAACTGCCACGGCGCCACCTCGATGAACACCGAGATGCTGTCGTTGACCATCACCAGCGCCGAGGCGGGCACGCGCACCTGGCGCGCGCGCGGAATGACCAGGGTCGCCGTGCCGTACATGTTGGGGCGCAGGCGTCCTTCAGGATTGGCAAAGGGCACGCGCACCCGGGTGCGACGCGTGTCGGGATCGAGCACGGCGGCGAGCGTCGCCACCTTGCCGTGCAGCACCTGGTCCGGGAAAGCCGCCATGCGCACGTCGACCGCCTGGCCGCTGCGCACCTGCGCCAGCAGGTCCTCCGGCACCTGGGCCGCCACCCACAGCTGGTCGAGGTTGCTGATGGTCACCAGGGCCGCGGTGGGATCGGCGATGAAGCCGCCGGCAGCGCTGCTGACCGCAGTCACCACGCCGGCGATCGGCGCATTCAGCGCCAGGCGCGGCGCGTCCGGCAGTTGCGCGGGATCGAGTCCGAGCGCGCGCAGGCGCTCCGCCGCACGTTCGCGCTCGGCCTGCGCCTGCGCCAGCGCGCTGTGCGCCTGCTCCAGGTCCTTGCCGGCGTTGCCGCCCGCTTCCAGCACCGCGGCGGCGCGTGCATGCGCCTTGTGCGCCAGTTCCTCGGCATCGACCGCCTTGCGGTAGTCGGCGAAGGCCTGGGTCAGGTCAGGCGAGTTGATCTCGGCCACCAGCTGGCCGCGCGCGACGCGGTCGCCCAGGTGCACCGCCAGCCGCAGCAGGCGGCCGGTGAGCGGTGGCAGCACGTTGGCACTGCGAGCGGGATCGGCCTCGACCACCGCCGGCACCGAGACGCGGTCCGGCACGGCATCGTCGTGGACTTCGGCCACGGCGATGCGCTCGCGCAGCGGTGAGCCCTGCGGAATGGTGTAGCGCTGGCCGTCACGCGTGAACATCGAACCGCGCGGCTCGGCGGCATGGCCGGCCGTCAGCGCTGGCGGGGCCTGCAGGCAGAGCAGGGTCAGGAGCAGGCACCGGCTGAGCCGGCCTGCAGCGCCGTTGGGGATGCAGTTCATGTGGGACTTCCTCGCCGGGTGCGCCAGCCCCGGGATGCATGGATCGACAAGACGCAGGCGATTGTAAGGGCAGGCCGGGCGCCCCGATGTGACAGAATCATGACGGACCGCGCAAGCCAGCGGCGTGCGTCAGTCCGCGGCGATCAGGTCGTCGGCACCGTAGCCGCGCAACAGGCGGCGCGCGGCGCGCGACGGTCGCACGATGCGCAGCGCGCGCGCACTGGCGGCCAGCCGGCCCTGGCAGACCAGCAGCTGACCGGCGCACAGCGGGCACAGCCAGGCGAGCTGCGACAGGTCGAGTGTCAGCACGGACGCGCTCGTGTCCGCTGCCAGGTGCGCGAGTTCGCGTTCCAGCAAGCCGTCAGCGTCGCCTTGCCAGGCGCCGGCCATGCGTGCGCTGCCGGCGCCGAGCGGCTGCCAGTCCGCCGTCGCGTCCGCGCGCGGCGCATGCCAGCGCTGCCACAGCAGCAGCGGCGCGACGCGTGTGGCGAGCAGACCCAGCAGACGCAGCCCGTCGCGGCCGTAGCGCTGCCACAGTGCCGGTTCCTGCACGATGCGCCAGATCCATTCGATGCCGCCACGTGCCACCCAGGGCGGTGCTCGCCGCACATCGCCGGCCACGAAATTGACCACCGCGCCCAGATGGGTCACCCAGTCGGCCTGCAACTGCGCATGGTTGCGCACCACCCAGGTCTGGCCACGCAGGGCGCCGAGCGACACCACCACCAGGTTGGCGCGTGCCGCGCGCACCGGCGCCAGCAAGGCCGCGGCACTCATGCTGTCGAGATCGCCACGGCCCGGGTTGAGCCCGCCGGCGCCGGACAGCGCGCCGCCTTTGGCACCCAGCGCGGCACTGGCGCGTTCGGCGACATCGCCCTGGCCGCCGAAGAAGAACACCCGCCAGGGGCGCGCGCCGGCACGCAAGCCCTCGAACAGGTCGGCACCGCTGACGCGTTCCGGGAACGCGATGCCGGTCAGGCGTCCGAGCAGCACCAGCGGCATGCCATCGACCACGCTGAGCGCGCTGGCCAGCACCGATGCGCGCAGGCAGGCATGGTCACGCGCCAGCATCACCCAATTGACATTGGGCGTGGACAGGATGGCACCACTGCCGGGCGGCTCGGCGCGCATGCGCGCGCACGCCTGCTGCAGATCGATCAGGTCGAACGGCAGTCCGAGCAGGCAGGCAACGCGGCGCCGGGCGGGCGGTGCCAGGGTGGCTGGCCGCCGGCCGCCGTCAGGCGCGGGAAAGGAAGAGGCGTTCATGGCGAATGGATGTCATCGGGCCGCAAGAGTCTGCGCGCAAGATATTACGGGTTCAGCGGCCTCGAGCGGACGCGTAATGGCTTTCCACAATCACGTCCGCTTGCGGCGGGGCAGTCGATTCTCAACCATGGGAGAATTGCCGCCTGCGTGCCGCAGCCACGCCAACCTTGTGCTTTCCCAGAGATCCCGGACCGCTTCCTTGCTGCGCCATCGATTCATCGAACCGTTCCCCTGCCCCTGCGGACAGCGGCCATGCTGACCCTGGCCTGGCTGCTGCTGATCCTGCTCGCGCTGGTGGCAGTGCCCATGGCGGCCTACCTCGCGCTGCTGACCGTGCTCAGCGGGCGGTGCGCGCCGCCTGCGCAGGCCGCCGCCACGCCGAATTTCGCGGTGGTGGTGCCGGCACACGACGAAGCCGCCGGCATCGCCGCCGCCATCGCCAGTCTGCGCGCGCTCGCCTGGCCCCAGCATGCGGTGCGCGTGGTGGTGGTCGCCGACAACTGCAGCGACGACACGGCGGCCATCGCGCGTGACGCTGGCGCCCAGGTGATCGAACGCCACGACGACCGGCTGCGCGGCAAGGGCTATGCGCTGGCGTTCGCGTTCGAACACCTGCTGGCGGAAGGCTGGGCGCAGGCGCTGGTCGTGATCGATGCCGACAGCGAGGTCGACGCCCACCTGCTGCAGGCGCTGGCGGCGCGGCTGGCGGTCGGCGCCGAAGCCATCCAGACGCACTACGGCGTCACCAATGCCAATGCCGCCTGGCGCACGCGGCTGATGGCCATCGCGCTGGGCGCCTTCCATCGTCTGCGCTCGCGCGCGCGCGAGCGCCTCGGCCTGTCGTGCGGAATCCGCGGCAACGGCTGGTGCGTCACGCCCCAGGCGCTGCAGCGCGTGCCCTATCGCGCCTTTTCGCTGGCCGAGGATGCCGAATTCGGGATCGACCTGGGGCTGGCCGGGCTGCGCGTGCACTATGTCGACGAAGCCGAGGTGCGCGCCGAGATGGTCACCGGCGAAGCCGCTGCACGCTCGCAGCGGCAGCGCTGGGAGCACGGCCGCGGCGGCCTGATCCGTTCACGGCTGCCACGGCTGCTCAAGGCCAGCTGCAGCCCTGCGCGGCGGGTTCCGCTCGATCTCGCCTGCGACCTGCTGGTGCTGCCGCTGTCCAGCCTGGTGCTGGCCTCGATGCTGCTGCTCGGCCTGGGCGGCGCACTGACGACGGCCGGTGCCGATCGGCTGGCGCTGCTGCCCGGCCTGTTCTGCCTGCTGGCCGCCACGCTGTACGTGCTGCGCGGCTGGCAGCTGTCCGGTGTCGGCGCGCGCGGTGCGTTCGATCTGGCTGGCGCGCCGGTCTACATCGCCTGGAAGCTGCTGCTCAAGCTGCGCCCGCACGCCGCCGACAAATGGGTGCGCACGACGCGCGAACAGCGCTGAAGCCGGCACCGCGCCCGGCCGCGGCTGGCGGCGCGCCGGCCGGGACCGCTCAGCCGCCGTGCTCGTCCGGTGCGGCAGCGCTGTCGGTGGACGCCGACGGTGCAGCGGCATTGGCGCTGCGCTGGACCACTGCCAGCAATTGCGCGAACAGCTTGGGCGAACCGCACACCACATCGCTGCCTTCCAGCCAGTTCTCGCCGCCCTGCCAGTCGCTGACCAGCCCCCCCGCCTCCAGCACCATCAGGGCGCCGGCTGCCATGTCCCACGGCTTGAGGCCGATTTCCCAAAAGCCGTCCAGACGGCCGGCCGCCACATAGGCCAGATCGAGCGCCGCGGCGCCGGCACGCCGCACGCCGGGGGCACGCACCATGATCTCGCGCAGGATGCGCAGGTAGCGCGTCAGATGGCGCGACTCGCCAAACGGCAGTCCGGTGCCGATCAGGCCCTCTTCCAGCCGGTCGACCCGGCTCACGCGGATGCGGCGTTCATTGAGGAAGGCGCCGGTGCCGCGCGAAGCGGTGAACAGATCGTTGTGCACCGGATCGTAGATCACGCCGTGCTGGATCTGTCCGCGGTACTGGCAGGCAATGCTGACGGCGTACTGCGGAAAGCCGTGGATGAAATTGGTGGTGCCGTCGAGCGGATCGATGATCCAGCGGAACTCGGCCGTGTCAGTGCCGGAGAAGCCGCTCTCCTCTGCTAAGATGGCGTGATCGGGATAGGCGTCGCGCAGCACATCGATGATCGCCTGTTCGGACGCACGGTCGACTTCGGTCACGAAGTCCATCGGCTGCTTGCGCGCCACGGCGATGCGGTCGAGATTGAGCGCCCCGCGGTTGATCACCTGGCCGGCACGGCGTGCCGCCTTGACGGCCGTATTGATCATCGGATGCATATCAGAACTCGCCCCATCACTAAACTGTCCATACTAGCATGAGCCTTCCCATTGCCGCCCCGCATCCCGCCAGGGTGCGTGTGATCCTGTGCAGCACCACCCATCCCGGCAACATCGGCGCCACCGCGCGTGCCATGAAGACCATGGGACTGCGCGATCTGCGCCTGGTGACCCCACGGCGTTTCCCGGACGAGGATGCCACGGCACGCGCGGTCGGCGCCGCCGACCTGCTCGACACGGCGCAGGTGTGCGCCAGCCTTGACGAAGCGCTGGCAGGCTGCCGTTTCATCGTGGGCATGAGCGCGCGCCGCCGCGACCTGTCGCACGACGTGCTGTCGCTGCGTGCCTCGACCCTGCGCTGTGCCGCCGAACTGGCGGCAGCCGAGGGCGACGCGGCCTATGTGTTCGGCACCGAGATGTCGGGATTGTCCAACGAGGAACTGGAACGCTGCACGGTACTCGCCAACATCCCGACCAATCCGGATTTCGGTTCACTCAACCTGGGCTCCGCCGTCCAACTGGCCGCCTACGAACTGCGCCAGGCCATGCTGGGCGACACGCCCCTGCAGCCATATGCCCAGCCGCTGGCGCGCCACGAGGATGTCGAGGCGCTGTTCGTCCATCTCGAACGCACCTTGCACACCACCGGCTTCCTGCGCCCGGAACGCCCCAAGCGCCTGATGGAACGCCTGCGCCGCCTGCTCACGCGCACGCGCCTGGAGCACGAAGAAGTGAGCCTGCTGCGCGGACTGCTGCGCTCGTTCGAAATCACCGCCGCAGGCACTGCCGGCAACACCCTGGAAGCGCGGACCGACTCGGCGGATAATGAATCCCGTTAGCATCACCCGATTGAGGAAATCCACATGAGCGTCAGCCTTTCACCCTCCGCCCAGGAGCATGTCCGCAAGGCCCTGGCTGCGCGTGGTCATGGCATCGGCCTGCGCTTCGGCGTGCGCAAGGCAGGCTGTTCGGGCTGGGCCTACCAGGTCGACTACGCCGACGAGGCCAGCGCCAGCGATCTGCGCTTCGAATCGGATGGCCTGGTGGTGCTGGTCGACCGCGACAGTCTGGCCATGGTCGATGGCACCGTGATCGACTACCAGCGCCAGGGTTTGAACGCCACCTTCCAGTTCGTCAACCCCAACGTCAAGGACAGCTGCGGCTGCGGCGAGAGCTTCACCGTCTGAGCGCCGGCCGGGTGCGTATCCCTCCTTTCACACGTGCGCTGGGCATCGGCGGCCTGGTCCCCTTCGTGGTGTTCGCCGGCGCGCGCTGGCTGCCCGCCGGCGTGCTGTGGCAGGCCACGGCGCAGAGCCTGCTGGCCAGCTACGCCGCCCTGATCCTGTCCTTCCTCGGCGCCATCCACTGGGGACTGGCGCTCAAGAACTGTCCGCCCGAGCGCGAGCCCGACGCGCTGGCCCTGCTGTGGGGCATCTGCCCCTGCCTGATCGCCTGGCTTTCGCTCATGCTGCCGCCGCTTCCCTGTCTGGTCGTGCTGGCGGCGGGCTTTGTGCTGCAGTGGCTGATGGACTGGCGCCGGCTGGGCGTGCTGGGCGCACCGGCGTGGTGGCTGCGGCTGCGCAGCGCGCTCACCGTGGTGGTGCTGCTGTCGCTGACCGTCGCCGCGCTGGCGCCCATCCCGCGCTGAAGCGCGCGACGCGGGCCGCCGAACCCGGTATCGACAGCGGGCGGTGATGGCCTCAGACGCGCGCAGCCAGTGGCGGTGACGGTGGCGGTGACACCGCCGGCGCGTCGGCAAACTCGACCCTGACGCGCAGCCCCGGCCGCCAGTCGACGCCATGGCGCACAGGGTCGGCACTGGCGCGCGAGTCGAGCAGCTGCAGCCGGGCGTGGTGGGTTTCGCAGATCTCCTTGACGATGGCCAGTCCCAGACCGCTGCCCTCGCCCGGGGTGCCCGGCAGGCGCACGAAGCGCCCCAGCACCGATTCGTGCATGTCGGCAGGAATGCCCGGACCATCGTCCTCGACTTCCAGCCAGGTGCTGCCGTCGGCATGCGCCGCCGGTCCGCAGCGCACGGTGACACGGCCGCCGCCCGGCGTGTAGCGCAAGGCATTGTCGATCAGGTTGGCGAGCAGTTCGCGCAGCAGCAGGGGATGGCCATGCAGCGGTGCCGGGTTGAGCTCGAAACCCAGGTCGATGTTGGCGGCGTGCGCGCGACGCAGCGAGTCTTCGATCAGGTCGGCGCAGATTTCCGCCAGATCGCAGGGCGCGAGTTCCTCGGGACGCTGCACGCGCGGGTCCGAGCGCGCCAGCGCCAGCAGCTGGTTGGCCAGACGTGCCACGCGATCGGCGGAGCGGCTGACCTGGGCCAGCTGCAGGTGCATCTGTTCGGGGTCCGTGGTGAGCTGGGCCAGGTCGGCAGAGGCCTTGAGGCCCGCCAGCGGCGTGCGCAGCTGATGCGCGGCCGTCGACAGGAACCGCTGCTGCGCCTCGGCCGCCGAGCGCAGCGCCGCCGCCGAGCGGTTCAATGCACGGATCAGCGGCCGCACTTCGGCAACGGTTTCCTCGGGATCCATCTCCTGCCAGCCCAGCTCGCCCAGTTGCAACAGGCGCGCCGAATAGGCCTGCAGCGGCGCCAGCGCGCGCCGTACGCCCAAGGCCACGAACACCACGATGAACAGCGCCAGCGCGCCCTCCGGCAGGAAGGCCGCCAGCAGCGTGCCGCGGCGCAGCGCATCGCGCTTGCGCAGCGTTTCGCCGATGCGGATCTCGCAGTTGGCACGCCCGCACGGTGCCACCAGCGAGAACACGCGCATCGGCTGGCCGGTCACCAGCTCGGTGTGGATCCAGGGATTGGCCTGGCTTGCTGCGCGCGGACGCAGCAGGAGCGCCGCATCCCCCGCCAGCAGGCGCCCTTCAGGATCGAGCACGGCGAACAACACGGTGTCGACCGAGTCGGAACGGATCGCACCCTCGGCCTGCGCATCGATCACCACCTGCTCAGGCGGCAGGCTGCGGATGATGGTGGCAATCGCATAGGCGCCGTCCCCCAACGCGCGGTCGAAGGCGCTTTCGGCCGGACGCAAGGCCAGCAGATACGGAAACACCGCCGAAGCGACGATGATCAGGAAGACGGCGGGCAGCAGGCCCCGGAGCAGGCGGCCGCGCAGGCTGCTGTTGCGCTCCATGCGCGACTCAGGCGGCCGATTCGAGCAGGTAACCGAAACCCCGGACGGTGCGGATGCGGATGCCGGACTGGTCCAGCTTGGCACGCAGGCGCGAGACGTACACCTCGACCGCGTTGTCGGACAGCACTTCGGCGTCACGCGCCAGCGCTGCGTTGATCTCTTCCTTGCTCACCACCTTTTCCAGGCGGCGCAGCAGGCATTCCAGCACCTGCCATTCGCGCGTGGGCAGGTCGAGCGCAGCGCCGGACAGCGTGGCGCGGCGCGACGCCAGTTCGAGCACCAACGGTCCGTTGACCAGGCGGTCACCGCGCGTGGCGAGCCAACGCCGGTGCAGCGCGTTGATGCGCGCGATCACCTCGGGCAGGGCAAAGGGCTTGACCATGTAATCGTCGGCCCCTTCCTCCAGACCCCGCACGCGATCCTCGATGGCATCGCGCGCGGTCAGCACCAGCACAGGAACGCTCTGCTTGGCGGCACGCAGGTCGCGCAGCACCGTCATGCCGTCGACGCCGGGCAGCCCCAGGTCGAGCACCGCCACGTCGTAGTGATCCTTCTCGATCGAGCGCACCACGGGCTCACCCCTTTCGGTGTGATCGACCTCATGGCCGGCGAGGCGCAGGGCCCCGACCACCGCTTCGGCGATGGCCGGATCATCCTCTACGACGAGTATGCGCATGGCGCTCCTGTTGCAATCGTCATTCCTTGACGGCTTCGACGGCGATGCTGATGGTCACTTCGTCGCCAACGTAGGGCGCATTCTTGCCCATGTTGAAGTCGGTGCGCTTGACCTGGGCGGTGGCATCGGCGCCGCAGGCGTCCTTCTTCAGCATCGGGTGCGGCATGCAGTAGAAGTGGCTCACGGTCAGGGTGACCGGGTGCGTGACCCCCTTCAGGGTCAGTTCGCCGTCAACGCTGGTCGGCACGCCGTCCTTGAAATGGACCTTGCTGCTCTTGTAGGTGGCGGTGCCGAACTTGGCGGTATCGAGATAGTCCTCGCCCTGGATGTGCTGGTTGAACAGGTCCGAACCGGTGTCGACCGACTTGGTGTCGATGGTCACGTCGACGCTGCCGGTTCCGGCGGCCTTGTCGAAGCTCAGGGTGCCGCGCACCTTGTTGAAGCGGCTGATCTGGGTGGAGTAGCCCAGGTGACTGTAACCGAAGCGCGCGTAGGTGTGGTTCGGCTCGAAGTTGTAGGTTTCGGTCGCGGCGACCGCGGAAAGGGACAGGCCGGCCAGCAGGCCGATGGCGATACGACGCATGTTGATGAACTCCATGGGATCGAAGGATAGGGCAAACCAGAGCGGCGAGTATAGCCACGCCCGGAACGCTGACTGGGACCGCAAGGTTCACGACAACGTTCAATTCCATGCAACGACCGCCGCCGCGCGGCCGCGCTTCAATCTGGTCTGACCGCGACAACAAGTGTAAGCACTTGTAACAGCGCGCGATCGAAACGCTTGAACGTCTTGCGTAAAGGTGCAGCCGCGGCGGCCATCAGCCGTAAGCAGGGGCTGAGCAAGTTCCCTGACAAGCGATCCTATCGATGCCAACCGCCCTCCCGTCCTTCCAGTCCGAAGACCACCTGCTGCAACCGGTGCGCGCGCGCGCCGATCGCCTCATGCTGGCCGCCATCGGCGTGCTCATGCTGGTCTGCCTGGCCACCGGAGCGGCCAGCGGCCAGCTGCTGATCGCCGTGCTGCTGGCAGCGCCCGCGCTGGGCGTGCCCCTGCTGATCCATCTGCAGGCGCCCGGCAGCGGATGGTCCGCCAGTGCCATGGGGGCCGCCTTCATGGTGTTCAGCGCGCTGCTGATCCACCTCAGCCGGGGCATGCTGGAAACCCATTTCACCATTTTCGCGCTGCTGGCCTTCCTGCTGTTCTACCGCGACTGGCGTCCGCTGGTGCTTGCCGCCGGCCTGATCGCCGTGCACCACATCGGCTTCGCGCTGCTGCAGGCAGCCCGCCTCGGCTTCTACGTGACCCCTGGCGTGCCCAGCGTCGGCGTGATCGTGCTGCACGCGATCTACGTGATCGCCGAGACGGGCATGCTGGTCTACATGGCCGTGCAGATGCGCCGCGACGCCCTCGAAAGCCTGCGCGTGGCCGAGCTCGCCACCCGCATTGGCCAGGGTGGACTCGACAACGCCGTCGCCGGCGCCGACCTGGCGCGCTTTCCGCTGCTGGCACGCCTGGTCGACATGCAGACCCAGCTGGCGCAGACCATCGGCAACGCCCAGCAGCAATCGCTGGCGGTGCACGAACTCGCGCGGCGCGGCACGGCCGGCAACGGCGAACTCGGCGCGCTGGCGCAGCGCCAGGATCGGGTGGCCCAGCAGGTCGCCAACAGCATGCATGCCCTGCGCGACTCGATCGAGGCACTGGCCGGCCGCGCACGTGCTGCCGAACAGCAGGCCGAGACCAGCGAGCGTTCGACCGAGGAAGGCGCCGCCGTGATCAGCGCCACCAGCGCGGAAATCCGCCAGGTGGCCGGCTCGATCGACCAGGTGGCCGAGCGCCTGCACGAGCTCGACCGCAGCTTCGAGGACATCGGCCGCGTCGTCCAGCTGATTACCGACGTGGCCAGTCAGACCAACCTGCTGGCGCTCAACGCCGCCATCGAGGCGGCACGCGCCGGCGAACAGGGACGCGGTTTTGCGGTGGTGGCCGATGAAGTGCGCAAGCTGGCCGAGCGCACCCGTCAGGCCACGGCCGAGATCAACAAGACCATGCAGGACGTCGACCAGCGCAAGCAGCTGGTGCTGCAGCAGATCGGTGACACGCGCAGCCGCACCGAGGCGAGCGTGGAGCACGCGTTGCGCACCGGCGCTTCGATCCAGGCGATCCGGCGCGACGTGCGCGAAGTGAAGGACTTCATCGTTTCCGTGGCCGCCGGCCTCGACGGGCAGCTCGCGGAAACGCGCGCAGTCGCAGGCGGCGTGGGCGAGATGGTGCAGCTGTCCACCGAAGGCAGCGCGCGCCAGGACAGCTTCAGCCGCGATTTCGAGAAGCTCAACGCCTCGGCGCAGCAGTTGCACGAGGCCGCCGGGCGATTCCGGCTGGGCTGATCGGGCCGCGCCGGCACGACCCGGCGCTCGCCGGCCGCAGGCCTTGCCGGAAAGCAAAGTGCCCCTGGGCCGACAGCATGATATTGCCGGCGATGTGAAATGCGTACTTGACACCCATGTCATCGTCGCAGCGCTGCGCCTGCCAGCCTCCGTCAAAGCAGAGCTTGTCCGCAGAGCCAAGGCGGAGGGGATCAGCGTCAATCATTTCGTTGCGACCGCCGTAGCAGCGACACTCGCCGCCATGAATACCGCCGCGTTCTTTGCCGAGCGCCCGCGAGCGGGCCGATTTCGAAGCGTTCGATCGACTGATGGCACGGCCCAGCGGGGAAGCCCCCACGCCGGACGATACCCTGCCGTGATGCGCGCAGTGCGCCTGGTTACGCCGATGGCCGCCGGCTGGGCTATACTGTACACGTATACAGTATAGCCCAGCCCGGACAATCAACGTCCGCGCCGGCCCAGGAGCGCCGCGATGGATGCCGATGACTTCCCTGCCGTCGAAACCGGCGCCATGCCACCGCCGGCTTTTCGCAAGGGTCGCGGCACCGCCACCAATCGCGCCGAGCGCTTTCGGGACTGGACACGCGAGGCGCTGATCGCGCCGGTCACGCAGCACGAACTCGACCAGGACCAGGACCTGCCACCGCTGCGCACCGAAGTCCGCATGGTCGACGCGCGCAGCATCCTGTCGCGCAACCAGTCGCCCGATGTGCCCTTCGACCAGTCGATCAATCCCTACCAGGGCTGCGAACACGGCTGCGTTTACTGCTACGCGCGCCCCAGCCACGCCTTCCTGGATCTCTCACCCGGCCTGGATTTCGAGACGCGCATTTTTGCCAAGCGCAATGCCGCCACGCTGCTGCGCGCCGAACTGGCGCGACCGGGCTATGTGCCGCGCCTGATCGCGCTCGGCGCCAACACCGATCCCTACCAGCCGCTGGAGCGGCGTCTGGGCCTGACGCGCGCGGTGCTGGAAGTGCTGGCCGAATGCCGGCATCCGGTCGGCATCACCACCAAGTCGGCGCTGGTCGAGCGCGACCTGGATCTGCTGGTGCCGATGGCCGCCCAGGGCCTGGTGCGCGTGTTCCTGTCGGTCGGCACGCTGCAGCCGGCGCTGGCGCGGATCCTGGAACCGCGCGCCACCGCACCTGCACGGCGCATCGAGGCGGTGCGCCGGCTCACCGCGGCGGGTGTCCCGGCCGGCGTGATCGTGGCGCCCCTGATTCCGGCCATCAACGATGACGAGATCGAACAGGTGCTGGCGGCAGCGGCCGGCGCGGGTGCCTGCTCGGCCCACTACGTGCTGCTGCGCCTGCCGCTGGAGGTGCGCGCGTTGTTCCAGGAATGGCTGCAGCAGCACTATCCGCTGCGCGCGGCTCACGTCATGAGCCTGATCCGGCAGATGCGCGGCGGACGAGACAACGACGCGCGTTTCGGCCATCGCATGCACGGTGACGGCGAGTTAGCCACGCTGATCGCGCAGCGCTTCCGGCTGGCAGCGCGGCGACTGGGCCTGGACGCCGTCAGGCCGGAAGTCGACAGCAGCCGCTTCTGCGCGCCGGCGCCGCCGGCCCGCGCGAGCCGCCGCAGGGCCGCAGGCGCTGACGCGGGGACTGCCGAGGGCAAGGCCTGTGCAGCCGCAGCGCAGCGCACGCTGTTCTAGACAGCCGGCACCCGGCGCGGCTTCAGCGGTACACCAGCCTGCGCTCGACATATTCGCCGGCCTGCTCGTCCGGCGCGCCGGCACGCTCCGACGGCACACGCAGCAGCTCCTGCCGGGTGGTCCAGTTGCCCTGCAGGTCGAGTGCATAGCGGTACAAGGCGACGCGGCCCGCGTAGCTGCCCATGCAGATGCGTCCGCCGGCATCAAGCACCACCCAGTATCCTTCCAGTGCGCCGATGCGCAGCAGCAGCTCGCGCCGGCTCGACCCCACCACCGCGAGCACCGAGGTGCCCTGGCAACTCGCGTTGCGGAAGGGCGCCACCCGGGTCTGGCTGTAGCTTACGGGGAGACTGTCATCCAGACCGCCACGGCCGATCACCCCGTCGAGCAGCGCGAAGATCGCGGCCTCGTCCGCCGCCATCCGGGCGCCTGGGCTGTAGTCGGCGCTGGCGCTGAACAGGTCCAGACCGGCGGCATCGTATTCGACGTACTTGAGGCTCCAACTGTGCGCGCCATCACGCGGATCGATCCACTCCGACAGGCAGGCATCGCGGAAGGCCACCGGCGCGGCCGCACCGGCGCCGCCCGGCACCCGGCCTGACGCTGGTCCGGACCCGGCGGCTGGCGGCATCCCTGCCATGGCCGGCAGGCGCGCAAGATAGACGCGGGCACGCAGGGTTTCGATGCCCGCTGCGGACAGCACGGTCTCGGTCTCGACCAGGCGCTGGCTCCTGGTCTGCTGCGTCTGCTGCTCGAACGTGTAGACACGACTCGCACCATCGGCGGCGCGTTCGACCACGCGCCGCGGACGCCCGTCCACGCGCTCGATGCTGCGCAGCCGCGGCTCGCCGTCGTCGGACTCGATCTCGCGCAACTCGCCCTGGGCGTCGAAACGGTAGACCATGCGATGGACGCTGCCCGCCTGATCGGGCGCCGGCGCGGCCGGATGCTGCCACTGCTCGACCTCGCTCACGTCGCGCGTGACCACGCCGGCACGGTCATCCAGCCAGTGCTGCACACCGCTGCTGCAGCCCGGCAGCTCGGATGCCGCTGCGCAGGCGGCGCCCGCCGCGAGCAGCAAGGCCAGGCCGCATTGCGGCATGCAAGCGCGCAGCCGCTGCAGGCAGCGCATCAGGGGATTTCGAGGATTCGGCTTCATGCCTTCACAGTATAGCCAGCAAGCGCGGATCTGCTGCCGCGCATGAGCTTGAAGGCCGCCGGAATGACGAACAGCGACAGCAATGGCGCGCTCAACATGCCACCCACCATCGGCGCGGCGATGCGGCTCATCACCTCCGAGCCGGTGCCCTCGCCGATCATGACCGGAATGAGGCCGGCCAGGATCACCGCCACGGTCATGGCCTTGGGGCGTATGCGCTGCACGGCGCCCTCGCGGATGGCGGCATCCAGCGCGCCGGCATCGAACACGCCGCCGGCCGCCAGACGCACGGCCACGGCATGGCGCAGGTAGATCAGCATCACCACGCCGAACTCGGCCGCCACCCCGGCCAGCGCGATGAAGCCGACCACCGTCGCCACCGAGATGCGGAAATCCGCGCACCACATCAGCCACACGCCACCGACCAGCGCAAAGGGCAGCGTGGCCATGATCAGCGCCGCTTCGTCCAGGCGGCGGAAGGTGAGATAGAGCAGCAGCAGGATGATGGTCAGCGTCACCGGCACCACCACCTGCAGCCGCGCCGAGGCGCGTTCCAGGTATTCGAACTGCCCGGAATAGGCCACGCTCACCCCGGCCGGCAGGCGCACCTGGGCGGCAATGGCACGGCGCAGGTCGGCCACCACCGCGCCCAGGTCGCGGTCGCGCACGTCGACATAGACCCAGCCCGACAGGCGGCCGTTCTCGCTTTTCAGCATGGTCGGCCCGTCGCTGACCACGATGC
The DNA here is from genome assembly GCA_028873535.1 of Pseudomonadota bacterium. Lineage (GTDB taxonomy): Bacteria > Pseudomonadota > Gammaproteobacteria > Burkholderiales > Ferrovaceae > CAIVHB01. Next base: position 18,189 of record JAGWIJ010000010.1, read on the forward strand.
GTGCCACCGATCCCAGCGTGATCTGCTGGCCCTGGGCGGTCAGCACCGGCAGCCGTCGCAAGGCCTCCGGCGAATCGCGCAGTTCACGCGGATAGCGCAGGTTGATGGGATAGCGCGCCACGCCGTCGATCACTTCGCCGATGTTGTCGCCGCCCACCGCCGAGCTCACGATCGCCTGCAGTTCAGCGATATTGAGTCCGTAGCGCGCGGCGGCCGGACGGTCGATCAGCACGTCCAGATAGCGCCCGCCGCCCAGGCGCTCGGCCAGTGCCGAGCTCACGCCCGGAACCTGCCGCGCCACCTGCTCCACCGCGTGGCTTGCCGCGTCGATCTCGGCCAGGCTGCTGCCCGACAGCTTGACGCCGATCGGGCTCTTGATGCCGGTTGCCAGCATGTCGATGCGATTGCGGATCGGCGGCACCCAGATGTTGGAAAGGCCCGGCACCTGCACGGCGCGGTCGAGTTCCTCGACCAGGCGCGCCGGGGTCATGCCGGGCCGCCACTGCGCGCGCGGCCGGAAGCGGATGGTGGTCTCGAACATCTCGAGCGGCGCCGGATCGGTGGCGGTCTCGGCACGACCCGCCTTGCCCATGACGTGCTCCACCTCCGGCACGCTGCGGATCATGCGGTCGGTCAGTTGCAGCAGTTGCGCAGCCTTGGCCGCCGACAGGCCGGGCAGCGCCGAGGGCATGTACAGCAGGTCGCCTTCGTCGATGGCCGGCATGAACTCGGCACCCAGACGCTGCAGCGGCCACACCATGGTGAGCGCCGTCAGCGCCGCCACCAGCAGTGTCAGGCGCGGCCGCCGCAGCACCGCGTCGAGCAGGGGCTGATAGATCCGGATCAGCAGACGGTTGAGCGGATTGCTGCGCTCGTCGGGTATCGCCCCGCGGATCCACAAGCCCATCAGCACCGGCACCAGCGTCACCGACAGCAGCGCCGCGCCCGCCATCGCGTAGGTCTTGGTGAGCGCGAGCGGACCGAACAGGCGTCCCTCCTGCGCCTCGAGCGAGAACACCGGCACGAAGGACAGCGTGATGATCAGCAGCGACAGGAACAGGGCCGGACCGACTTCGCAGGCCGCCGCGGTCACCACTTCCCAGTGCACCGCGCCCTGCAGCGTCTGACCGGGATGCTGGTGCCGCCAGGCTTCGATGTGCTTGTGGGCGTTCTCGATCATGACGATCGCGGCATCGACCATGGCGCCGATGGCGATCGCGATGCCGCCCAGCGACATGATGTTGGCGTTGACCCCTTGCAGGCGCATCAGCAGCAGCGCCAGCATGACGCCCAGGGGCAGCGACACCATCGCCACCAGCGCTGATCGCAGGTGCCACAGGAACACGCCGCACACCAGCGCCACCACCACGAACTCCTCGAGCAGCTTGTGCGCGAGGTTGTCGACGGCACGGTCGATCAGCTGGCTGCGGTCATACACCGGCACGACCTCCACCCCGGCGGGCAGGCTGGCGCGCAACTCGGCCAGCCGCGTCTTGACGGCGGCGATGGTCTCGCGCGCATTCTTGCCCGAACGCAGCACCACCACGCCGCCCACCACCTCGCCTTCGCCATCGAGTTCGGCGATGCCCCGACGCATTTCCGGGCCGATCTGGACGGTCGCCACATCGCCCAGGCGCACCGCGATGCCGCCCCGGCGCAAGCCCAGCGGAATCGCGCGGAAGTCGTCGAGCGTGTGCAGGTAGCCGGTGGCACGCACCATGTACTCGGCCTCGCCCATTTCGACCACCGCGCCGCCGGTCTCCTGGTTGGCGGCGCGGATGGCGTCGATCACGCTGGCCTGGGTGATGCCATAGGCCGCCAGCCGGACAGGATCGGGCTGCACCTGGTACTGCCTGACCATGCCGCCCAGGGTCGCCACTTCGGACACATTGGGCAGGCTTTTCAGCTCATAGCGCAGGAACCAGTCCTGCAAGGCGCGCAACTGCGCCACGTCGTGCCTGCCGCTGCGGTCGACCAGCGCGTACTCGTAGATCCACCCCACCCCGGTGGCGTCGGGTCCCAGCGCCGGCCGCGCAGCGGCTGGCAGCCGGCCCTGGATCTGGTTGAGATATTCGAGCACGCGCGAACGCGCCCAGTAGGCATCGGTGCCTTCCTCGAACAGCACGTAGACGAAGGAATCGCCGAAGAAGGAATAGGCGCGCACGGTCTTGGCACCCGGCACCGACATCATGGTGGTGGCCAGCGGCCAGGTGACCAGGTTCTCGACGATCTGCGGCGCCTGTCCCGGGAAACCGGTGCGGATGATCACCTGCACATCCGACAGGTCCGGCAGGGCATCGACCGGCGTCTGGCGCACCGCCCAGCCACCCGCCACCAGCAGCAGCAGGCAGGGCAGCAGCACCAGCAGGCGGTTGGCCACCGCCCAGAGGATCAGGCGCGCGATCATGGCGCATTCCCGGCCGGCGCCAGACGCGCCATCACCCCTTTCAGGCTGGCCTCGGAGTCGATCAGGAACTGGCCGGACGCCACCACCTGCTCGCCCTCGTGCAGGCCCGCCAGGATGCCGATGCGCTCCCCGGATTCGGTACCCAGGCGCACTTCGACCGGCACATAGCGGCCGTCCTTGCCCGCCACGATCACCAGATCGCGCGTGCCGGTGCGGATCACCGCTTCGCTGGGCACCTGCAGCGTTGCGGCCTGCGCCGGCGGCGTCAGTTGCGCCGTGCCGAACATGCCCGGCCGCAGACGGCCGGCGGCAGGCAGCTCGGCGCGCACGCGCACCGTGTGGGCGTCAGCATTGGCCTCCGGCAGGAGGCTCTGCACGCGCGCACGGAAGGTGCTGCCCGGCAGGCCCGGAAACGTGGCCGACAACGCCATGCCGGGCGCCAGCAGGCCGGCCTGCGCCTCCGGCACGGCGGCCTCCAGCCACACCGAGCCCAGTCCGTTGATGCGCACCAGGTTCGCGCCGGCCGCCACGGTCATGCCGGCACGCACGTCGAGCGACTGGATCACGCCGGCGATCGGCGCCGTGATGACCTGCGTGGCCTCGGCCTGTCCTGCCGCCGCGACGCGCGCGATCAGTGCCGCGCTCATGCCGAGCAGTTGCAGTCGCGCGCGCGCGGCGTCCGCCAGCGCGGCGTCGCCGGTCTTCAGCACAGCGAGGTATTCGCTCTGCGCGCCCGCCCAGTCGGGCAGCAGCAGCTCGACCAGCGGTGCACCGGCCGCCACCACATCGCCCGGCGCATGCGGCCAGGCGCGTTCGACGAACGCCGCCGCGCGCGCCTGCACCACCGCCACCTGACGATCGTTGAACTGCACGCTGACCGGTACCGTGATCGCCGGTGCCAGCACGCTGCGCTCGACCGCAGCCAGTCGCACGCCCAGCCGGCTGGTGGCCGCCGTGCTGATGCTCAGGCCCTGCTCGCGCGCCGGCGCTTCGGCATAGCGCGGCACCAGCTCCATGTCCATGAAGGGCGACTTGCCCGGATTGTCGAAGTGCTGGTCGGGCTTCATCGGGTCGTACCAGTACAGCACGCGTGCGCTGGCAGCGGCCGGTGCAGCGCTGACAGCGGCGCCCATCGCGTCGGCGGCTGCCGGCGCCGATCCAGCTGCTGATGCCGGCTGGCCGGCGCCGGCGCGCGCCTGACCAGCGGCCATGCCGGTCTCGGCAGGGGCCGCCTGCCGGCCCAGCCGGAAGCCGCCATAGCCCGCCATGACCAGCAGCAGCGCCGCTGCCACCCAGACCAGACGTCCCTGTGGGTTGACGTTCATGGCTGCTCCTCCCCATAGGCAAAATGCAGGCGCGCAGCCACCACACGGCGCTCGCCGTCGAGTTCGAGCACGCGCAGGCGCTGATCGAGCAGATCGCGCCGTGCCGCCAGCACTTCCACCAGACGCACGCGGCCGGCTGCGTAGCCCGCCAGCAGCAGGTCCACCTTCTGCTGCGCCAGCGGCACGGCCTGACCGCGCGCGCGTTCGAGCTGGCTTGTCAGCGCCGTCCATTCGGCCACGTCGCTGTCGAGTTCCTGCGCGTGGTCACGCACCAGTGCCTCGCGCTCGGACGCCACGCGCTCCTCGGCCAGGCGCCGCGCCGCGATCACCGGATCGTTGCGCTGGTCGCTGCCGATCGGCAGCTCGAAATTGAACTGCAGCGACACCATGTCACCGAACTGGCCACCGCGCCGCTGATACGCCACCTCGACCGACCAGTCCGAACTCTTGCGCGCCTCGGCCTCGGCCAATGCGGCCTCGGCACGGCGCGTCTGTGCCGTAAAAGCCTCGACCTCGGGATGGACCGCCAGGTGCTCGTGCAACTGCGACGGGTCGACCGCAAACTCGGGCGCCTGCTCCGGCAGCGGCAGCCCGGCGGATTCGCCGACCAGACGGCGCAGGCCGGCGCGCGCCTTGGCGCTGTCCCGGCGCAGCGCATCGCGACGGTCGGCCAGCTGGGCGGCCTCCTGCGCCGGCGCCAGGGCATCGGCCGGTTCGGCACGGCCGCTGGCCACCTGTGCGGTGATGGTCATGGCCAGCAACTGGTTTTCGTGCTCGAGTGCGGCGAACACGCCATTGCGCCGCTCCAGCGACCACAGCGACAGCCACGCCGTCGCGGTCTCGCGCCGCAACTGCTGGCGCGCCACGCCGAGTCCGGCGCGGCTCACGGCCACTTCGGCCTCGGCCTGCGCAACGGCGGCGCGCCGCTTGGCGGCACTCGGCACTTCCTGCATCACGCCGATGCGCTGCATGGTCATGAAGTCGCGATCGAACAGGCCGCGCTCGGCCCCGGTGACCGGGAAGTTGTCGAGGCCGGCAATCAGCCTGGGATTGGGCAGGGCGCCGGCCGGCAGGGCCTCGCTACTGGTGGCGGCGATATCGGCGCGCGCCATGGCCAGCCTGGGGGCATCGCGCTCGGCGATCTGCAAGGCGTCTTCGAGCAGCAGCGGCTGTGCTGCCGCCGGCCACGCCAGACAAAGTGCGGCCGCGACGGCGAGCGCCGGCCGGCAAGCAGGTGACGGAAACATGGATTCACTCCTGGAAGCGCGAGTGCGGACATGCCGCACTCCAAGGCGCCGGCGGGCAGGCCACCGGCGGCAGGCATTCGCGTGGCTTCAGGCCAGCGGCAGGCGCGGCGGGCGCTCGGGCGCCGCCAGGGTAACCGACGCGTAGCGGTCCAGGGGTTCGGGGAAAGCCATCACCGCCGGCAGCACTGCGGCACGCCAGGCCTGCGTCACCGCTGGCAAGGTTGCCAGCGCACAGGCATTGCAGGCCGCGCAGCCATCATCGCCGGGCGGCGCTGGATGGCCGCGCGTGGCGGGTACGCCGTCCGCATGCGTCGCGTGACAGGACGGCTGCGCTGCCAGCGCGGTCTTCGTCGCGGCCGCCGCCAGCCCTGCCGTGACCGGCATGACGGCTGCCGCCAGTCCCTGCCAGGACAGCGCGCAGACCAGCCACAGGATGAGGAGCAAGGGACGCGTTTTCACGCCGATAGTGTGGCCGCAATGCAGCAGAATGGGAAGCCTTACCGCGCGGCGGCGCCAGCGAGGGCCCTGCCCGTGATGGCGTCTCGATGATTTCGCCCTGGCCCGTCTTCGCGGACGGCAGGGGCGTGCCCCGCAGGAAAGCGCTATCATGCGCTTCCACCATGCACCGCATTCCCCTCCATCCCTGATGGCGAAGCCCAGCCAGCCGCGCCCGATTGCGCGCAAGGAACCGGCCGTCCCGACTCTCGAGATGGTGGCCGCCGCTGCCGGCGTGTCGCCGAGCACCGTGTCGCGCCTGCTCAACGGCACCGCCAAGGTCAGCGCGGACAAGCGCAAGGCCGTCGAGTCCGCGATCAGGAAGCTGGATTTCGTCGCCAATCCGGTGGCCAGCGGCCTGGCCGGGGGGCGCAGCCGGAGCATCGGCGTCATCACGCAGGCGCTCGGCAGCCCCTTCTACGGCAATGGCCTGCTGGGCATCGAGGATGTGCTGGTCGAATCCAACTACGCACCGCTGTATGTCAGCGGGCACTGGCGGCCACGCGATGAACAGCGCTGCCTGGCCTTGCTGGAGTCGCGGCGCGTCGACGGCATGATCATCCTGACGCCCAGCCTGCCGGACGCCGACCTGCTGGCACTGGCGCAGCGCGTGCCGCTGGTGGTCACCGGACGCAGCCTGCTGGGGCCACGGCTGTGCAGCCTGGACTTCGACAACACCGAAGGCGCACGCCTCGCAACCGAGCACCTGATCGCGCTCGGCCACACCCGGATCGCCTTCATCAAGGGCACCGCCAGCCACCCCGATGCCGTCGAGCGGCTGCGTGGCTATCGCATCGCCCTCAAGGCGCATGGCATTCCCTTCGATGCGGCGCTGACCGCCCAGGGCCATTTCATCGAAAGCGGCGGCGCGCAGGCCACTGAAGCGCTGCTGGCAGCCGACGTGAAGTTCACCGCACTGCTGGCCGCCAACGACCAGATGGCCTATGGCGCCGCGCTGGCGCTTTACCGGCGCGGACTGCGGGTGCCGGAGCAGGTCTCGCTGGTCGGCTTCGACGACCTGATGGGCTCGAGCTACACGCTGCCGCCGCTGACCTCGGTGCGCCATTCGATCCACGAGATCGGCCGCCTGGCCGCGCACGCGGTGATCGCGCTGATCCGTGGCGAGCCGTTCAGCGATCCCGTCCCGGCACCGCAACTCATGGTGCGCGAATCCTGCGGCCCGGTCGCCGGCAGCCGCCGGCACGGCCGGACCGGAACCCGCCAAGTCGTTTGACATCGCGCCGCGCAGGCGTCTACCATCGGTCGCATCATGTGAAAGCGCTTTCATACACAATGGCGCTGCGCGAGGAGAGCTCGATGGATGTTGCGGCAGGCTGCACAGGCAGGTGGGCGCGCGCCGCGCGCCTTGTGTCGAACGCGCAGGCGCCGCTCGCCAAGGCCCGGCCAGCCCGCGGACGATGGACACCGGCGCTGCTGGCCGCCATCGCGGCCGTCGCGAGCGGAACGTTGCCGCTGCCGGCGGCCGCTGACGACAGCGGTGCGCGCAACGTGGGACTGGCCCAGGTCTTCGCGGCGCCACATGCCGGGGCCCTGTCGACACCGCCGGTGACGCCTGAGGCCTTCGGCCGCACCGCCGAAATGCACGCCCGGGCGGCCCCCACCAACCAATGGTTCTCCTCGCTGCTGTTCGGTCGCTGGTCACAGGTGCTGCATGCCCATCCGGCCACCTACCTGGCCGGCGCCGATGGCTTCGAGATCGGCTATCCGCACCAGACCACGGTCGATGCCGGGGGGCGTGGCAAGGACATCGCCTATCCGCACCATGCCGCACTGACACTGATCCCGACCGGCTTCCAGGCGCTCGATGCCCGCCTGGCCGGCCAGGGTGATTTCTCGGTCACCGTGAGGATGGGCGACGCCAGCGGCCAGGCGCTGTCGGCCACTCTGCTGCACGGCAGCCCTTTCAGCTACTACACACTGAGCAGCGGCGGCGTGCGCGTGAAGCTGGCCGCGGGCGCCCATCGATGCGCCACCGCGGTGCCGGCGCAGGAACTGTGCGTGGAGGCGCTGGACCGCCAGTTCGCGCTGTTCGCGCCACCCGACGCCCACTGGAATGCCGCCGACAGCGGCGAGCCGGTGCTGGAATTCGGCGCCTCCGGGCGTTTCCTTTCGGTGGCCCTGCTGCCGGATGCGCTGCCTGCCACGCTGGCCGAATTCCGCCGCCATGCCTATGCCTTCGTCACCGACACGCGCGTGGACTGGCATTACGACCCGGCCACGAGCCAGGTGGAGACGCGCTTCAGCGCCACCGTCGAGCCGCGCGTGGCGGGTGCCGACACTGCCCTGCTGGGGCTGTATCCACACCAGGAGCGTGCCCTGGTCGATGTCCCGGCGCAGCGCTTCCGCTTCGACTCGGTGCGCGGCGCCATCCTCACCGTGAGCCGCAACAGCTTCCGTACCGTCTACACCTGGCACGGCATCCTGCCGTTCTGGCCGGGGCTGGAAGACCCGGCCGATCGGCAGCGCCTGGCCAGCGTGCTCAATGGCGATGCCGCGCGCTCACGCAATCTGTTCAGCGTGCAGATGGGACGCGGCACCTACTGGTACGGCAAGGCCCTTTCAGCCGTGGCGCAGCTCATGGACATCGCCGAGCAGGAGGGCGATGCCAGCATGCGCGACGCACAGCTGGCGAGCCTGCGGCAGCGCATGGAGACCTGGTTCGGCGGCAGCAACCGCGCCAGCTACTTCGTCCAGGATGCGCGACTCGGCACTGTGGTCGGCTATCCGGACGAGTACGGCAGCGTCACGCACATGAATGATCACCACTTCCACTACGGCTACTGGATCAATGCCGCAGCCCAGGTGGCGCTGCGCGACCGTGACTGGGCCGACCCCGCTCATTGGGGTGGCATGGTCGACCTGCTCGTCCGCGACGTCGGCACCGCCGAGCGCGGCCGTGCCGATTTCCCCTTCCTGCGCAACTTCGATGCCTATGAAGGCCACTCCTGGGCCTCGGGCGACGCCGTCTCCAGCGATGGCAACAACCAGGAATCGTCGTCCGAGGCGGTCAATGCCTGGGCCGGCCTGGTGCTGTGGGGCGAGGCGACCGGCAACCGGGCGCTGCGCGACCAGGGCATCTGGATGTACACGCTCGAAACGGAGGCCATCCGCAACTACTGGTTCGACGCCGGCGGCGTGCTGTTCCCGCCGGAATACGGCGGGCGCGCAGTGGCGGCACAGGTATTCGGTGGCCGCTACGCCTACAACACCTGGTGGACCGAGGAGCCGCGCCAGATCCAGGGCATCAATCTGATCCCGATCACCCCGGCCTCGGTCTACCTGGCGTACGGTCCGGACTACATCCACCGCTTCAATGCGGCGCTGGCGCCCGAGGTGAAGGCCTACCGTGCACGCGGCATGAGCGACGGCACGCCGGATGACGTCTGGCAGGACCTGCACGCCTCCTTCCTGGCGCTGGCCGACCCGCCTGCGGCGCTGGCCCAGTGGAAGCCGCGCGGCAGCACTGAGCTCGGCGAGACGCGTTCACATACCCTGTTCTGGCTGCTCAGCCTCAAGGAAATGGGCCCCCCCGATCTCACGGTGACCGCCGACACCGCGCTGTACGGGGTGTTCCGCACACCGGGCGGCGCGCGCACCTACCTCGCCTACAACCCCATGGATACGCCGATCGAGGTGCGCTTCAGCGATGGACAGCCGCTCGCGGTGCCAGCGCACAGCCTGGCGCGCGTCCATGGCAGCACGATACCCTGAGGAGGATCGGCCGGCGGCGCCGCAGCGGGGCCGTCATGCCACGCGGCCCTGCTGCGCATCGAAGGCGAGCACAGCCCCGCCCTCCACTGCCAGGCCGATGGCCTCGCCGCTGCTGCCGCGCGCGCCGGTGCTCGCCACCTTCACGTTGAGCAGGCTGCCGATGCCGTCCACGCGCACATGCAGGATCGAGCAGTCGCCGAGGTGTTCGGCCAGCACGATGGTGGCCGGAACGCCTTCCCCGGAAGGCAGTACCTGCAGGTGCTCAGGACGCACACCCAGGCGCTGCACGCTGCCACCGGCCGCACTCGCCAGGCGCTGCCATAGCGCCTGGTGCGCCGCCGGGGCGGCTGCGCCGGGCCGGTCGATCAGGTTGATGCGCGGCGCGCCCAGGAAGCTCGCGACGAACTCGGTGGCGGGCCGGTTGTAGAGCTCCAGGGGCGCGCCAAGCTGCGCGATCCGCCCCTGGTGGAACAGTGCAATGCGGTCGCCCATGGTCATCGCCTCGACCTGGTCATGGGTCACGTAGATCATGGTGGCACCGAGTTCGGCATGCAGGCGCGTCAGTTCGATGCGCATGTCCACACGCAGCGAGGCGTCCAGATTGGACAGCGGCTCGTCGAACAGGAACACGCGCGGCTTGCGCACGATGGCGCGGCCGATGGCCACGCGCTGACGCTGACCACCCGAGAGCTCGCGCGGAAAGCGTGCCAGCAGTTCGGTGATGCGCAGGATCTCGGCAGCGCGGCCGACCTGGCGCGCGCGCTCGGGCTTGGCCACCCCGGCCATGCGCAGCGCGAACCCCATGTTCTCGGCCACTGTCATGTGGGGATAGAGCGCGTAGCTCTGGAATACCATGGCGGTGCCGCGATCGGAGGGCCGCATCTGATTGGCGCGATCGCCATCGATCCACAGTTCGCCGGCGGTGATCGACTCCAGGCCCGCGATCATGCGCAGGGTGGTCGACTTGCCGCAGCCTGACGGACCGACGAACACCATGAACTCGCCGTCCTGCACCTCGAGATCGACGCCCTTGATGACGTCGACCGTACCGTAGCTCTTGCGGATGCCCCGCAGACTGACCTGTCCCATGTTCCTCCCTATGCAGCCCTTCCAGGCCGCTGGCTGCGCAGGAAATCGCGATACCAGAGCGCACTGTCCTTGCACGTGCGCTGCTGGGTGCTGTAGTCGACGTGCACAATGCCGAAGCGCTTCTGGTAGCCCGAGGCCCACTCGAAGTTGTCGAGCAGGCTCCACACCATGTAGCCGGCCATCGGCACACCGCGGCGGATGGCCAGCGCCACCGCCTCGATGTGGCGGGCGATGTAGTCGCAGCGCTCGGGATCCGCCACCCGCTCGCCGATGTGCTGGTCCTGGAAGGCGCCACCGTTCTCGGTCACGTACAGCGGTGGCACCGGATAGTCCTGGTGCAGACGCTGCAGCAGTTCGGTCAGCCCCTCGGGATAGACCTCCCAGCCCATCTCGGTAAGCGCGTGCCCCAGGGTTCCGGCATCCACCGGACCATCGGCGGAGACCACCGAACGCGAGTAGTAGTTGACCCCAAGGAAATCGAGCGGGGTGGCAATCGCGGCCAGGTCACCCGGCTCGATCTGCGGGGCATCGCTGCCCAGCCAGGCGACGACGTCCTCGGGATAGCAGGCGCGGAACAGCGGATCCATGAACCAGCGCAGCAGACGTCCATCCTCGATGCGCGCGACCTGCTGGTCGGCCGCCTTGGCGCTGGCCGGATGAATCGGCGCCAGATTGAGCACGATGCCGAGTAGCGCCCGGCAGCCGTCCGCGCGCAGGGCCTGCAATGCCAGCCCGTGGCTCAGTAGCAGGTGATGGGCGACCTGGATCGCGCTGGCGCGGTGGCGGACACCAGGAGCGAACACGCCGGTTTCGTGCCCCAGCATGGCAATCACCCAGGGCTCGTTGTGGGTGGTGATCGAGCCCACGCGGTCACCGAAATGGCGCGCAATGCCGCGCGCGTAGTCGACGAAATGCCCCACCGTGGCGCGGTTGACCCAGCCGCCTTCGGTCTGCAGCGCCTCCGGCAGATCCCAGTGGTTGAGCGTCAGGTAGGGCTGGATCCCGCGCGCCAGCAGGCCGTCGACCAGGCGGTCGTAGAACGCCAGCCCGGCGGGATTCCAGGCGCCCTGCCCCAGCGGCTGCACACGCGGCCAGGCCACCGAAAAGCGGTAGGCGTCCACGCCCAGGCTGGCGATCAGGTCAAGGTCCTGCTCGAGTCGATGATAGTGGTCACAGGCGATGCTGCCGTCGCTGCCGTCGGCGATCACACCGGGCTGGCGGCAGAAGGTGTCCCAGATCGAGGGACCCCGTCCATCAGTCGCGTTGGCGCCCTCGATCTGGAAGGCGCTGGTCGCCACGCCCCAGACGAATTCGGGCCCGAAGGCCGCGGCCGTCGCCGGCGAAATGCGTGGGGTGGGCGGGAGGTGGGAAGCGGACATGGCGCGGCTCAGGATGATGGAAGGGAAGTCACTTGACGGCGCCCGTGGTGAGGCCCGAGATCAGTTGTCGTGAAGAGGCCAGGAACAGCAGCAGCAGCGGGATGGTGGCGATGGCCGAACCGGTCATCAGTGCCCCCCACTCGGTGTCGACCGGACTTTGCAGGGCGCGCAGCGCCAGCGGCAGGGTGTACATCTCCGGGCTGCGCATCACGATCAGCGGACCGATGAAGTTGTTCCACGAGGCGATGAAGGTGATCAGTCCGAGGGTGCCGAGCGCCGGCCGCAGCAGGGGCAGCACGATCCGCCAGTAGATGCCGAGTTCGCCGCAGCCATCCATGCGCGCGGCCTCGACCAGCTCGGGCGGGATCGAACTGCCGACAAACTGGCGCATCAGGAAGATACCGAAGGCATTGGCCGCACCCGGGATGAACAGCGCGCGCGGCTGGTCGATCCAGCCCAGTGCATCCATGATCATGAAGGTCGGGATCATGTTCATGAACGAGGGCACCAGCATGGTCCCCATCACCAGCGCGAACAGGGCATCCTTGAAGCGGAACTCGAACATCGCGAAGGCATAGCCCCCCATCGAGCAGAACAGCAGGGTGAAGGCGGTCGAGGCCAACGCCACGTAGAGGCTGATGCCGAGGTTGCGCCAGAACGGCAGGTGGCTGGTCAGGATCCCCAGGTTGGCAGCGAAGTCATGGCCGAAGACCAGCGGCGGCGGCAGGCTGAAGATGTCGGTACGCGAGTGCGTGGCGAACACGAACATGAACCAGAACGGCGCCAGCATGATCAGAGCCCCCACGCCGACCACGGTGTAGGCAGCCCAGGGGGCGAGTCGGTGGGTGTGCATCGCGAGAATCCTCAGGACGCCGGTCCGCGCGCGCGGAACGCCCGGTTGGTGAGTGCGGTCAAGGCGGCGACCAGGAAGAACAGCAGCCAGGACATGGCGCTGGCCGCCCCGAAGTCGTTGAAGTCGAACGCCATGCGGTACAAGTAGATGGCGGTCGACATGCCGGCCTGGTCGGAGCCACCGCGACCGCCGGTGAGGATGAAGGGCTCCTCGAACAGTTGCAGGCCGCCGATCACGCTGAGCGTCACCGCAAAGAAGATCATCGGCTTCAGGCTGGGCAGGGTGATGAACCAGAACTGCCGGAGGGGACCGGCCCCATCCAGCCGTGCGGCTTCGTAAAGATCGCCCGGGATGGTCTGCAGGGCCGCCAGGTAGAGCACCATGTTGAAGCCCAGATAGCGCCAGAACACGACCAGCGATATGGCCGGCTTGATGTACTCGGGACGGCCCATCCAGTCCACCGGCTCGGCCGGGAACGCGGCGCCGATCAGCGGCAGGTGACGCAGGCCCTGCAGTCCCAGGTTGATCAGTCCGTAGTCGGTGGAGAACAGGGCGCTGAACAGGATCGCGATCGCCACCGTCGACGTGATGTAGGGCAGGAAGAAGGCGCCGACCACCCAGTCGCGGCCACGCCGCAGCGCACTGTGCACGAAGCAGGCGAGCGGTATCGCCACCAGGTGCTGCGGCACACCGGAGGCCAGCGCCATCCAGAGGGTGTTGCGCAGCGATTTCCAGAACCATTCGTCGCCGAGGGCAAAGCCGAAGTTGTCGAAGCCGACGAACTGCATGGCGGTCAGGCCGCTGGTCGGCTCCCAGCTGTGGAAGGCCAGGAACAGCGAGAACAGCAAGGGGAACAGGTTGAACACCAGGAACAACAGCAGGAACGGCAGGATCAGCACATAAGGCGTCCAGGCAGGCGTCAGGCGGAAGCGGGAGCGCAGGCGCATGGAGGGTCCTTTCAGCGGTGGGCGCGCCGCGCCAACAGGCGAGCGGCATCGGACAGGGCCGGGGCAATCGCCTTGCCCTGATCGAGGACCTTGTCGAGTTCGGTGTTGATCACCTCGTCGGCAAAGGCATCCTGCTTGTGCACGGCAATGGCGCTGATGTGCAGCGCGGCATCACGCCACAGGGCGCGCGCGGGCTGACCACCCAGGAACGGCAGCGGCTGCGTGAAGAAATCGTCCTGCTGGGCGGCAAGCAGCCCCGGGAATGCATCGTGCGCCTTGAAGGCCGCCAGTTGGCGCTCGCGATCGAGCGTCAACAGGCGGATCAGCGCCCACGCCAGGGCCTTGCGCTCGGCGGGCACGCCGCGCGGGATCGCGAGGAAGGTGCCGCCATAGGCCGCGAAGCTGCCTTCAGGCAACTGTGCCGCGCGCCACAGGCCGTGCGTGGCCGGCGCCAGCCAATTGGCCAGATGGCCGGCCAGCCAGGCGCCGGACATCTGGGTGGCGATGGTGCCACGACGGAAACCCTCCGACCATTCGTTCGACCATGCCGTCACCCTGGCGTCCAGCTTGTGCTGGCGCGCCGCGCGCGCCAGTTCAAAGGCGCGCACGAAGCGCGGCGACTCGACCAGCACATTGGAGTCGGCATCGAAATAGAGACCGTCGCCGGCGCGCAGGCCGGTGCGGATGACGATGTCCTTGAGGTCGCGCGCGTTCGCAAGCAGGAAGGCACCGCTGGCCGCCTTGAGACGCACCCCGGCCGCCACGAAACTGTCCCAGCTGCGGGTCAGTGCAGCCTCGTCGACGCCTGCCGCCGTCAGCAGGTCGTGGCGATACAGCAGGGTGCCGGGCCCGATGTCGGAAGGTGCCGCCACGATCTGGCCATGCCGGTTGGTCGCCTGCGCCACCGCGTAGGGCACGTACTGCGGCGCCTCGTGGCGCATGCCGTAGGCCGCGTCGCCCAGATCCTCGAGACCGCCGCCTTGCGCGAAGCGGCCCACGTAGCCGACCTCAAGCGCCATCACGTCGGGCAGGTAGAAGGAGGTCGACAGTGCCGTCGTCATCGCCGTGTGGTGGTCGCTGGTCTGGCGGCTCACCACCTTGATGTCGACGCCTGGATACAGGGCGTTCCAGCGCGGTCGCGCTTCGCGCACGATGTCATCGACGGCGGGATAGGCCGCCACGGTAAGCACCACGGGCTGCGCCGCAGCAGCCAGGCTGCGCCCGCCGGCCAGCGCCAGGGCCAGGCCGGCCAGACGCCGGCCGGCATCACGCCGGCCGGGCAACTCGAGACGATCGCGCTCGGGCATCCTGGCCTCTAAAACGTGAAGGTGCCGCCCAGGGTCACGCCCAGGGCCGTGCTGTGGTCGCGCGGATCAACCCCGAAAACCGCCAGTTCGCCCGGCATGGACAGCGGAGCCGGTCCATAGTAGCCAAAACGCAGGTAATTGAACTGGGCATACACGCGCACATTGCGCGCGATCTCCGGAACCTGGCGATTGAAGCCCAGGCTGAAGTAGTTGGCGGTGTTGCTCTGTCCGTATTCGGTCGGCGAACGCACGTAGGAGCGCCCCATGTGCACGCCGGAGAGGCTGTAAGAGTAGAGGCCCTGGTACCAGGTGAGCCCGCCCATGAAGTTGTACTCGGTCGCCGAATGACCGATGCCGTCGGTGCCGTTGTCGAAGCCGGAAGGAAAGTAGCAGCCCGTACCGGCCACGTAGTCACACTGGAAGACCTGACCGCTCCAGTAGTTGCGCTTGATGCCCCAGGTGCCCTTCCATTCCGGCGTGAAGTAGTGCTCGCCTTGCAGGATCGCCACCGTCTCACGCGGCTTCTTGTAGAGCGGCGAGTTGTCCGGATTGCCGACATCTCCGGTGAAGGAGCCCTTGGAGAAGGAATTCTGCACGCCCCCCTCGCTGCCCTGGAAGGTGAACTCGATCAGGTCGGTTTCGTTGGCATACTGGGCAAACAGCTCCATCAGCCGTGGGCGCGGCGGGTGCTCGTTGTAGGGCTGATTCTGCACATTGCGGGCGAACACGATGCGCTCCGCCGCCGCGGTCAATTCGAGCACCAGCTTGCTGCCGTTGGCCAGTTCGAAGGGACGGCTGGTGTAGCGCAGAGCCTGAGGCAACACGCCGTAGCCGGCGCCCGATTCGCTCCAGGCGCTGGTAATGCCAAGCGGATAGGTCAGGTCATCGGAGCGCGACCAGGCACGCGTGGGCATGGTCCCGACGCGGAGCTGACCGTAGACAGGATGGCTGATGTCGAGACTGCGGTCGATCAGATCCTGCCCGTAGATGTCGGCCGCACCGTCACGGAAGCGCCAGGTGACCAGCCCATCGATCTTCCAGGCCGAGTCGAATTCATGCGAGAGCTTGCCGCTGAGTGCGCCCAGGTGCAGCGGCTCGCCACTGCTGGTCGCGCTCTCGCCCGGGGTGCAATACGGCCCGCCACCCTGGGTTCCCAGAACGCCGCGCGGATCAGGCGTGAAGCTGCAGTTCCTGAGGCCCAGCGAGCGATTGGCGCGCAGCGAGTGTTCCTCCACATAGAATCCGGAAATCGCGGCCTGGGCGAGATCCCCGATGTCCATCACCTGCTCCGCCGCGGCGATCCTGGTCAGCGCCAGCAAGGCAGCCATGCATGCAATTCGATTCATCGTTCTTCCTCCGGGCCCGGGCGCTGGGCCCGCCGGCCTTCTTGTCGGGAGCGGGCGCCCGCCAGGGCGCCCGCGGCACTCACTGGGTCGACAGCGTGTTGGCATCGGCGCTGCTGATCGCGCCGCTGAAGCCGATCATGCCGACCGTGATGTTGTCATTCTCGCCAGCGACCAGATTGGGGTTCTTGTCCCCGGTGATCTTCACCGCCACCGTCGTGATGCCCGTGGACAGCAGGCTGGCCGGCGTACCGACGCTGCAGGTGAAGTTGGCCAGGGGAAGCGCGTAAGTGCGCACGCCGAGTGCCGAGCCCGGAGGGCCGGCGAAATTGGGACCGATCTCCTCCAGGGTCTGTTCATACGCGCAATCGACCGTGGCCGCGGTGGCGCCCTTGGCGTTGTTGAGATCGACCGTGAACACCTTGGCGTTGCCCGCCGTGGCCGACGTCGCAATCGAGTTGCCCATCTGGATCAGCAGGGTGGTGGCCTGACTGATGTCGGCAACGCTGTTGCCCGGCGCCGAGACCGCCACGTAGAGATAGTCCCCGGCAGTGGTCGGCGCGACGTTGGCCTTCTCCTGGAAGATGTAAAGTCCGGTGCTGTTCATGGCCGCCTGCGAGGAACTGTAGCCACCCCCGCCGGGGGCGGTGCTGAACAGCCAGTTGCCGCCCTGCCCCGCATAGACATCGCCACCCTGGGCAGTGTGCAGGAAGGCGCCATTGGTCTGGGCGGAGTAGGCGAGGTAGGTCGAGCCAAACAGCAGGTAGGGCGAGGCCGCACCCGTCGCGCCGCCACCGCCGGTGCTGGTCCCGCCGCCGGCACCGCCGACGCTGGCGGGACCCGCGCTGGTGACGTACGGCGCCGAAGAGTTGCCGCCACCGCAGGCCGCAAGCAGGCCCAGCGCGACCGCCATCGCGACACCGGAAATGTAGTTGGAACGACGCGTACGCGCCGACTCGACCTGTACCATATTGTCTCTCCTCGCTGTTGGGGTGACCGGTGACCGCTGCATTGCGCAGGTCGGAACGCTGCGACAGGACAGGTGCCCGGCTTTGTATGAAAGCGCTTTCATTCTAGACATGCGCGGCGCAACATAGCAAGCTTGCGCGGCGCGCGAACCGATGGAAATTCCTGACATGGCAAGGCATCGCGGCCTGCCGGTGGTGCTTGCCGGAATGCTGCTCTCGCTGGCCGCGGCGGCCGGCGCCGAACTCCTCGAAAACACCCTCGATGTGCCGGTCCGGCTGGCACGGCCGGGCGGCGGCACGCTGCAGCAGACGATGCTGGTCACGGTGGTGCGCGACGATGCACGCCGGCGCGCGCCCTACGCCGTGCTGCTGCACGGCCGGCCGCCGCAGGCCAGCGCCTTCGCGAGGCTGGGGCGGCTGCGCTATCCGGCCAACGCCGCCTGGCTGGTGCGCCAGGGCTTCACGGTGCTGATCCCGACCCGCGTAGGCTATGGCCTGAGCGGTGGCCCGGACCTGGACTACACGGGCGAGTGCGGCGCCAAGGATCATGTGCGCGGATTGGCGGCGGCGCTGGCGGAAACGCGCCAGCTGCTCGCCTACGCTGCCCGCCTGCCCTACGTCGACGCGCGCCACGGCGTGGTCATCGGCGAATCCTTCGGCGGCCTGGCAGCCGTTGCGCTGGCTGCCGAGCCCGTGCCCGGCCTGCAGGCCGCCATCAATTTTGCAGGCGGTGACGGCGGCGACTTCGACCACCCCGGCGCGCCCTGCCGCGCCGACCAGCTGGCCGCGACCTTCGCGCGCTACGGTCGCAGCAACCTGCAACCGGTGCTGTGGCTGTACAGCGCCAATGACCTGCTGTGGGGCGCTACGCTGCCCCGCCAGTGGTTCGACGCCTTTGCCGCAGCGGGCGGCCAGGGCCGCTTCGTCGCACTGCCCGCCAACGGCGCCAATGGCCATTTCGTCTTCAACCATGGCGCAGCCGAGTGGCACGCTGCCGTGCAGGCCTTCCTGGCACAACGGGGACTGGGGACACACAGCAGCGTTCCCTGAGGCTCAAGGGTAGTAGCCGGCGCCGGTATAGTCACCGCTGGCCGGGCAGCTGGCGGGTGCCGCCGGCGTGCCGCACAGTGCTATGCGCGGATTCCGTGCCGCGTCCCACAGCCCCCAGCCATCGTCGGTGCCCTTCCAGACTTCGTCGGTGGCCTCGAACCAGAAAATCACCTTGGGCCCGGTTCCCGCAGCCTGCCAGCCGTCGAGCAGGTCATGGAACCACTTGGCATTGATCGGTGTGGCCGCCACCGGAGTGGCGCCACCGATGACACCGTTGCTGCAGCTGGCCCCGTTCCCTTCCAGCGGGTTGCCGCTGCCGACCGCGTTGCCGCCGCAGCCCGTCGACGACGCGATCACCGGATTGGTCGGGACGGACTTCCAGCCGATCTCGCCCACGGTGATGGGCAGGCCGGCACCGCCATGGGCACTGATGTAGGTCTGCACCTGCTGGTAGGTGGACTGCGCATTGGCCAGTGCCCCGTTCATCAGGTTGGCCGCGCGCTGGGCCGCGGTGCCGCTGGTGGACAGGCCGGTTGCCCAACGGCCGTAGTTGCTCGGCGGATAGGAGTGGATCGATACGTAGTCGAGCAGCGGCAGCAGGGTGTCGGGCAGTTCATTGATGCCGTCGAGACCGGCGTAGAAGGTGTAGTCGTCGTCGGCGGTCACCGGCTGGCTGATGCTCGACTTGACCGTGGTCACATAGGACGCCAGGCAGTGCACCGGCATGTACTGCGCAAAGAATGAGGTCTCGTTGCCAATGCTGACCGACACCACATTGGCATACTGCTTGGCGAGCGCGATGCCCTCCTGCACATCGGTGTCGTTGGCGCTGTTGCTGCAACTGGCCTGGCTGGCGGTCGCGATGCCCTGCAGGTAGATGCCAAGCTGGAACTTGAGGTTGGGGAAGCTCGCCGCAGCCACCCGCAGGATGTTGGCGTGCGAGGGATCGCTGTCGAACAGGCGCAGCAGCGTAAAGCCGGCCTGGCTCAGCAGCGACAGATCCTGGCTGATCTGGGCGTCGGTGGGCACTTCGCCGACATTGGGGCCGCCAGTGGTGCGATAGGCGCTGTAGTTGATCGCCTTGGTGGAGGTGCTGGCAAGGATCGCCGGCAGGGCGCGCGTGGCCAGCGAGTTGGCCCCCGTGCCAGTCGAAGTACCGGTGCCGGAGGCCGTTCCGCCCACCGTGACGGTGCCCGCCGCCGTGCCCGTGGTGCCGTCACCGCCACCGCAGGCGGACAGGCACAGGCAGGCAAGCACCTGACCGATCCGCCACCAGCGTCCAGCTCCCGCCAAAGCCGATTTCCGAAAAACCATTTTTGAAGTCTCCTCGCTCGCCGTCGTTGGTTTCCAGGCACGGCTGCCTGTGGCCGGCGCACTGGTTATGAAAGCGCTTTCATTTTTTTGTAGTCTAATGACGGGCAGGGCAAATGGCAAGTCATGCATCCGCGTGCCCGAGCCCATCCTGACGCCATCCCAACTTGCTGCGACGCAGCGTTGACGGATGACTCGACACTGCATAGGATTCATTCGCGTCGCCATGAAAGCGCTTTCACGTCAACATATGAAAGCGCTTTCAAA
The DNA here is from genome assembly GCA_028873535.1 of Pseudomonadota bacterium. Taxonomy (GTDB): domain Bacteria; phylum Pseudomonadota; class Gammaproteobacteria; order Burkholderiales; family Ferrovaceae; genus CAIVHB01. The sequence continues at coordinate 37,909 of JAGWIJ010000010.1, forward strand.
TAATGACATCATCGACGTACCGCAAAGCGCGAGCCCCGGCAGCCCGCAGGGACGCGGGAGGTCTCCTCCCCGATCAACCTGGCGCCGCTTGGGTGACCTGCAGGCACAACGACAGACCTGAGGAGGTTCAACATGATTCGGTTCACCCAAGGATTTGCGCTCGCGGCAGCAGCAGCCGCTGCATTGTTGACAACGGCGTGCGGCGGTGGCGGCACGCTGGCGACAGGGAGCACCAGCACGGCCGCAGCGCAGACCATCAACTTCTCCGCGCCGGCCACGTCGGCCGCTGCCGGGGCGACGGTCACACTGGCGGCGACTTCTACCTCCGGTCTTCCTGTCGCCTACTCGTCCACCACGACATCGGTCTGCACCGTGTCGGGCGATGTCGTGACAGCCATCGCCGCGGGAACCTGCACCATCGTGGCCACCCAGGCCGGCAACGCCAGTTACGCTGCAGCCACAAGCGTGACGCAAAACTTTAGCATCACCTCGGGCCCGGCCGCGCAGACCATCACGTTCTCGCCACCCAGCACGGCGCTGGTGATCGGGGCCACTGCGACCCTGTCGGGAACCGCATCCTCGCAACTTCCGGTGTCTTATGCCTCCACCACGACGGGCGTTTGCACCGTCAACGGTGCCGTGGTCACGGGCGTCATGGCGGGTACCTGTTCGATCACCGCCAGCCAGGCCGGTAACAGCAGCTACCAGGCAGCGACGCCGGTCACCCAGAGCTTTGCAATCGGTCTCGACCCGCAGACCATCACCTTCAACACGCCGGCGGCCCCCAATGTCGGCAGCACCGGCACCCTGACAGCGACCGCCACTTCCGGCCTGACCGTGAGCTTCGCCTCCAGCACCCCCACCGTCTGCACCGTGTCGGGAACCACCCTGAGCGCCGTGGCCTCCGGAACCTGCACCGTCACCGCCAGCCAGAGCGGCAACGCAACCTATGCCGCAGCGGCCTCGGTGCCGCACACGATCACCATCGGCGCGCCTGCACCCGTGGCGTTCGCGAGCGGCTTTTCCAGCGGGGGCCTGACCGTGGAGGGGGGTGGCTATGGAGGCTACTCCGGCAGCAACCTGGACAACTTCAATTGCACCGGAGGCCCGAACTTTTGCGGCGGCGGGGCAACCGTGACATCGACCACGGTGACCGCAGCGCAGAGCTCCACCTACTACTACTACCAGACCCCATCGCCATCGACCGCCGAGTACGTGGGACTGTACGTCCAGGCGCCTGGAATCACCGCCCTCAGCACCACCGGCGACACCGCCGGCGTGGCGATCTCTGGCCAGACCACGATGACGTTCAACTTCAACGAGAATCCGGAGTGGTACAGCCAGGTCACGGGGGGCAGTCCTGCCAACCAGTTCATGGTTCAACTGACCCTGGGCAAGCTCTACACGCCTGTGGCAGGCCAACTGTGCCATATTCTCCTGCGCGCCGTCGTCGCCCCCACGACCGCCGGCAATGCGGCGTACACCATCCCGCTGTCGTCGTTCAGCGTGGCACAGACGTGTAATGTTGGCACTGCCACGAGCGCCGCGGCCGCGCTCGCACTGTCCCCAATCTCGCAGATCGACTTCCAGGGCGACAGCGGGGGCTCAGCAATCACTGTGGCCGGCACCGCCACCACCGCAAACACGACAGTGCCGGTGACGGTTCCGACCTCAGTCAGTTCCACCGGCAAGGTCTACCCAACCACGCTTTCGCTGAAAGGGGGCATCACCTTCCAATAAGGAAGCATTCCGGCACCGTCAGACCAGGGGGCCCTACGGGGCCCCTTTCCGCTTTCAGGCGCTTCCCGGGGAGGATGCGCGCGCGCGGCACCGCGCACGGCATGACAGGCAGGAGGACTCCGGTCTCCAAATTTTTCCGGCATTCGACCGCCATTGTTGCACTGCGCAGCAAATCGGGCATTGAAGAAAGCGCTGCCGCAGTCGTTACTGAGGATTGAGGCAAGCCGCCGGCGATCGCGGCCCCGACAACCCATCCCGGAGGACAGGTTCCATGCGTCAGTTTCTGGTGGCAGCGTGCTTGGCAACGGCGACATTGCACTGTGTCGCTGAGGAATTCGCGACCGCGGCAGATGCCGAAAAAATGGTCCACAAGGCCGTCAAGGCCCTGGGCAGCGGGGACCAGGCCAAGGTCTTCGCCGAGATCAACGACAAGAAGCCGGCCTGGGTCGAGCGCGACCTCTACGTGATGGTCTACGACATGCAGGGCAAGGTGCTGGCGCACGGCCAGAATCCCAAGATGGTCGGCAAGGACCTGCTCGAGATGAAGGACGCCGACGGCAAAGCCTTCGTCAAGGAGCGCGTCGAACTGGCGGCCGCCAAGGGCAAGTTCTGGCAGGAATACAAGTTCACCGATCCGGTGACCAAGAAGATCCTGCCCAAATCCGCCTATTGCGAAAAGGCCAATGAGGCCGTGGTGTGCGCCGGCATCTACAAACGCTGAACCCGACTGCGGCCCCTCGCGGTCGCGGGAGCACCTGATGAAACTCTCCAGCAAGGTCATCGCCGCACCGGCGGTGGCGATCGGATTCCTGCTCCTCGTCGGCGCGATCTCCCTGATCGGGGCGGCCGGACGCGGTCGCGTGCTCGACGACATCTACCTGAACCGCTTCGCCGGCTATCGCGGCAATGCCGAGATTGCGCAGCAACTCGCGGATTCGCACATGCAGGCGTATCGCCTCATCACCTGGATGAACGGCTCCAACGACGCCAAGGTCAGGCAACTGACAGAAGCCCTGGCCCGGGATCTCGGTGCGGCCGACCAGGCCGTGGCGACCCAACTGGCACGACCGGATGCCGACCCGGAGAGCCACGCGGCGCTGGAACGGATCCGTCCGCAGCTCGCCAAGTACCGCAAGAATGTGCTGCAGGCACTCGATATCGCCACCGCGGACGCCGCCATGGGCGCCAGCGCACTGCAGGTGGCCGACGAAGAGTTCCAGTCGATCAACAAGGACCTGCACGCCTCCGTCGCGGCCCAGTTATCGGCCGCGCAGAGCGGCTATGACGGTGCGACCACGTCCGGGCAGCGCGAGCTGATCCTGGAATGCGTGCTGCTGCTGGTTGCCGTCGGCACCAGCCTCTGGGTCGGATTCGCTTTCACCGGCTCCATTCTCAAGCCAGTCCACGCGGCTGCCCGCATCTCGCAAGCGATCTCCGGCGGTGACCTGACGGTCACGGCCCAGGCATCCGGCAACGACGAGGTCGCCGCCCTCGCGCAGTCGCTCGAAAGCATGCGTGGCAAGCTGTCCGGCATGGTGTCCTCGCTGCGCGGCAACGCCGACCGGGTCACCCACCAGGGCGAGGGCATGAGCCGATCCGCCGACGCGCTCGCAGAGTCCGCCGCCGTGCAAAGCCGCGAAGCGCAATCGGTGGCCGCCACCATCGAACAGATCGCGCAGGGCATGGCCCAGATGGCCGAGCATGCCGGCGCAGCGCGCGAGGTCTCTAACGCCGCGGGCAGCGCCACACGCGAAGGACGCGAAGTCCTGGCGGCCACCCTGGGCGAAATCCGCAAGGTCGCGGATACCGTGCAGACCGTCGCTGGCACCATTGAGAAACTGGGACAGGAGTTCGGCCAGATCTCGGGCATCGTCACGGTCATCAAGGAGGTCGCCGAACAGACCAACCTGCTGGCGCTCAATGCGGCCATCGAGGCCGCCCGCGCGGGCGACCAGGGACGCGGATTCGCCGTCGTCGCCGACGAGGTCCGCAAGCTGGCCGAGCGCACCGCCCAGTCGACCCGGCAGATTTCCCAATCCATCGACACCGTCCAGACGCGCGCAAGTCAGGCCGTAGGCGAGATGGGACGCGCCGTCGAAGTCGCTGCCGCCGGCGTCGACCTGGCCACGCGCGCCGATGCGTCGAACGAACGCGTGGCACGCGGCACCGAGGCGCTGGCTGCTGCGGTGGACTCCATCGACACGTCGCTGACCGAGCAGAACACTGCCTTCCAGGATATCGCCAGCCGCGTTGCGAACATCGTGCGCATGTCGGAACGCAACAGCAGCGCTGCCGGGGATTCGGCCGCCGCCGCCAAAGTGCTGCATGAACTCGCGCAGTCGGTGCGCGGCGAAATCAGCCGCTTCCGCACCTGAGCGAAGGCGGCACTCCCGTCCTCAGGTGGCGATGGCAGCCGCTGCACGGCCAGGCATGGCCGGTTGAACATGCGGCGTTGCGCACTGCGCACCCTCCGCGATGAACGCCGCAATCGCCAATGCCCGCCGGCGACGCAAATCGTCGTGGCGCATCACCCAAGTGGTGAGTTCCCGGGTGAACTGCAGCAGACAGCCAAAGCGTAACCATTCCGGCAGACGCGCTTCCTCAGCCGCAGCCAAGGCAGCGTGCCGCCGGTAGGCATCGATGAAAGCCCGGCAACGCGCGAAGTCGACCTGCTCGATGTGCTGCTCGGCCAGCGCGAAGCTGATGCTGCCATCGACCACATCCGACAGGCGCGGCGCGAACAGGGCGTTGTCGAAGTCGAATAGCGACACCTCGCCGTCAGCATGGACCACCACATTGCGCGGCTTCACGTCACCGTGGCAATGCAGGCGCACTTCGGTTCCGATCAGCGCGGCCAGGGCGGCAGGATCGGCGTAATGCGCAGCAATCGGCGCTAAGGCCGCACAGGCGGCGACCAGATCCTCCGGCAGCCCCGCAGTCTGGCGTGAACGCTCGAAGTAGGGCAGCCAGATCGCGCACAGGTCCTCGTAGGGAAAGGCCTCGGACAGCGCCAGCGGCGCGCCCAGCTGCACGCAATGCATCTTTGCGAGAGCCGCGGCGGCCGCGTCGATGGGGTAGTCGAGCGTTTCGCACACCGTGCCCTCGAAGCGCTCGAACAGGATGGCCTCGTGACCCTCGATCGCCGCCGTCAGCCCCACGCGCGCCGGGATCACCGCGGGTGTCCGGATACCGCGTGCACGCAGCGCCTCGATCAGGGCCGCCTCGTAGCGCGCATGCTCGCCGAGCCGGCGCCGGCTGTATGTTCCGGCATCCAGGCTGAGCTTGAGAACCAGCGCCTGATCGCCATTGGCGACAGCGTAGACGCGATTACCGGTCGGCTCAAGCATGCGCGTGACCCGGGGTGCCGGCATCGCATAGTGCTTCGCCAGCGCAGCGGCAATCGCGCCCTCTTCGTCAGGCGGCGCGCTGCGCTCGTAGACCTGACAGGCATTGAAGGACTTGAGGAAGGCATCGCGCTCGGCGGGATCACAACGCGACGGCAGGAACACGTAGGCCTCCAGCAGATGCTGGGTGAAGTCGATCGACGGCCACGATTCTGCCCACGCCCCCAGGCCGTCCGGCAGCGGCAGTTCCCCCAGGTGGTAAACGGCGCACCCGTTGTTGGACGCCTTCTCCATGTAACAGCTCCAGCTGGCGGGCAGGTCGGCTTCACAAGCCGGGTCGATCTCGATCAGCATGTCGATGTCGGAGCCGGCCTTGACCAGCCTGCGATAGACAAACGGCACCTCGTAGCGCCCCATGTCGCCGCGCAGCGCCGAGCCCATCAGATGGATGCGCGTGACGGCCTTCAGCGAGGCGACCGTGTCGCGCACATGCTGGTGCATGCTGGCGATCAGCGCCTGTTGCTGTTCGGCCGGGTAGACCTGCTTGCGCGGCTTGACGAAGCCCAGTTGCAGACTGTCGAGGAGGTCGAACCAGCGACGGTAAACCGCCTGCGCCCGCGCTGCCGGCGCGGTGCCGTCCGGCGCACGCCAGGGAAAAATCACCCGCTGCTCGGCAGGCGAATAGAACCACGCCTGCAGGTCATCGTCGACGGGACGCGCCTCGCCCTTCCGCAGGGCAAAATGCAGGTCCATGACCTGGCAGCCCATGTGGTTCAGTTCGTTCGGGTCCATGGCCGGCCCCTGACTCGCCAGGTAATCGGCCAGACGCACCGTGGCACGTCGGGCGCGCTGCTGCGCATAGTCGGCCGCGGCCTTTTGCCGGTCCTCGACCAGGCTGACCGCCAGACGCGGACCGCGCAACAGGAGGCCCGCCGCTGCTCCATCCGGAGCGAAGCCGATCGCCTTGAGGATGGCCTGCACCTTGGCCAGGTGGTAAGGCGGCACCCGCAGCGCCAGCGCTTTGCCGGGCGCATTGCCCTGTGCAAAACCGAAATCGATGTCATTGGCCAGCAGGAGCGCCACCACCTCGTCGTAGCTCGCCGCATACGGCCCGTCGATATCCAGAGCCCGAAACACCCCGGCCAGCGCGCGGAATTCGTCATCCGTCAGCAGCAGCTTGTGATTGCGCACATGCAGGTGGTAGCCGTCCGAGCATTCCTCGAGCGAAACCCGGCGCGGGTGATATCGCACGGGATGGCGTAAGCGCGCCTCGGTCCAGATCCGGACCTCGCCATGATTGGCATTGGGCAGCACGCCATCGCGATAGTCGCGTGCCTGGATGATCGCCATCAGTTCCTGCGCCTGGGCGGTAAAGGCCTTCAGGATGTCCTCGAACTCGTCGCGACTGAGTTCGATGCGCAGGTCCCGATAGTGGATATGGATGTTTTCCTCCATATCCAGGAAGAAGGTGTGGTGCTTCGGTGGGCCGAGCAGGTCACCCCGAAACAGGACTTTTTTGATGATACCCATCCGTGAAGACGCTCCTCGATCAATGGCCGATCACCAGTCGGTCTTGCCGCTGTGATCCTGATGCAGGTGGGAAAGGTCCGGAGCCGGCGCGCCGTGGTCGTCATGCAAACCCGTATCGCCGTGGTGCGCGCCCGGCGCCGTGCCGGGGTGGCCTTCGATATCGCTTGTCCAGTCACCTGCCCCCGCCGCGACATGACTTCCCAGGCCATGCTCTGCATCGATGGCATCGGTCCAGCTGGAGGCGGCCAGGTGTGTTGACGAGTCGTGGGCGGTACCAATGTCCCCAAAATGGAACAGGTCGCTCGCACCTGCGTCGTGATTGCCAGGATCAAGCACAACAGCATGCTCTGTCGACACTGCATGCCCCTCTGCGGACATGGCAGCACCGGTCAGATGAGAATCCGGCGCCTGGGCCAGGCTCGCGTGCGAGCCGTCGGAAGGGCTGACAGTCACGCAGTGCTCGGAGGCTGCAGCAGTACTCGGCAAGGCTGCGTGATCACCAGGCGCGCTGGATTGCGGTGCCGTCTCCGGGTGTGGTGGGGTCGCAGTGTGCGGAACCGTCGGTGTGTGCGGCGGCGTCGCGGTCGTCGGATGTGTGGCCGTATGCGGCGGCGTTGATGTATGCGGAACTGTCGACGTGTGTGGCGGCGTCGCGGTCTTCGGATGTGTTGCCGTATGCGGCGGCGTTGATGTATGCGGAGCCGTTGCCGTGTGCGGTGGCGTTGCGGTCTTCGGATGCGTGGCCGTGTGCGGTGGGGTCGCAGTGTGCGGAGCCGTCGACGTATGCGGCGGTGTCGCAGTCTTCGGATGCGTGGTCGTATGGGGCGGCGT
>JAGWIJ010000011.1 GCA_028873535.1 Pseudomonadota bacterium
TCGGTCTCATCCACCCAGGGGTAGGGAAGGCTGGCCAGGCGCGCCAGGAATGCCGGCTGCGCCGGCGCGGGCAGGTCGAAGCCGATCAGCACGCGTGCCGTGTCGGCTCCGTGGTTGCGATAGTGGAACAGGCTGATGTTGTGCGCGCTGCCCAGGGCCTGCAGGAAGCCGATCAGCGCGCCCGGGCGTTCCGGGAATTCGAAGCGGAACAGACGCTCGTCGTCGGCACGGCGCGTGCGGCCACCGACCAGGTGGCGCACGTGCAGCTTGGCCAGCTCGTTGTCGGACAGGTCGATGGTGGCGATCCCGGCATCCTTGAGTCCCTGCAGCAGCAGCGGGATATCGGCCTGGTTGGCCACGCCGACGCCGACGAACACGTGCGCCTCGCCCTCGCGCGAATAGCGATAGCCGAACTCCGTGATGTTGCGCCGCCCCAGCGATTCGCAGAAGCGCAGGAAGCTGCCGGGCTGCTCGGGAATGGTGGCGGCAAACAGCGCTTCGCGATGCTCACCCAGTTCGGCGCGCTCGGCGACGAAATGCAGGCGGTCGAAATTCATGTTGGCACCGCAGGCCACGGCGACCAGGGTCTGGTCGCGCGCGCCGGTCTTTTCGACCCAGGCCTTGAGGCCGGCAACGGCCAACGCACCGGCGGGTTCCAGCACCGAGCGCGTGTCGTCGAACACGTCCTTGAGCGCGGCGCAGATCGCGTCGGTATCGACCAGCACCATTTCGTCGACCAGGGTCTGACACAGGCGGAAGGTTTCCTCGCCCACCAGCTTGACCGCCACGCCGTCGGCGAACAGGCCGACCTGTTCCAGGCGCACGCGATGGCCGGCGGCCAGCGAACGCGTCATGGCATCGGAATCGACCGGCTGCACGCCGATGATGCGGGTCTGCGGCGAGATCCGCTTGATATAGCTGGCCACGCCGGCGATCAGGCCGCCGCCGCCCACCGCCAGGAACACGGCGTCGATCGGGCGCTGGTGCTGGCGCAGGATCTCCATGCCGATGGTGCCCTGCCCGGCGATGACGTCCGGGTCGTCGTAGGGATGGATGAAGGTCAGGCCGCGTTGCTCGGCCAGCTTGAGGGCGTGCTGGTAGGCATCGTCGTAGGAAGTCCCTTCGAGGATCACTTCCGCCCCGCGGCTGCGCACGGCGTCGACCTTGATCTGCGGCGTGGTCTCCGGCATCACGATCAGCGCACGCGTACCCAGGCGCTGCGCGCCGAGCGCCACCCCCTGGGCATGGTTTCCGGCACTGGCAGCGATCACGCCGCGCGCCAGTTCGGCGGGGTTCAGGCGCGCCATCTTGTTGTAGGCGCCGCGCAGCTTGAACGAGAACACCGGCTGCAGATCTTCGCGCTTGAACAGCACGCGGTTGCCGGTGCGCGCCGACAGGCGCGGTGCTTCGGTAAGGGGACTTTCGATCGCCACGTCGTAGACGTGGGCGGTCAGGATGCGTTCAAGATAGTCGCTCATGATCAGGGGGCAAGGTATGCTGTCAACCTGACATCGTGACAGAAAACCATGAGCCAGGATGCATTGAAGCAGGCAGCCGCAGCGGCCGCCCTCAAGGAAGTGCCGGACGACGCGGTAGTCGGCGTGGGCACAGGATCCACCGTCAACTTCTTCATCGACGGCCTGGCGCGCATGCGTGGGCGCATTGCAGGCGCGGTGTCGAGCTCGGAAGCGAGTTCGGCGCGCCTGAAGGCCGCCGGCATCGAGGTGCTCGACCTCAACAGCGTGGACGAGCTGCCGCTCTATGTGGATGGCGCCGACGAGGTCACGCGCCACCTGCACATGACCAAGGGGGGTGGCGGTGCGTTGACGCGCGAGAAGATCGTCGCCGCGGTGGCGCGGCGCTTCGTGTGCATCGTCGACCAGAGCAAGCTGGTCGGCCGCCTCGGCGCCTTCCCCGTGCCGGTGGAGGTGATCCCCATGGCGCGCTCCTACGTGGCACGCGAGATCGCGAGACTGGGTGGCCAGCCCGTGCTGCGCACGGGTTTCACGACCGATAACGGAAATGTCATCCTGGACGTGCGAAATATGCAGATCCTGAATCCGGTCGAGCTGGAGGATGCGCTGACGCGCATCACCGGTGTCGTCACCTGCGGGCTGTTCGCCCGCCGCGGTGCCGACGTGCTGCTGGTGGCAGGAAGCGACGGCGTCCAGCGCCTGTTGCCGGAATGAAAGCAGAACGACCCCAGGAGGAGAGCGGCATGGCAAGCGAACATACCAGCAAGCAGTTCGACGCGGAACTGGAGGGCATCCGCGCACGCGTGCTCAAGATGGGCGGGCTGGTCGAACAACAGATCACCCAGGCCATCGAGGCGCTGACCGAGGGCGACATCGGCATGTCCGAGCAGGTCAATGCCCAGGACCACGAAGTCAACGGCATGGAAGTGGGCATCGACGAGGACTGCACGCATATCATCGCGCGCCGTCAGCCGGCCGCCGGCGACCTGCGCCTGATCGTGGCCGTGATCAAGACCATCACCGATCTGGAGCGCATCGGCGACGAGGCCGCGAAGATCGCGCGCCTGACCAAGGCGGTGCACAGCTCGGACCGCATCTTCCGTCCGCGCATCATCGAGCTGCGCCACGCCGCCAGCATCGGTGTGCAGATGCTGCGCAAAAGCCTGGACTCCTTTGCACGGCTGGACGCGATGAGCGCCGCCCAGGTGCTGCGCGAGGATCAGGCGGTGGACGACGCCTTCCGCGGCATCCTGCGCCAGCTGATCACCTTCATGATGGAAGACCCGCGCACCATCTCGCCGTCGATCGAGATCCTGTTCGCCGCCAAGGCGCTGGAGCGCATCGGCGACCATGCGAAGAACATCGCCGAATACGTGATCTACCTGGTCAAGGGCAAGGACGTGCGGCACATCGCCGTCGAGCAGATCGAACGCGACGTGCTGGGCTGAGGGGCCGGCGGGCAGGCACGACCGCCCGCCGCCGAGCGCTCAGGCCTTGGGCACGTAGCCGGACGCCTGTTCGGCACCGGCACCGAAGAAATGCGCCTCCATCTGCTGCTGGAGGTACTTGCGTGCGCCAGCGTCCATCAGGTTGAGACGGTTCTCGTTGATCAGCATCTTCTGGTGTTCCAGCCAGCCCTTCCAGGCCTCGCGTGACACCTGTTCGTAGATGCGCCGGCCCAGCTCGCCCGGATAGGGCGGCTGGTCGAGGCCTTCGGCCTCACGCTGCAGCTTGACGCAATGGATGATTCGGCTCATCAGTGTTCACCGTGGTTGTGGTGGTGGTTGCCGCCGTGCAGGCGGCTGGCGCCGAGTTGCGGCGACGGCAGCGCGGGTGCCGGCAGGGCAGTGGGTGCGAGATCCTTGACGAAGATCTTGGAACGCCGTTCGTAGTTGTACAACTCCTGCTTGCGCTGCGGCAGTTCGGCAACGGTGGTTTCGCGGAAGCCGCGTTCCTCGAACCATTGTCCGGTGCGCGTGCTGAGCAGGAACAGTCGACGGATGCCGCGCTGGCGTGCCTGGTATTCGACATGACGCAGCAGGCTGTCGCCGCGCCCGAAATTGCGGTGCAGGGGATTGATCGCCAGACAGGCCAGCTCGGCCGAGGCCTCTTCGGAGAAGGGGTAGAGCGCCACGCTGCCGATGATCTGGTCCTTGTACTCGAGCACCCAGAAGCGGTTGATTTCCTGGCGCAGCAGTTCCCGGTCGCGACGCACCAGGATGCCGTCGGCCTCGAGCGGCTCAATCAGACGGATCAGGCCGGGAATGTCCGCTTCGGTGGCGGCGCGCAGCACGTCGGGAATGTCCGGACGCACCATGGTCCCGACCCCTTCACGCGTGAACAGCTCCTGCAGCAGGGCCCCGTCGACGTGCCGGCTGATCAGGTGGGTGCGCGCCACGCCCTGGTGGCAGGCGCGCGCGGCGCAGGGCAGGTAGATGCGCACGTCCTCGGACTGGCCGGGGTGGTCCTGCAGCAGCTGCTCGGCGCCGCTGGCGGACAGTTCGGGCACCACGGCACCGCTGGCGTCGATGGCCCCCTGCGATTCACACATGAAAATGAGCTTTTCCGCCTTGAGCGCGATCGCGGCAGCCGTCGCCACATCCTCGACGGTCAGGTTGAAGATTTCGCCGGTGGGCGAATAGCCCAGCGGCGGCAGCACCACGATCTCGTCGTCCTCGAGCCGGCGCGCGATGCCGATCGCGTCGACCTTGCGCACGAAGCCGGTGTGCTGGAAGTCGACGCCGCTGACCACGCCGACCGGTCGTGCCGTGATGAAATTGCCGCTGGCCACGCGGATGTCCGAGCCGGCCATCGGCGAATCGGCCACGGCGCGCGACAGCAGCGCCTCGATTTCAAGGCACACCGCGCCGGCCGCCTCGACCACGCAGCGCAGGCTGGCATCGTCGGTGACGCGCCGGTCGCCCACCATGTGCGGCACGATGCCGCGTTCGCTCAGGCGCGCGTCGATCTGCGGGCGCGCGCCATGGACCAGCACCAGCTGCACGCCCAGACTTTCGAGCAGGTTGAGATCGTGCACCAGGTCGAGAAATTCGGGCGCCGCCGCACACTCGCCGCCAAAGGCGATGACGAAAGTGCGGTCACGGAAGGCGTGGATGTAGGGCGCCGCAGCACGGAACCATTCGACGATATTGGCGGGATCTGGGCTCATGCGCGGATTATAGGGAAGAACCGGGCATGGCACGGTAGTCGCCGTGCCATGCCTGCAAGGCGGCGATCGCCGCCAGCGCGGCCGTCTCGGTGCGCAACACGCGCGGTCCCAGGCGCACGCCACGGAAACCGGCAGCGGCAAGCCGGTCGGCTTCGGCGGGATCGAAACCGCCTTCGGGTCCGACCGCCAGGATCACGCCAGCCGGCGGCACCGCCAGCGCGGCGACATCGAGTGGCGCATCGGGTGCCAGACACAGGCGCAGGCCCTCGGTCGGCAGCGCTGCCAGCCAGGCCTCGAGGCCCTGGAGCGCGCCCACCGGCGGCACGCGCACGCGGCCGCACTGCTCGCAGGCGGCGACGACCACGCCCTGCCAATGCTGCAGCCGGCGCGTGGCGCGCTCGCCGTCCAGGCGCACCACCGAGCGGCGCAGCGCCAGCGGATCGATCCTGGCCACGCCGAGCTCGACTGCCTTCTGCAGCGCCCAGTCGAACTTGTCGGCCGCCGACAGGCCCTGTCCCAGCGTGATCGCCAACGCCGATTCGACCGCCGGCTGCTCCGGCGCCAGCAGCTTGAGCCAGCACTGCTCGCGCTCGACCGCAGTGACCGTGCCGGCGAATTGCCGGCCGCTGCCGTCGAACACCTGCACCTGCGCGCCGGGAGCCAGGCGCAGCACGCGCACGGCGTGGTGGCTGGCGGCCGGCGGCAGCGGCCAGGGCGCACCGAGGGTGGGCGTGACGGGACAGAAAAAGCGCGGGATGTGCATCGCGGAGGGACGAAAGCTGCGTTGCAGCATGTTAGCATGGGGTCTTTGGTTTTCTGGTCAATCCGGATGGCGAACCCAAGCGCCACTGGCGCTTCCGACCCCGAGCTGCCGGTGCTTGCCGGACTCATCGAAGGGGTCAAGCGCGTGGCTCACCAGGAAGTGATGCCGCGCTACCTCAACGTGGCCCGGCATCGCAAGAGCGATGGCAGCCTGTTCACGCAGGCGGATCTGGCAGCGCAGGAAGCGCTGACCGAGGAATTGCGCGCGCTGGTCGACTGCCACTTCCTGGGCGAGGAAATGACCGAGGCCCAGCAGAAGGCGCTGTGGGAGGCCGGCAGCGAGGGCCTGTGGTGCGTCGACCCGATCGACGGCACCTCCAATTTCGTCAACGGAATCCCTTATTTCGCGGTCTCGGTCGCCCTGGTACGTGCCGGACGGCCGGTGCTGGGCGTGGTCTATGACCCGGTGGCCGACGAATGCTTCTACGCCCAACGCGGCGGCGGGGCCTTCCTGAACGGCGAGCCACTGCCGATCAAGGAAAGCGTCGGGACCCTGCGCGAAGCAATCGCGGAGGTCGATCTCAAACGCCTGCCGCGCGAACTCGCCAAGCTGCTCGGACACGCGCCGCCGTATGCCTCGCAGCGCAACTTCGGCGCCAGCACGCTGGAATGGTGCTACGTGGCGGCCGGGCGTTTCGATGTCTATCTGCACGGCGGCCAGAAGCTGTGGGACTACGCGGCAGGCTCGCTGATCCTCGAGGAGGCGGGCGGCCATTACTGCGGGCTGTACGAAGATGACTTCTGGGGCAATGACCCGTTCCGGCGCTCGGTGATCGCGGCACTGCGGCCGGACCTGTTCGCCGACTGGAAGACCTGGATCCGGACGCGCTTGCAGCAGCAAGCCTGATTGCGGCACAACGCGGCAGCCGGGAAACCTTTTGGCGCGCCGGAACTCAAACACGAGGCAAGTACATTGCCCGATCCCGAATGGAGGCGCGCCGTGGCGAGATTAGCGATACGCATCGGATTTGCCACTGCCCTGTTGGCCTTGGCCTCTGCGGCTGCTGGCTTCGGCGGTCACGGCGGCGGCGGTCACGGTGGCGGCAGGGGAGGCGGCGTCCACAGCGCTGGCGCATTTCAGGGCGGCGGCTTCCGCGGTGGCGGCGGGGGTGGCTACCATGGGGGCTATAGCGGCTACCGTGGCGGCTACGGTGGCGGTTATGGCGGCTACGGTGGCGGCTATGGCGGATATGGCGGCTATCGAGGATGGGGCGGCTACCCTTACGGCGCTGGCGTCGCCTACCTGGGCTTCTACGACCCCTACCCCTACTATCCGTGGTGGGACGCCGGGCCCTGGTATGGCGGATATCCTGCGCAGGTCGTGGTTGCGCCCGCCGTGGCCACGCCGCCCGGCCAGGTGTTCTACCGCTACTACTGCCGGGACACGGGCAGCTACTATCCCGATGTGCCTACCTGTGCCTCGCCCTGGCTGAAGGTGATTCCGACGCCGTGATGGCGTTCAGGCAGGCAGGGTGCTGGTGGCGAATTCGCCGATCACGACTTCTGCGTGCTCGAGCAGGAAACTCTTGAAGGCGCGTGCCACCGGCGGCAGACGCTTGTCCTTGAGATGGACCAGGTTCCAGTCGCGCACCACCGGCAGCCCCTGTACCGGCAGGATCACCAGATTGCCGGTCTGCAACTCAAGCTTGAGGGTATGCAGCGACAGCAGGCTGATGCCCATGCCAGCGATGACCGCCTGTTTGATGATCTCGTTACTGCTCATTTCCATGCGCGCATTGACCTTGAGGCCGTGCTCGCTGAACAGGCGCTCAAGCAGTTGGCGCGTGCCTGAGCCTTTTTCGCGCACGATCATCGGCTCCTCGGCAATGCGCGCCACCGACAGTCGCTTGGCCTGAGCGAAGCGATGGCCGGGCGGCGCGATCACCACGTGGGGATTGCGCGCGAAGGGCTCGGCCGCCACTGCGGCCTCGGCCGGCGGACGCCCCATCACCGCCATGTCAACGTCGTTGTCGGCCAACTGCTCGAGGATGCGCTCGCGGTTGCCGACCGTCAGGCGCAGCTGCACGTCCGGATGGACCTCGCAGAATTTTGCCAGCAGCATGGGCATGAAATACTTGGCAGTGCTGATGATGGCAATGTCGAGGCGGCCGCGCACGCCCTGGCGCAGGCTTTCCATCGCCTCCTTGGCTTCACGCAGCTGGCGCGCCACCACGCGGCAGTGGTGGTGCAACTCTTCGCCGGCCTCGGTCAGGTGGATTTTCTTGCCGACCTGTTCGAGCAGGGGCAGGCCCACCGTGTCCTCCAGCTGGCGGATCTGCATTGAAACCGCGGGCTGGGTCAGGTGCAGTTCCTCGGCCGCGCGCGAGAAGCTCAGCAGGCGCGCCACCGATTCAAAAATCTGCATCTGTCGGAAGGTGAAGTGCACAGGGAATACGGGCAGGTGTCGGAATGGACCAAGGTTACACGCACCGCCGCATGCCTCAAAGGGGATCCCGGCGCACAATGTCATGTGCCTGCCGCGCGCGACTTGCTAAAATCAGGGGTTGTAACCGGCGTGTAACCGCGCCAAGAACACTCGGAGAGAACCTGTCATGGCTTTGATTTCGCTGCGCCAACTGCTCGATCACGCCGCCGAACACGACTACGGCGTGCCGGCATTCAACGTCAACAATCTGGAGCAGTTCCAGGCGATCCTGCAGGCGGCGGCCGAAACCGACAGCCCGGTGATCCTGCAGGCGTCGGCCGGCGCGCGCAAATACGCCGGCGAACCCTTCCTGCGCCACATGCTGATGGCGGCCATCGAAAGCTATCCGCAACTGCCGATCGTCATGCACCAGGACCATGGCGCCAGTCCGGACGTCTGCCAGCGCTCGATCCGCTCGGGCTTCAGCTCGGTGATGATGGACGGATCCTTGCGCGAAGACATGAAGACCCCCGCCAGCTACGACTACAACGTCGACGTGACGCGCCTGGTGGTGCGCATGGCGCATGCGGTCGGCGTGTCGGTGGAAGGCGAACTGGGTTGTCTGGGATCGCTGGAATCCGGCCTGGCGGGCGAAGAGGACGGCTCGGGCGCCGCTGGCGTGCTGTCGCACGAGCAGATGCTGACCGATCCCGACGAAGCGGCGCGCTTTGTCGCCGATACCGGCGTCGACGCCCTGGCGATTGCCATCGGCACCTCGCACGGGGCCTACAAGTTCAGCCGCAAGCCCACCGGCGACATCCTGGCGATCGATCGCATCAAGCAAATCCACGCCCGGATCCCCAACACCCATCTGGTGATGCACGGTTCCAGCTCGGTGCCACAGGAATGGCTGGCGGTGATCCGTGAATACGGCGGCGACCTCAAGGAGACCTATGGCGTGCCAGTCGAGGAAATCCAGCTCGGCATCCGCCACGGCGTGCGCAAGATCAACATCGACACCGACATCCGCCTCGCCATGACCGGCGCGTTGCGGCGCGCCTTCCACCAGGATCCTGCCGAGTTCGACCCGCGCAAGTACATGAAGGAAGCCAGCATTGCCGCGCGCGGCGTCTGCAAGGCGCGCTTCGAAGCCTTCGGCTGCGCCGGCTGGGCCTCGAAAATCCAGCCGCTGCCGCTGGAAGCGATGGCCGAACGCTACCTGAAGCGCTGAGAAAGGCTGTCGGCAGGGCGCGCCGGCTGCCTGCCGCCGCCCTGCCCTGCTATCCTGCCCGGCATGTCGATCGCCCACCCCATCATTGCAGTCACCGGTTCGTCCGGAGCCGGCACCACCTCGGTCAAGCGCACCTTCACGCACATATTCCGGCGTGAAGGCATCCATGCCGCCTATGTCGAGGGCGACAGCTTCCACCGCTACGATCGCGACGGCATGAAGCGCGCCATCGCCGAATCCGACCAGGGTGGCGGCAAGCCGGTGTCACATTTCGGCCCCGAGGCCAACCTGTTCGAAGAGCTGGCCGAGCTGTTCCGCTGCTATGGCGAGAACGGTGGCGGCAAGATCCGCCACTACGTGCATGACGATGCCGAGGCGATGATCTACGACCAGCCGCCCGGCACCTTCACCGATTGGGAGGACGTGGCGCCGGACACCGACTGCCTGCTCTACGAGGGCCTGCACGGCGGCGTGGCGACCCCGACCGCCGATGTGGCGCAGCATTGCGACCTGCTGATCGGCGTGGTGCCGATCGTCAACCTGGAGTGGATTCAGAAGATCCATCGCGACACCAAGACGCGTGGCTACTCGATCGAGGCCGTCACCCACACCATCCTGCGGCGCATGCACGACTACGTGCATTTCATCACGCCGCAGTTCTCGCGCACCCACATCAACTTCCAGCGCGTGCCGGTGGTCGACACCAGCAATCCCTTCGTGGCACGCGATATCCCGACCCTGGACGAAAGCCTGCTGGTGATCCGCTTCCGCAATCCGCGCGGCATCCAGTTCCCCTACCTGCTGTCGATGATCGACGGTTCGTTCATGAGCCGCGCCAACTGCATCGTGGTGCCGGGTGGCAAGATGGAACTGGCCATGCAGCTGATCCTGACCCCGATGGTGCAGCAGCTGCTGGAAAACCGTGCACGCGGAGTGCGCACTTTCGACCCGGTGTTCCCGCTGCGCTGACGACGCCGTCACGGCCTCCGGGCGCGCGGCCGACGCAGGGCCGGCCGAAGGAAATTTGAATGCCGGCGCGCGCTCAGGGATAATGTCGCGCCCCCCTCCGTAGCCGCCCCAGACGCCCAGAATATGACCGCTGCCTCCCCCCGGGATCTCGCCAACGCGCTGCGCGTGCTGGCCATCGACGCCGTCCAGAAAGCCAATTCGGGACACCCCGGCATGCCCATGGGCATGGCCGACATGGCGGAGGCGCTGTGGAACCGGCATCTGCGCCACAACCCAGGCAATCCGCACTGGGCCGACCGCGACCGCTTCGTGCTGTCCAACGGCCACGGCTCGATGCTGATCTACGGCCTGCTGCACCTGAGCGGCTACGCGCTGGGCATCGACGACCTCAAGGCCTTCCGGCAGCTGCATTCGAAGACGCCGGGACACCCCGAGCACGCGCTCACCCCGGGCATCGAGACCACCACCGGTCCGCTCGGCCAGGGGCTTGCCAATGCCGTCGGCATGGCCATCGCCGAACGCATGCTGGCGGCCGAGTTCAACCGGCCCGGCCACACCATCGTCGACCATCACACCTACGTGTTCCTGGGTGACGGCTGCCTGATGGAGGGCATTTCGCACGAGGTGTGCTCGCTGGCGGGCACCCTGGGACTGTCCCGGCTGATCGCGCTCTACGACGACAACGGCATTTCGATCGACGGCGAGGTGCAGGGCTGGTTCGGCGACGACACGCCGGCGCGCTTCCGCGCCTATGGCTGGAACGTGATCGCGCCGGTGGACGGCCACGACGCCGATGCCGTGTCGGCCGCCATCGCGCAGGCGCGCAATGGCGACCGCCCCACGCTGATCTGCTGCAAGACGCGCATCGGCAAGGGCTCGCCGGCCAAGGAAGGCAGTGCCGAGGCGCACGGCGCGCCGCTGGGCGAGGCCGAGATCGCCGCCACGCGGAAGGCGCTGGGCTGGTCGCATGCGCCGTTCGAGATTCCGGCCGAGGTCTATGCCGGCTGGGATGCGCGCGCGCGCGGCGCCGCCGCCGAAGAGGACTGGAACCGGCGCTTCGCCGCCTACCGCCAGGCATTCCCGGCCGATGCCGCCGAATTCCTGCGCCGCCAGGCCGGCGACCTGCCGGGCGGCTGGAGCGCCGCGGTGCAGGCCCTGGACGCCCAGGTGCGCACCCAGGCCGCCACCATCGCGACGCGCAAGGCCTCGCAGAACGCGATTGCTGCGCTGGCTGCCGTGCTGCCCGAGCTGGTCGGCGGCTCGGCCGACCTGACCGGCTCCAACCTGACCAACTGGCCCGGCATGCGCACCTTCGACGCCGACAGCGGCGGCCGCTACCTCAACTATGGTGTGCGCGAGTTCGGCATGAGCGCCATCATGAACGGCCTGGCGCTGCACGGTGGCCTGATCCCCTTCGGCGGCACCTTCCTGACCTTTGCGGACTATGCGCGCAATGCCGTGCGCATGGCCGCGCTCATGAAGCTGGGCAGCATCTTCGTCTACACCCACGATTCGATCGGCCTGGGCGAGGACGGCCCCACCCACCAGCCCGTCGAGCACCTGGCCAGCCTGCGCGTGATGCCGGGCCTGGACGTATGGCGTCCGGCCGACACGCTGGAAAGCGCCTACGCCTGGATCTGCGCAGTCGAGCGCAATGACGGCCCCAGCGCGCTGGTATTCAGCCGCCAGAACCTGCCCTACCTGGCCGACAGCGCGCGCAGCGGCGACGACCTGCGCCGCGGCGGCTACGTGCTGCGCGAGGCGGCCAATGGCAAGCCGCAGGCAGTGCTGATCGCCACCGGATCGGAAGTGGCGCTGGCGCTGCAGGCGCAGGAAGCGCTGGCGCTGGACGGCATCGCGGTGCGTGTGGTGTCGATGCCCTCCACCTCGGTGTTCGACCGCCAAGCTGCCGACTGGCAGGCACGCGTGCTGCCGCGCGGCCTGCCGCGCGTGGCCGTGGAAGCGGGCAGCAGCGATCTGTGGCGCAAGTACGTCGGACTGGAAGGCCGGGTCATCGGACTGGACCGCTTCGGCGAATCCGCCCCGGCAGGTGCGTTGTTCAAGCTTTTCGGTTTCAGCGTCGAACGTGTGGCAGCCGCCGTGCGTGACGCCTTATCTTGAGAGGGGAGTCGAACACCATGGCTATCAAGGTCGCCATCAACGGCTACGGCCGTATCGGTCGCAATGTGCTGCGTGCGCTCTATGAATCCGGCCGCAACAAGGATATCCAGGTGGTCGCGATCAACGACCTGGGCAGCCCCGAGACCAATGCCCACCTGACGCGCTACGACACGGCGCACGGCCGCTTCGGTTTCCCGGTGGCCGTCGAAGGCGGCGACCTGGTGGTGGCCGGCGACCGCATCAAGGTGTTCGCCGTGCGCAACCCGGCTGAACTGCCCTGGGGCCAGCTCGGCGTGGACGTGGTGCTCGAGTGCACCGGCTTGTTCACCAGCAAGGAAAAGGCCGGCGCCCACCTGGCCGCCGGCGCGCGCAAGGTGCTGATCTCGGCGCCCGGCGGCAAGGACGTCGACGCCACCGTGGTGTACGGCGTCAACCATGGCGTGCTCAAGGCCAGCCACAGCGTGGTGTCCAACGCCTCGTGCACCACCAACTGCCTGGCGCCGCTGGTCCAGCCGCTGCATCAGGCGCTGGGCCTGGTCAAGGGCCTGATGACCACCGTGCACGCCTACACCAATGACCAGGTGCTGACCGACGTCTACCACACCGACCTGCACCGTGCGCGTTCGGCCACCATGTCGATGATCCCGACCAAGACCGGTGCCGCTGCTGCCGTCGGTCTGGTGCTGCCCGAGCTCAATGGCCGCCTGGACGGCTTCGCCGTGCGCGTGCCGACCATCAATGTCTCGCTGGTCGACCTGACCTTCGAAGCCGCGCGCGCCACCAGCGTGGACGAAGTCAACGCCATCATGAAGGCCGCTTCGGAAAGCCCGGCGCTGAAGGGCATCCTGAACTACAACACCGAGCCGCTGGTGTCGGTGGACTTCAACCACGACCCGGCCTCCAGCACCTTCGACGCCGGCCTGACCAAGGTTTCCAACGGCAACCTGGTCAAGGTGCTGTCCTGGTACGACAACGAGTGGGGCTTCAGCAACCGCATGCTGGACACCACGACTGCCTGGATGGCCGCCAAGTGAGTGCGCCCCGCTTCGTCCGCCTCGACGATCTTTCGCTGACCGGCAAGCGGGTGCTGATCCGGGCCGACCTCAACGTGCCGCTGGAAGGCGGCCGGATCACCGATGACACGCGGATCCAGGCCAGCCTGCCGGCGATCCGCAAGGCCCTGGCGGCCGGCGCACGCGTGCTGCTGATGTCGCACCTGGGCCGCCCGGAAGAAGGTCATTTCGACCCGGCCCTGTCGCTGGTGCCGGTGGCCGAACGCCTGGCGAGCCTGCTCGGCCAGCCGGTCTACCTGCACCAGGGCACGCCCGAATCGGCACGCGCCGAGCCGGGCCAGCTGGTGCTGCTGGAGAACGTGCGCTTCAACAAGGGCGAGAAAAAGGACCGCGAGGAACTGGCGCGCGCCTATGCCAGCCTGTGCGACATTTTCGTGATGGACGCTTTCGGCACTGCGCACCGTGCGGAGGCCTCCACCCATGGCGTCGGCGTTCACGCGCCGGTGGCCTGCGCCGGTCCGCTGCTCGCCGCCGAGCTGGATGCCCTGGGCCGTGCCCTGCTGCAGCCCGCGCATCCGCTGGTGGCGATCGTCGGCGGCTCCAAGGTCAGCACCAAGCTGTCGGTACTGTCCACGCTGGCCGGCAAGGTGGATCGCCTGATCGTGGGCGGCGGCATCGCCAACACTTTCCTGCTGGCCTGCGGGCATCCGATCGGCAAATCACTGGCCGAGCCCGACCAGGTGCAGGTGGCGCGCGACATCATGGCCACCCTGGCGGCGCGCGGCGCGGCGGTACCGATCCCGACCGACGTGGTGGTGGCCAAGAGCTTCGCCGCCGACGCCACGGCGACCGTCAAGCCGGTAGCCGAGGTGGCCGCCGATGACCTGATCCTGGACATCGGCCCGCAGACCGCGGCCGCACTGGCGCAGATCGTGGCCGAAGCCGGCACGGTGGTGTGGAATGGACCGGTGGGCGTATTCGAGTTCGAGGCCTTTGCCGGTGGCACCGAAGCGCTGGCACGCGCCGTGGCGGCCAGCGCGGCGTTCAGCATCGCCGGTGGCGGCGACACGCTGGCGGCGATCGCCAAATTCGGCATCTCCGACCAGGTGTCCTACATCTCCACCGGCGGTGGCGCCTTCCTCGAATTCCTGGAAGGTCGCGAGCTGCCGGCGGTGGTCATGCTGGAACGGCGCGCCCGTACCTGAGCTGTAACTGCGCACCGGGCAGTACACTTGCCTGCCCTGCCCGCTGCCATCCGGTGGCAGGCAGGCAACAGACCTGGCGTCCACAGCCGGCGACCAGGCCCTCACGCAAGGCCAACCCCCCGGAGACCGTTCCATGACCCGCCGCACAAAAATCGTCGCCACCCTTGGCCCCGCCTCGAGCGACCCCGAGGTTCTCGAACGCATGATCCGCGCCGGCGTGGACGTGTTCCGGCTCAACTTCTCGCACGGCAGCGAGGCCGACCACATTGGCCGCGCCGAACTGGTGCGCAGCGTGGCTGCCAGGATCAACCGCACCGTCGGCATCCTGGCCGACCTGCAGGGTCCCAAGATCCGCGTCGGCAAGTTCCAGGACGGCCGCGTCACCCTCAACACCGGTGACACCTTCCTGCTCGACGCCGAATGCCAGCTTGGCAACCAGGAGCGCGTGGGCCTGGACTATCCCGAGCTGCCGAACGACGTCAAGCCGGGTGACACCCTGCTGCTCGACGACGGCAAGATCGAACTCACGGTGGTGCGCGTCGACGGCCTGGTGGTCAACACCCGGGTGGTCCAGGGCGGCGTGCTGTCCAACAACAAGGGCATCAACCGGCGCGGCGGCGGACTGACCGCCCCCGCGCTGACCGCCAAGGACTACGAGGACATCCGTACGGCTGCCAAGATGCAGGCGGACTTCCTGGCGGTGTCCTTCCCGCGTTCGGGCGAGGACATTCGCGAAGCGCGCACGCTGATGCGCGCCGCCGGCGGCAACGCGCAGATCATGGCCAAGATCGAGCGTGCCGAGGCGATCGAGATGCTCGAGGACATCATCGATGCCTCGGACTCGATCATGGTGGCGCGCGGCGACCTGGCGGTGGAAGTGGGTGATGCCGCCGTCCCTGCCATGCAGAAGCGCATGATCCGGGCCGCCCGGCGCAAGCACAAGGCGGTGGTCACGGCGACCCAGATGATGGAGTCGATGATCAGCAGCCCGGTCCCGACCCGCGCGGAAGTGTCCGACGTGGCCAACGCCGTGATCGACGGCACCGACGCCGTGATGCTGTCGGCCGAATCGGCAGTCGGCAAGTTCCCGGTGGAAACCGTGAGCGCCATGGCGCGCGTGTGCCTGGAAGCCGAGAAGGAAGTGCTGGCGCACGCGCCTGCGCAGGAGCCGGGCTACGACCGCCAGATCAACCAGGTCGAACTGGCGATCTCGCACGCGGTGGTGTTCACGGCGCGCCATCTGGGCGTGAAGGCGATCGCCGCGCTGACCCAGAGCGGGACGACCGCACGCTTCATGTCGGCCATGGACCTGCCGGTGCCGATCTACGCCATGTCGCCGTCGGCTGAAACCCAGCGCAAGGTCACGCTGTTCAAGGGCGTGTACCCTGTCGCCTTCGAGCACGCGACGCGCGACGCCGAGGAAGTGATGGCGCAGGCCGAGGACTGCCTGAAGAAGGAAGGCGCGGTGGTGCCTGGCGACCTGATCATCCTGACCATCGGCGAACCGATCGGCAAACCGGGCGGCACCAACACCATGAAGATCATCCGCGTGAGCGGCAACTCCTGAGGCCCTGAAACCCTCCATGCAGACTTCGTATCCCGCCATTCTCGAATCCGACATCCGCAGCCTGCCGCTGCTGGCGCGCGGCAAGGTCCGCGACGTCTATGCGGTGGACGAGCAGCACCTGCTGCTGGTCACTACCGACCGGCTGTCGGCCTTCGACGTGGTGTTCCCGACCCCGATTCCGGGCAAGGGCCGCATCCTGAACACCCTGTCGAATTTCTGGTTCGAGAAGCTGGGGCACCTCGTGCCCAACCACCTGACCGGCATCGACCCGGAAAGCGTGGTTGCGGAGCGCGAGCGGGATCAGGTGCGCGACCGCGCGGTGGTGGTGCGGCGGCTCAAGGCGCTGCCGCTGGAGGCGGTGGCGCGCGGCTACCTGGAGGGATCGGGCTGGAAGGAGTACCAGGACCATGGCACGGTCTGCGGCATCACGCTGCCGGCCGGCCTGGTACGTGCCGACCGCCTGCCGCAGCCGATCTTCACGCCGGCCACCAAGGCGGCGGTGGGCGACCACGATGAGAACATCGACTTCGCGCGCGCCTGCGCGCTGGTGGGCACGGCGCTGGCCACGCAGGTGCGCGACACCACACTGGCGCTTTACGAGGCCGCAGCGGAGTTCGCGCTGGGGCGCGGCATCATCATTGCCGACACCAAATTCGAATTCGGCACCGATGCGCAGGGCGATCTGGTGTGGATCGACGAAGCGCTCACGCCCGATTCCTCGCGCTTCTGGCCGCGCGCCAGCTACCGGCCCGGCAGCAGTCCGGAGAGTTTCGACAAGCAATTCCTGCGCAACTGGCTGGAGGCCTCCGGCTGGGACAAGCAGCCGCCGGCACCGGCGCTGCCCGACGAAATCGCGCTCGGCACCGCGGCGCGCTACCAGGAAGCGCTGGACCGCCTGACCGCCTGAGCGGCCGTGCCACCGGAGCGCCCGGAACTGGCGGGCGAGTCCTTTCAGGCGCCGGCAAGGGCACGCCACGTCAGGCAGGTGAGAAAAGTCAAATATATTGCCTCTCAATAGCTTGGGTGGCAAACTGAAAGCCATATTGGGAGAGCTGGCGCCCGTTTCCGGGGGGAGACGCGTCGGCTGTGGCAGGCCGCGTGCGCACGCCCTGCCCGTGGCCAGCGTCGCGACCGACGCCGTCCCGCCAACTGCTTTGGAGAAGACCTCGAGATGCTTTGCGTCCCTGACCAGCGCGCGCGGCGTCAGCGTGGAATACCTGGCCGGAGTGCAGGTTTCACGCTGATGGAAATCATGGTGACAGTCGCTCTGGTGGCGGTGCTGGCGCGTCTGGCCTTGCCCACCTACCAGAGCTACGTGCTGCGCGGCAAAGTCTCGCAGGCCTTCAGCCAGCTCGCGTCGTGGTCAATCGGCATGCAACAGGTCTACCAGGACAACCGCAGCTACGCGAGTGGTGGTGCCACCACCTGCCTGAGCAGCGGCGCCGGCGCGGCGCCCAGCACCAATACCGGCGACTTCAGCTACAGCTGCAGCAACATGGCGGCCACCACCTTCACGCTGACCGCCACCGGCAAGAGCGGCACCAGCGTCGCCGGCTACACCTACTCCGTGGACCAGAATGGCGCGCGCACCACGGTCACGCCAGCCGGCGCCACCTTTCCCTCCAGCCCGGCCGGCGCCAGCTGCTGGGTGGCAAGCAGCAGCGGTGCCTGCTATTGATGCGCCGCGCTGCCGGATTCGGGCTGATTGAACTCATGATCGCCATCGCGATGATGGGAATGCTGGCCAGCTATGCCATCCCGGCACTGCGCAACAGCGTCAACACCGGGCGCGCGCGCGCGGTGGCGCAACGTTTCCAGCAGGACTTCGCGTGGCTGCGCGGGCAGGCCACCACCGGATCGCACATCATCACGCTGACGGTCAACAGCGACTGCAGCTGGACCGCGGTCGAAGACAACAGTGCCGTCAATGCGCACTCCTTCACGACGGCCCAGCTCGCCACGGCCGCCCCCGGAATCGGCTGCTCGCTGGGCACGGGCAGCCTGCCCCTGAGCTTCACGTTCGACAATCAGGGCTTTGTCGGCAACGCAGCCGCTCTCACCTTCAGCGCCAGCAGCGGCCAGACTTTTCCGCTGCAGATCCTGGGTTCGGGGACGCTGGTGCGGATCAACGGCGCCTCATGAGACGCCGCCCCCCAGGCCGCCACGGCCGGCAAGGCCAGTCAGGCTTCATGCTGCTCAGCGTGCTGATGGCCGCAACCATCTTCGCCATGGGCCTGCTCGGTTTTTCACTGGCTTATGCGCGCTTCACCAGCGCGCTCACCCAGGACCAGTTCCTGCGCCAGATGGCGCCCGCCAGCAACGCCTTCTGGGGCGTGGTGCAGGCCAATCCGGCCATCATGGCCAGCATGGCCGGCACCTGGACCGCGACCAACTACGCCAATGCACCGGCCGCACTGCAACCCTGGCTGGCGCAGCTCACCACCGGCAGCACCGCGCTGCCCGGCGCCAGCATCACCATTGCCACCGGAGGCGATGCCGTCGCGGGCGGCAGCTGCTCCAGCACCACCGGCTGCACCGCAACGGTGACCCTTTCGTGGACCCAGAATGCCAGTGCCGATGCCGGCCAGACCGCCGCGATCACGCGCAGCCAGACCTTCAGTTACCAGTTCGGGCTCTGAGCGCGGCTTCTCGCTGATCGAGATGCTGGTCGCGCTGGCGATCGGCCTCATGCTGCTGCTCGCGGTGATGACCGTGCAGCTCGGCGCGGCCAACCAGAACCTGCGCATCAGCGATACCACGCAGCGCGACAACGAACTGCGCGCCGCGCTCGACATGCTCACGCGCGACGTCGCGAGTGCCGGCTTCCTGCTGAGCTCCTCGGTGCCCAACTGCAGCGCGCGGCTCAACTACGACAGCGCCCTGCCAGCCGCCACCTACTTCGCGACGCCACAAGTGTCGGCGCTGGCCGGCAGCAGCGGCCTGCAGCTGCCCTTCGTGGCCGGCAGCGGGCTGACGCTGGACTATCCCACCACCGCCTCCGGCAACCGCTCCGATGTGCTGGTGCTGAACCAGGCGCTCGACGCCACGCAGTTCGGCGACCAGTCCGCCCCCACCACACCCACCTTCGCCAACAGCGCCTATCTGCCGATGAGCACTGGCCTGCTGCCGCTGGCCACGTCCGGGCGCGCCACCGCGGGCCACATCGGCCTGCTGGCGATTCCGCTCAATGGCCAGCGGATCTGTCTGCGCATACCGATCACCTCCGTCGGCACGGCCAGCTCGAGCAGCTATGTGGCAAGCTCGGGCACGCTGATGCCGACCAACTTCTACACCGGCTTCTCGTCCAGTCTGGCCACCATCGGGCTGTCGGGCAGCAGCCTGTCCAACGCGCTGCTCATGCAGTCCAAGCTGATCGACATCGGTGCCCCGGCCGCCAGCAATCAGGTCAGCTATGTCTACTACGTGAGCAGCACCAGCTATGCCTGGCCGATGCTGATGCGAGCCAAGGTCAACGCGCTCAACGACACGCTGATCAGCGTGCAGCCGATAGCCGCCGGGGTGGTGTCGCTGCAGGTGCTGCTGGGCGTCGACACTACCGGCAGCGGCAGCGTGACCGCCTACCAGACCGGCGCCATGGTGGCCGCCAACAACAGCTACGCCAGCGTGCGCAGCGTGCGCATCGGCGTGGTCCTGCGCTCGCTGTATGCCGACCCCAGCTACACGGCGCCCGCCACGGTGAGCATCCCGGGGACCTCGACCAGCAGTCCGTTCACGCCCTTCACGGTCACTGCGACGCAGAACCGCCACGTGGCACAGATGACCGAGATCGCCTTGAGGAACACGCTATGGGCGCCATGACGCGCCGCGACGCGCGCGGCGAAGCGCTGATCCTGGTGCTGGTCACCCTGCTGGTGATGTGCCTGGGCCTGCTGTACACGCTGCGCAGTGTCACCGTCGATGCGCAGATGAGCGGCAACACGCTGGCGCGGCAGAAAGACATGCAGGTGGCCGACATCGCGCTGCGCAACCTGGAAAGCCAGATCCTGGCGGTCTACGGCGCGCAGCCGCTGGAGGTCAGCGCCGGCAGCCAGACCTGGTATCGCGCAGTTCCCGCCGGCACCGCAGCGCCCACCGCCAGCTACTGGAACGCCTGCTCAGGCAACAGCAATACCACGCTGCGCTGCGCGGCCGAGACTGTCAGCGTGACCGTCGGCAGCGTGGTGCTGAACTACAACGTGCTGGCGGTGGTGCAGGCCACCGGCCAGAGCGACGACTACACCTGCGGCCTCACGCAATACCGCGCCCTGTACTACGACATCTTCCTCAACGTCACCGAACCCAACGGCGCCACCTCGTCCACGGTGGAAACGGTCTATCGGCTATGCACACTTTCCTGAAACTCCGGCCCGGCGCGAATCCCGGCCGGCCTGCGCGGCGCGTGCGCGTGCTGCGCCATGCGCTGGTGCACCTGCTGGGCGTCTGCCTGGCGCTGTTGCCGGTCGCGCCGCTCACGGCCACTTCGTCGACCGCGCCGCAGGTGCTGATCGCGATCACCAATTCCTCGTCGATGGATGGCAGCACCGCGGGTGCGATCTACGTCGGCTCCGGCACCGTCAGCGACAAGTCCTTCTGGAACAGCTCCACATCACCGGCCAACTACACCCTTCCGGCCGATTTCACGCCGCCCATCGCCAGCAATGGCGACGGCACCGCGCCCTATACCAGCCCCTGCCCGGGCAGCAGCAGCTACGGCTGCGACAACGGCCCCAGCCGCCTCAACATCGCCAAGTCCGCCATCGCGTCGATGATCGGCAGCTACGGCAACCTGGTGAACTTCGGTCTGTACGACTACTCGACCGCCGGCAGTGCGGTCAGCCTTTTCAACACCTGGGTGTACTACATGAGCCCGCCTTCGAGCTACAACGGCGGCGCCTTCGCCTTCAGCAACAGTGCGGCCAGTCCCGCCACCGGCACCGTCAACGTCCTCAATCCCTGCAAAGGCTACAACAAGCTCGGCAACGGCTCCACGCCGCGCTCCAACTGCCAGGCCGTGGCGGCGGTGCTGGGCAGCGGAACGCAGTCCGCGACCTACCTGACCGTCGGCGCATCGAGCGACGACCCGCTGATCAATGACGTCCTGTATGCCCCGGCCGCGCTCGGCCTGCCCGAGAACTTCGTGGCCTACTCGGGACCGACGCCGGCCAATCCCTACAACGCCTATTCGCTGACCAGCTACAACACCGGACTGGTGCAGGAAGCCTATGCCTCGACCGCGCCGACCGCCGTCGTCGGTGCCTGGGCACTGGGGCCGACCAACGCCGGCTACGTACCCTACAGCGCAAAAGTCATGTTTTCCGCGCGCGGCTTCGGGTATTCGACAACGGCTGTCGCGAACAGCGGCAACCTGGTCGCCGCCATGGGCAGCGCACCCGGCGGCAGCCTGCTCAAAAGCGCGCTGGCAACCGAGACCAACAATCCGCTGTCCAGCGAGATCAAGTCGGTCGCCAGCCAGTCGCCGGTCGGCGGCCTGATGAAGGGCGCTCTCGCCTACCTGAAATCGCTCACCGTGAGCACCTGCCAGTCGCAGTACGTGGTGCTGGTGACCGATGGCCAGCCCACGCTGGACCTGGCCGGCCTGGCTTGGCCGCCGCTCGGCACCGCGGCCGCCAGCGGCTATGGTGCCTATGCCGCGTACAATGCCGACGGCTCGTTGAATGCCAGCGGCACCAACCACCAGGCACTCAAGGACGCGGTCAGCCAGATCGCCGCGCTCAAGACCGCCGGCATCAAGACCTATGTGGTCGGACTGGGTGCCGGCGTCGACAGCAGCGTCAACGTGGCTGCGGCGCAGGCGCTCACCGCCATGGCGATTGCCGGCGGCACCTCGACCTTCTTCCCCGCCACCAGCCAGTCCGCCCTGAGCACGGCATTCAGCGGCATCCTGGGGCAGATCACGGCGCCCACTGCGGTCAGCGCGCCGGTCGGTCCGCTCAGCGTGGCGGCGGGCAACGGCTACGAATACCTGCCGGTCAGCCAGCCCAATCCGAGCTATGGCACGGTGTCGGCCTATGCGACGAGCGGCAGCGGCGCGACGGCTTCGACACCGTCGTGGGAGGCGGGCGCCCTGATGAGCGCCAGCACACGCGCCGCGGCGCTTTATTCGACCGGCGTGGATGGCAGCTCGATCAGCCTGCTGAGCGCGCTCGATGCAGCCGCTTTCAATCTTTCCGCCACCAACTGCATCACCACCACGGCAACCATCGTCAACTACACCGCGGACCCCAGCTACGCCGGCGTGACCGGCTGCAGCTTCCTGGCCGGGCGCGCCAGCGGAACCTTCCTGGGCACCTTCAGCGCCCAGAACGGCGCGCGCTACGTCGGGCCGCCCAACAACAGCCAGCTGGTCAGCGACAGCAGCTACGTGAGCTACGCCACCGGGCTGGCCAGCCGCTCGCCGCTGCTGATGTTCAGCGACAACGACGGCTTCCTGTATGCGCTCAATGCCCGGACCGGCGCACTGGCCTGGGGCTGGACGCCGCGCAGCCTGGTGGCGCAACTGCAGTACTTCAGCGTGTTCCAGGGCAACCAGTACATGAATGGCGGCTTTGCGGTGGTCGACGCCAAGGACGCCAGCGCCGCCTGGGGCAGCTATGTGGTGGGCAGCGCGCAGGGCGGCGCCGAGCACTATGTGCTGCGCCTCAACAGCAGTGGTGCGCCGGCGGCGCAGGTCTATGAGCTCAAGGTCAGCGGCGCCAGTTCGCCGGGCGACGCCGCGGTCACGTCGACCGGTACGGCGCCGCTGCGCCAGTCACCGCAGATCGCCTGGATCAACGGCTCGGCCTACGCACTGTTCGTGCTCAATGCCTCCGGCCACAGCACCCTCTACGAAGTCAACGTGGCGACTGGCGCCGCCACCTCGGTCGCGCTGGCGCCCGTGGTGAGCAGCGCGCTGTCGTATGCCGCCGCGACAGGCAGCCTGTACTTCGGCAGCAGCAGCGGCGGCATCTGGAGCCTGCCGATCAGCGGCAATGCGGCGACCGACGCCGGCCTGATCCTGCAGATCGGCACCACCGTCAACCCCACCAGCAGCACCACCGCGGTGCCCAACGTGCTCTACGTGGGCTACACCGAAATCCAGGGCATCCCCTACGTTTACGCGCTCAATCCCGCCCAGCTGACCGTGTTCGGGGTCGGCAGCGGCGGCTGGACACCGCTCTGGGCCGCCACACCCAGTGCCGGCTATGCCTGGTCAAGCGGCAGCTTCAGCAGTTCCACCAGCGTCAATGCCCTGCAGGCCGGCGCTCTGGTCTCGGATGCACCGCTGGTGACGAGCGGCGCGCTGGTGGTACCCGAGTGGGTGGCCGCCACCGGCGGCGGCTGCGGCGTCGGCACCGGCTACTACAGCTTCTTCAACCTCGCCCAGGGCAAGTTCCCGACCGGGGTGTTCGGCTGGAACGGCACTGCGGTGACGGGCGCGCTGGCGCTTGGCGGCGGCGCCGCCTACACGCCCAACGCCGTCGTGACCAACACCGGGGTCAGCCTGAACGTCGGCAGCGCCGGAGACCTCAAGCCGGCGGGATCGCTCGCCCTGAAGGTGGTCAACCGGGCAACCGTATCCGGCTGGCGCGTGGTCAACTGAGCCGGCGCCGGCGCGTGCGGCACCGCCAGATGCCGGGCGCCGCTGTCAGAACCAGCCGAGTTGCGCGGCCAGCATGCGCAGCGCGATCGCGCCCAGCACCAGCGCAAAGGTGCGCCGCAGCGTCTGCACCGGCAGCCGGTGCGCGGTACGTGCGCCCAAGGGCACCGCGAAGAAGCTGCTGAGCGTGACGCCGGCAAACGCCGGCAGGTAGACATAGCCCAGGCTGCCGGCCGGCAGGCCGGGCACCGACCAGCCATTGATGGCGTAGCCCAGGGTGCCTGCCAGCGCAATGGGGAAGCCCAAAGCCGCCGACGTGCCGATCGCCTCGTGCATGCCGATGCTGCACCAGAGCAGGAAACTGACGGTGAGCGAGGCGCCGCCGATGCCGACCAGGCTCGAGAAGCCGCCGATCAGCGCGCCCACCGCAGCAAGCAGCCACGCGCCGGGCGCGCGCACATGGGGCTGGGGCTGCACCGGCCGCCACAGGCCCTGGGCGACAAAGAGCAGGAACAGCAGGAACAGCCACTTGAGCGGCGCAGCCGGCAAGGCCGCCGCCAGGAAGGTGCCCGCCAGACTGCCGGTCAGGATCGCCGGCGCCATGCCGCGCACCATCGCAAGATGGACCGCCTGATGGCGATGGTGGGCGCGCATGCTGACCAGGCTGCTGACCAGGATGCAGGCCAGCGAGGTACCGAGCGCCATGTGCATGGCGTGACGCGCCGGGAATCCCTCCGCCTCGGCGGCCAGCAGGAAGGCCGGCACCAGGATGGCGCCGCCGCCGATGCCCAGCAGGCCGGCCAGGAAACCGGTGACGATGCCGATCGGCAGGTACAGCCAGAGCAGCGCCAGACTTCAGCCCTCCTGCAGCAGGCGCTGGATCACCCGCCATTCGGCGGCACTCACGGGCGTGATCGACAGGCGGTTGCCGCGCGCCAGCAGGCGCATTTCCTGCAGATCCGGATGCGCCCGCAGTTCCGCCAGCGACAGCAGGCGCGTCTTGTGAACCAGACGCACATCGACCTGGAACCAGCGCGGCAGCTCCCGGCTGGCCTTGGGATCGTGGTAGCGGCCGCCCGGCTCGAACTGGGTGGGATCCGGATAGGGCGGGCTGGCCACCTCGGCGATGCCGGCCACGCCAGGCTCGGCGCAGCTCGAGTGGTAGAACAGCACGCCGTCGCCGGGACGCATCTGGTCGCGCATGAAGTTGCGCGCCTGATAGTTGCGCACGCCGTACCAGCCCACAGTGGCAGCGGGCATGGCGGCGAGGTCGTCGACGCTGACGTCGCCGGGTTCGGATTTCATCAGCCAGTAGGCCATGGCGATCGGATGCGGTATTTGGGGTCCCCCGACGGCACTGCCCAGGTTCGCATCTTGAACCCATACCTTAATAGGTGGGCGCCGGCCGGCCGCCTCAGGTACGTCCGCGTGGGACGCGCACACTGGCGGCCTGTGGGCAAGCACCCGGGGTCAGATGATTATCGGTTCAAAGAATCTTGAACCTGGGCAAACGCCGCAGGGGACGAAACTGAACGATCAGAACAAGGAGTCCTGTTCGAAGAAACAGCGGTCGAGCCGCTGGTCGATCTCCCGGATTCTACGCCGGGCTTCGTGCGAATCGTAGCTTTTGCTCTGGTCGGAGAACAGGAAGTCGTGGGCGATGTTGAGCGCCGCGGTGATCGCGATCTTCTCGGCACCCAGCAGCTTGCCGGCCTCGGCCACTTCGCGCATGCGGCTGTCGAGCAGCAGCGCGGCCTCGAGCAGCTTGCCCTCCTGGCCGGCCGGGCAGGCCACCCGGTATTCGCGCCCGAGCAGGGTGATCTCGACCTGCCGTGCGGCGTCGCTCATGGTGGTCGACCTCAGCCCGGCATGCGGGCGAGCAGCCCCTCGATGCGGCGCCGGCTTTCTTCCAGCTTCTCGCTCAGGCGCTTCACCTCATCGCTGCGCGTGGCGAGCTGCTGACGCAGGTCCTGGTTCTCGGCGCGCAGGCGCTCGCATTGCTCGACGGCGCGCGCCGCCTTGGCTTCCAGCTGACTCAGTTCAGGTTCCATGGCGCGATTATAGTCGGCCCGGTGGCCGCCGGGGGAGGGGATCGTCGACGGGCAACGTATAATCGCGGCATGAGGAACCTTCGATGAAGGCGGGGCAGCTCGCCGAAACGCGTCGCCTGTACGCGCGCCTGCTGGCGCAGGTGTGGCCCTATCGCTGGCAGTTCGGCATCGCGCTGGTCGGCATGGTGCTGACCGCAGCCACCGAGCCGGCCTTGCCGGCCCTGCTCAAGCCGATGCTGGACCAGAGCTTCGTGCGCAAGGATCCGACCTGGAAGCTGCTGGTGCCGGTCGCGCTGGTGGCGCTGTTCCTGGTGCGTGGCGTGGCCAACTTCATCTCCAAGTTCGCCATGAACTGGGTCGGCAACAAGGTGGTCACCGACCTGCGCAACCGCATGTTCCAGCGCCTGCTGGTGCTGCCGGCCGGATTCTTCGACGACCATCCCAGCGGCCACACCATCTCGCGCATCACCTATGACGTGGCCCAGGTGATGACCGCCGCCACCAGCGTGGTCACCAATCTGGTGACCGACACCTTCGTGGTGATCGGCCTGCTGGGCTGGCTGGTGTGGCTGAACTGGAAGCTGACCAGCGTGACCATCCTGGCCGCACCGCTGATCTGGCTGATCGTACGCACCTTCAACCGGCGCCTGCGTGCCGTCAGCCGTGAGGCACAGGCGGCGATGGGCGACCTGACCAGTCTGACCGGCGAGGCGATCGCCTGCCACAAGGTCATCAAGGTGTATGGCGGCCAGGCCACGGAAGCGCGTCGCTTCGACGTCGCGGTCAACCGCCTGCGGCATTTCAACATGAAGCATTCCACCGCCGCCGCCGCCAATGTGCCGCTGGTGCAGCTGGTTGCCGCGCTGGCGATCGCCGTGATCGTGTGGTTCGCGATCCAGCAGTCCTCGCGCGACGAGACCAGCGTGGGCGGCTTCGTGTCCTTCATCACCGCGATGATCATGCTGCTCGCACCGTTGAAGCGCCTGTCCGACCTCAGCGAGTCGCTGCAGCGCGGGCTGGCGGCCGCGGAAAGCGTGTTCGCGCTGATCGACACGCCGCCGGAACCCGACCAGGGCCGGCGCGACCCGGGCCGTGCCGAAGGTGCTTTGCGCTTCGAGGGCGTTGGTTTCCGCTATGCACGCGCCAATCGCGCGGCGGTCGAAGACTTCGACCTGGAGATCGCGCCCGGCCAGACGGTGGCGCTGGTCGGCAGTTCAGGCAGCGGCAAGACCACGGTGGCCAATCTGGTGCCGCGCTTCCTGCGGCCGGGCAGCGGCCGCATCCTGCTCGACGGCATCGACCTGGAGGACCTGCAACTGCAGTCACTGCGCCGCAATGTGGCGCTGGTGAGCCAGGAAGTGCTGCTGTTCAACGACACCGTCGCCAACAATATCGCGTATGGCCCGCTGCACGACAGTCCGCGCGAAGCGGTGATCGAAGCGGCACGCGCGGCGCATGCGCTGTCCTTCATCGAAGGTCTGCCGCAGGGCTTCGACACCCTGATCGGCGAGAACGGCGCGCGCCTGTCGGGCGGACAGCGCCAGCGCCTGGCGATCGCACGCGCAGTGCTGAAGAATGCACCGGTGCTGGTACTCGACGAAGCCACCTCGGCGCTCGATACCGAATCCGAGCGTCATGTGCAGGCAGCGCTGGACCGTCTGATGGCCAACCGCACCACGCTGGTGATCGCGCACCGCCTGTCGACGGTGGAGAAGGCCGACCGCATCGTGGTGCTCGA
The DNA here is from genome assembly GCA_028873535.1 of Pseudomonadota bacterium. Lineage (GTDB taxonomy): Bacteria > Pseudomonadota > Gammaproteobacteria > Burkholderiales > Ferrovaceae > CAIVHB01. The sequence goes on from JAGWIJ010000011.1 coordinate 27,324, forward strand.
GCAGGGCCGCATCGTCGAATCGGGCGATCACCAGAGCCTGCTCGCGCGCCAGGGCGCCTACGCGCGTCTGGTGCAGATGCAGAGCGCCGAAGGCCTGATCGGCGTCGCATGAGCGCGCGACCGCGCCGGGTGCTGGTGGTCTGCACGCGCCGCATCGGCGACGTGCTGCTGACCACGCCACTGATCCGCAGCCTGCGGCTGGCCTGGCCGCAGGCGCGCCTGGAGGCACTGGTGCTGCCGGGCACCGAAGGCATCCTGCAGGGCAATCCCGATCTCGACGCCGTCATGGTCACGCCGCGCGGCGGCTGGCGCGTGCGGCTGGCCTTCCTGCGCCGCCTGTTCCGCAGCTACGACCTGGCCTGTGCCGCCACCGGTTCGGACCGCGCGCGCCTGCTGGCGCGCTGGGCCGGTCGCCGCTGCATCGGCCTGTGGTCGCGCAACGATCCGGCCTGGGGACGCCAGCTGCTGCCCGGCACCTGGCTGGACTTCGACGAACTCGACGAGCACGCCATCGAGTCGCCGCTGCGCATCGCCGCGGCGCTTGGCATCGAGCCACGGCGCGAAGTGGTGCCGCCGGCGCCCAGGAGCTCGCCCGACCTGCCGGAATTGCGCCAGCCGTATGCGGTGATCCATCCCTGGCCCAAGTTCCGCTACAAGGCCTGGCCGCGCGAACGCTGGCTGGCGCTGGGCCGTGCGCTGCAGGACGACGGCCTGCAGGTGGTGGTGAGCGGCGGCCCGGATGCCCAGGAACGAGCCTTCTGCAGCGAACTGTGCAGCGCCCTGCCCGGCAGCGTCGACCTGGCCGGCCGGCTGGGCTTCGCCGAACTCGCCGAGGTGATCGCGCGTGCGCACGTCTACATCGGTCCCGACACGGTGATGACCCATCTGGCAGCAGCGGTCGGTGCGCCGACAGTCGCGCTGTTCGGCCCCTCGAATCCGGTGCGCTGGGGCCCCTGGCCGGCCGGTCTGCAGGAAGCCGGCAGTCCGTGGCCGCGCCGCGGCAGCGGTCGCTCGGGCCGGGTGTGGCTGATGCAGGGGCCGGGCGACTGCGTACCCTGCCTGCTGGAAGGCTGCGACCGCCATGTCGACAGCCGTAGCCGCTGCCTGGAAGAGCTTTCCGTCAGCCAGGTGGCGGCGGCGGTGGCGCAGGCCATGCTGCTGAAGGACTAGGGCGTTCCGTCACGGCGCTGCTGCTGCAGCAGCCACAGCTTGGCGTAGCGGTACCAGGTGGCCTCGGCATTCGACACCGCCAGCATCAGCCCGTGCGCGCCGTCGAGGATGCTGCCGCGCAGCAGCCAGGTGCGGAAGAAGGCCCAGGCTGCATGCCCGGCCGCACCGGCGATGGTGGTGCGCCGGCCGCGCGCATACGCCTGGGCGGCGCCTTCGCTGGAGTAGCGGTCGATCTTGTCGAGCACTTCTTCCAGGCTGGCATAGGTGCGGTGTGCCAGGGCATGCTGCAACGTGCCCTGCGGCCCCGGCGGCGGGATCAGGCGCTCGTGCACCCGGTCGTCGCTGAAGCGTGCACCTTCGCGGCGGAACAGGCGCAGCACATGGTCGGGCCACCAGCCGCCATGGCGCAGCACCTTGCCGCAGTAGCTGGAGGCACGCGGCAGGCGCCAGGCCACATGTCCCTGCGGCTGCGCCAGCACGGCCTGGATCTCGTTGGCAAGTGCCGGCGAGACCGTCTCGTCGGCGTCGATCGACAGCACGTAGTCGCCCTGCGCCAGCGCCAGGGCGCGGTTCTTCTGCACGCCAAAGCCTTGCCAGTCGGTGGCGTGCCCGACGCGCGCACCGTGGGCACGCGCAATGGCAACGGTGTCGTCGCTGCTGCCGCCGTCCAGCACCACCACCTCGTCGGCAAAAGCCACGCTGGCCAGTGTGGCGCCGATGTCGGCGGCTTCGTCACGCGCGATGATGATCACCGACAGGCGCATGCGATCGGCCTCAGCTGCGGAAGTAGTCGCGGTACCAGCGCGCGAAGTGCGCGATGCCTTCGGCCAGCGGCGTCGCCGGCGCGAAGCCGACGGCGGCGGCCAGGTCGTCGACGTCGGCCGCCGTGGCCTCGACGTCGCCGGCCTGCATCGGCAGCAGTTCACGGATCGCCTTGCGGCCAAGACTGTCCTCGAGCGTGGCGATGAAGGTCTCGAGCGCCACCGGCGTATGGTTGCCGATATTGTAAAGGCGCCAGGGCGCGTCGCTGGTGGCGGGATCCGGACGCTCGCGCCGGAACGCCGGATCCGGCCGGGCCGGCTGTGCCGCAATGCGCACCACCGCCTCGACGACGTCGGCCACGTAGGTGAAGTCGCGCGCCATGCGTCCCTGATTGAAGACCTGGATCGGCTGGCCGGCCAGGATGGCACGCGCGAACAGACAGGGTGCCATGTCGGGACGTCCCCAGGGGCCGTAGACCGTGAAAAAGCGCAGCCCGGTGCAGGGCAGACCGAAGGTGTGCGCGTAGGCATGCGCCATCAGTTCGTTGGCACGTTTGGTGGCCGCGTAGAGGCTGACCGGGTGGTCGGCAGCATGGTGCTCGCTGAACGGCAGCTGGGTGTTGCTGCCGTAGACGCTGGAAGTGCTCGCGTAGACCAGGTGCGGCACCTGCGCCTGACGGCAGGCCTCGAGCACGCAGCCGAAGCCCTGCAGATTGCTGTGCAGGTAGGCCAGGGGATGGCTCAGCGAGTAGCGCACGCCGGCTTGCGCCGCCAGATGGATCACGGCATCGAAGGGCCCGTGCGCGAAGGCTTCGGTCAGCGTGCCGGCATCGGCGACATCGCCTTGCAGGAAGCGGAAGCCCGGAACCGCGGCGAGCCGCGCCAGGCGGTCGCGCTTGAGGCGCGGATCGTAGTAGTCGTTCAGGTTGTCGAGACCGATCACCCGATCACCCTGCGCGAGCAGACGCTCACAGCTGTGCATGCCGATGAATCCGGCAGCACCGGTCACGAGAACACGCATCGATCGGCAGCCAGCGAAAAGTGGCGGCCAGCATAGCATACCGGTCCGCATGATCCCGCCGCGCCCGGGCGCTGCAGGTAGAATGGCGGCATGCCCTCGCTGCTGCTGGTCAAGACCTCGTCCCTGGGGGACGTCATCCACGCGCTTCCGGTGCTGAGCGACCTCGCACGCGCCCGGCCCGACTGGAAGGTGCATTGGGTGGTGGAAGAAGCCTTCGCCTGCCTGCCGGGCCTGCATCCCTTCACCCACAAGATCGTTCCGGTGGCGCTGCGGCGCTGGCGGCGCGCCCCCTGGCGTGCCGAGCACCGGCGCGAATGGGCGGCGCTGCGCGCGCGCCTGGATGCCTTGCAGCCGGATCGCGTGCTCGACCTGCAGGGCCTGTTGAAAAGCGCCCTGCTGTGCCGGCTGGCGGGCGGCGAGCACCATGGCTACGACTGGCAGAGCGCACGCGAACCGCTGGCCAGCCTGTTCTACGACGTGCGCCACCGGGTGCCGCGCGAACAGCATGCCGTGGTGCGCAACCGCTGCCTGGCGGCGCTGGCCATGGACTGCGATGCCGGCGCACCGTGCGACTACGGCCTCCACGACAGCTGCGTCGCCGCGCGCGCCGCCGAACCCGGCGCAGCGCCCCTTGCGGTGCTGCTGCATGGCACCAGCCGGGACGACAAGCTATGGCCACCGACGCACTGGGTGCGACTGGGCCAGACGCTGGCGCAGCGCGGCCTGCAATGCCTGCTGCCGGCCGGCAATGCCGGCGAGGCGCAAAGGGCGGCCATTCTGGCGGAGCACATTCCCGGTGCACGCTGCCTGCCGCCGGGCCCGCTGGCAGCGCTGCTGCCGGTGCTGGCGGGCGCCCGCCTGGCGGTCGGCGTCGATACCGGACTGACCCATCTGGCCACCGCTTTCGGACTGCCCACGGTGGCGGTCTTCACGGCCACCGATCCGGCCGCCACCGGCGTGTTCGGCAGCGCGGCGGCGGTCAACCTGGGCGGCATCGGGCGCTGCCCCATGCCGGCCGAGGTGCTGGGCGAGCTGGAGCGCCTGGGTGCCTGCTGAACCACGTCGCACGGTGTGGCGCGCGCCGGGAGCGGGTGCGCGCCTGCTGTATGGTACTGCGCTGCAGTTGCTGCTGCCGGTGCTGCTGGCACGCCAGTGGTGGCGGGGCCGGCAGCTGCCCGAATTCCGCGCCCACTGGCGCGAGCGCCTGGGCCGCTACGCGCAGCCGGCGCTGCCCGCCGTGTCCGCAGCGGCAGGTGCATCACCGCAGCGGATCTGGGTTCACGCGGTATCGCTGGGCGAGACCCAGGCCAGCCTGCCGCTGCTGCGTGCGCTGCAGGCGCGCTGGCCGCACGCCGAGCTGGTCCTCAGCCACATGACGCCGACCGGTCGTGCCGCCGGCGCCGGCTTCGGTCTGGCCGGCCTGCATCAGGCCTACCTGCCCTACGATGCACCCGGCGCGATGGCGCGTTTCCTGGACCATTTCCGGCCGCAGCTCGGCCTGCTGATGGAAACCGAGGTATGGCCGGGACTGGTCGGCGCAGCGCAGGCGCGCGGCTGTCCGCTGGTGCTGGTGAATGCGCGCCTGTCGGCACGCAGCCTGCGCGGCTATCGGCGCCTGGGTGGATTCGCGCGCGCCGTGTTCGCGGGCCTGGCCGCGTGTTGCGCGCAGACCGAGGCCGACGCGCAGCGCCTGCGTGAACTCGGTGCCGGGCCGGTGGCGGTATGCGGCAACCTCAAATTCGACATGGGCATGCCGGCCGGCGAGGATGCCCTGGCGGCGCAGTTCCGCGCCTGGTGGGGCGAGCGGCCGGTGTGGCTGGCAGCCAGCACGCGCGAAGGCGAGGAAGCGCTGCTGCTCGACGCCGTGGCGCGGCTCGACGCACGCAGCCTGCTGCTGCTGGTGCCACGCCATCCGCAGCGATTCGAGGACGTGGCGGCACTGGTGCAGGCACGCGGTCTGCCGCTGGCGCGCCGGTCGGCCAGCCAGGCCGTCGCGCCGCCATGCCGGGTGGTGCTGGGCGACAGCCTGGGTGAGCTGGGCGCCTACTATCGCAGTGCCGCGCTCGCTTTCGTGGGTGGCAGCCTGTTGCCGCTGGGTGGCCAGAACCTGCTCGAAGCCTGCGTGCGCGGCTGCCCGGTGCTGCTCGGTCCGCACACCTTCAATTTTGCCGACGCGGCGGCGCAGGCAGTCGACTGCGGTGCAGCCTTGCGCGTGGCGGACAGCGAAGGGCTGGCGCAGGCGGTGTCGGCCTTGCTGGCGGACGCGCCACGACGTGCGCGCATGGGCGAAGCGGGACGGGCCTTTGTGGCGCGCCACCGCGGTGCTACGGCGCGCAGTCTGGCCGTGATCGAAGCGGTGTGGGCGCGCAGCGCGCGCCCACTCTGATCAGAAGCTGAAGCGCACCGGCTCGGCGGCGTTGCGCAGCGCCGGGATCACGGTCTCGAACAGAACCTTGCTGCTGAAGCCCTGCGCGGTGCGCGTCCACAGGCGCGCGCTCATCACCGGGGCATCGCCGACCACTGCCAGCAGGCGCCCGCCGGGGGCGAGGCGCTGCAGCAGCGCGGTCGGCTCGGCCGGCAGCGAACCCGACATCAGGATGGCGTTCCAAGGCCCACCTTCGATCCAGTCGCGCGCGCCGTCGCCTTGCACCACACGCACCTTGCGTCCGGGTGCCGCGGCAGCCACGCGCAGGGCGGCGCTGGCCGCGAGTTCGGGCACGATCTCGACGCTCAGCACCTCGGCAGCCAGGTGCGCCAGCAGCGCAGCGACATAGCCGCTGCCGGTGCCGATCTCAAGCACACGGTCGGTCGGTTCGATGGCCAGTTCCTGGACCATGCGCGCTTCCATGCGCGGCGGCAGCGTGCTGACGCCGTGGCCGAGCGGAATGGCCAGATCGGCGAAGGCCAGGTCGCGCGCGGCGGCCGGAACGAAATCCTCACGCCGCAGCTGGAACAGCAGATCGAGCACCTTGGGATCCAGCACGTCCCAGGGACGCACCTGTTGCTCGACCATGTTGAAGCGTGCCTGCTCGATGTTCATGTCAACCTGCCAGTGCCGGGCGACCGTGCCGCGTGTGCGCATTATACCAAAGGCCGGCTGCCGGCCCGGCCGGGTTTTGTTGCGGCGCTTCGCGCTACACTGGCCGGCACCCGTGGCGCCCGGCGGCCGCGGACTCCGACAATACCGGCAAAGGATGCGCAATGAAGTCAGGGGCGGGCAGGCTCTACCTGTGGGTGGTTCTGGGAATCGTCATCGGCGGCACCATCGGGGTGATGGACCCCAAAACCGGCGTGGCCTTGAAGCCGCTGGGCGATGCTTTCATCTCGCTGGTCAAGATGATGATCAGCCCGGTGATCTTCTGCACGGTGGTGCTGGGTATTGCCGGTGCCGGCGACATGAAAAAGGTCGGGCGCGTGGGCGGCAAGGCCCTGCTCTACTTCGAAGCGGTGTCCACGTTGGCCTTGCTGATCGGCCTGATGGTGATGAACACGCTGCAGCCCGGCAAGGGCTTCAACGCCGATCCGGCCCAGCTCGATGCCAAGGCGGTGGCCGACTACGCCAAGCAGGCCACCGAGCAGAACACGGTCGGCTTTCTGATGCACATCATTCCCAAGACCCTGGTCGATGCGTTCACGGCCAATGGCGACCTGCTGCAGGTGCTGCTGGTGGCAGTGCTGTTCGGCTACGCGCTGGTGCGGCTGGGCGAGCGCGGGACGATCCTGCACAAGTTCATCGAGGAAGCCTCGCATATCTTCTTCGGCATGATGAACGCCATCATGAAGGTGGCCCCGATCGGTGCCGGCGGTGCGATGGCCTTCACGCTGGGCAAGTTCGGCATCAAGGCGCTGCTGCCGCTGGCCAAGCTGATGGGCACCTTCTACCTGACCTGCGGCCTGTTCGTGCTGGTGGTGCTGGGCAGCATCGCTGCGCTGACCGGCTTTTCGATCCTGCGCTTCCTGGTCTACATCAAGGACGAACTGCTGACCGTGCTCGGCACCTCGTCCTCGGAGACCGGCCTGGTGCCGCTGATGGCCAAGCTGGAACGTCTGGGCTGCTCCAAGTCGGTGGTGGGTCTGGTGGTCCCGTCGGGCTACTCCTTCAACCTGGACGGCACCAACATCTACATGACCATGGCCGCGCTGTTCGTGGCGCAGGCGCTCAATGTCGACCTGTCGCTGCAGGAAGAACTGACCCTGCTGGCCGTGGCCATGCTGACGTCCAAAGGCGCGTCCGGCGTGACCGGCGCAGGCTTCATCACGCTGGCCGCAACGCTGGCGGTGGTGCCATCGGTGCCGGTGGCCGGCCTGGCGCTGATCCTCGGCATCGACCGCTTCATGTCCGAAGCGCGCGCGATCACCAACTTCATCGGCAACGGCGTGGCCGCCATCGTGGTGTCGCGCTGGGAAGGCGAACTCGACCGCGAGCGGCTGAAGTCCGAACTCGGTAGCAGCTGAAACCCGTGCCTGGATGGCGCGACGCAACATCGACGGTGCTTGCCGGCGCTGCGTGATTGCAGTAGCGTCCTGGCATGCGTAGGGGTCCGGCAGCCGGCCGGTGAGAGAGTCCCTTTGAACCTGATGCGGGTCATGCCGCCGTAGGGAACGCCGCGGCCATGCCAGGCCAGGTGTTCCCTCCCATTGCCACGGGAGCACCACAATGAACGCCAATCCCAAGTTCCTCGCCAGCACCGCGCAGGTCGATTCGGCCGCGGTCCAGCCCTTGCCGAGTTCGCGCAAGATCCACGTCCAGGGTTCGCGGCCGGACCTGCGCGTACCCATGCGCGAGATCAGCCAGTCCGACACGCCGGCGGCCTTCGGCGCCGAGAGCAATCCCGCCATCACGGTGTACGACACCTCGGGCCCGTATACCGATCCGCAGGCGCGCATCGACATCCGCGCCGGCCTGCCGGCGCTGCGCGCCGCCTGGATCGAGGAACGCGGCGACAGCGAGCAGCTGAGCGGGCCGAGTTCGCGCTTTGGCCAGGAGCGCCTGGACGATCCGGCCACCACGGCGATGCGTTTCGAACTCCAGCGCACGCCGCGCCGTGCACGCGCCGGCGCCAATGTGTCGCAGATGCACTATGCGCGCTGCGGCATCGTCACCCCCGAAATGGAGTTCGTCGCCATCCGCGAGAACTGCCGTCGCGAGGAAATGGAAGCGCAGCTGCGCGAGCGCGGCGGCGCGTCAGCCGGTCTGCTGCTCAAGTCGCACCCGGGCATGCCCTTCGGAGCCGCCCTGCCCAAGGTGATCACGCCCGAGTTCGTGCGTGACGAGGTGGCGCGCGGTCGTGCCATCATCCCCAACAACATCAACCACCCGGAATCCGAGCCGATGATCATCGGCCGCAATTTCCTGGTCAAGATCAATGCCAATATCGGCAACTCCGCGCTGGGTTCGAGCATCCACGAGGAAGTCGAGAAGATGACCTGGGCGATCCGCTGGGGTGGCGATACGGTGATGGATCTTTCCACCGGCAAGAACATCCACGAAACGCGCGAGTGGATCATCCGCAACAGCCCGGTGCCGATCGGTACCGTGCCGATCTACCAGGCGCTGGAGAAGGTCGACGGCAAGGCCGAGGAGCTCACCTGGGAGATCTTCCGCGACACCCTGATCGAGCAGGCCGAACAGGGCGTGGACTACTTCACCATCCACGCGGGCGTGCGCCTGCCCTTCATCCCGATGACCGCGAAGCGCATGACCGGCATCGTTTCGCGCGGCGGCTCGATCATGGCCAAGTGGTGCCTGGCGCACCACCGCGAAAGCTTCCTGTACACCCACTTCGAGGACATCTGCGAGATCATGAAGGCCTACGACGTGGCCTTTTCGCTGGGTGACGGCCTGCGGCCGGGCTCGATCCACGATGCCAACGACGAGGCGCAGTTCGCCGAACTCAAGACCCTGGGCGAACTCACCGACGTGGCCTGGAAGCATGACGTGCAGGTCATGATCGAAGGCCCCGGCCATGTGCCCATGCACCTGATCCGCGAGAACATGGAACTGCAGCTTGAGCACTGCAAGGAGGCGCCCTTCTACACCCTGGGGCCGCTCACCACCGACATCGCCCCCGGCTACGACCACATCACCTCGGGCATCGGCGCCGCCATGATCGGCTGGTACGGCACCGCCATGCTGTGCTACGTGACGCCCAAGGAACACCTGGGCCTGCCCGACAAGGACGACGTCAAGGACGGCATCATCACCTACAAGATCGCCGCCCACGCAGCCGATCTGGCCAAGGGCCATCCCGGCGCCCAGCTGCGCGACAACGCGCTGTCCAAGGCGCGCTTCGAATTCCGCTGGGATGACCAGTTCAACCTGGGCCTGGACCCCGACAAGGCGCGCGAATTCCACGACGAGACGCTGCCGCAGGAAGGCGCCAAGCTGGCGCACTTCTGTTCGATGTGCGGTCCGCACTTCTGTTCGATGAAGATCACCCAGGACGTGCGCGAATACGCGGCGCAGAAGGGGCTGGAGGCCGACCGTGCGGCGCTCGAAGCGGGCATGGCCGAGAAGGCGCGGGAGTTCGTGGAAAGCGGCGCCGAAGTCTATCGCAAGGTCTGAAAAGAAACGGGCGGCCGAGGCCGCCCGTTTGCCAGCGCCTTGCCTTGCCGATCAGAACAGGTCGGGCAGCACCGAGGTGCCTTCGATACGCACCGCGTCCAGCGACTGCGGATCCAGGCCCAAGGCCTTGAGCACGGTCGGGGCCACCTGGGTGGTCTCGACAAAGGCGCTCACGGTGCGCTTGTGCAGATCGGGATTGGAAACCAGCAACACGACGTTGGTGTCGTCGAATGCGAAGCCGCCGTGCTCGGCCTGCTTTTTCGAACTTCCCGTGTAGGTGTGGCCGATGTTCGGCTGAACGATGATGTCCGGCACCCGTGCGTCACCGCCGTCGGCGGGCAGGCCCGGCTTGTTGAACATGGTGGTCAGCGACTCGCCGTGGAAGATCTCGCCGATGGCCAATTGCGACGCATTGGCTTGCAGGGTAGCCACCGCGGAATCGGTATCGCAGCCCTTGATCGACTGGTCCAGCCAGATCAGCGCGATGTCGTCCTGGGTCGGGCCGATGCCGGTCGGGTTGTTGGGCGACTCGGAGAAGGGCAGGCAGCTGGCCAGCACGTCAGCCGGGGTCGAACCGACCTTGGCTTGCGCCACGAAGCGCGCGGGGTCGATTGGCGACTGGCCATGCTTGGCGGTGACCACCACCAGGGTCGATTCGAGCAGGCCGTTCTGCTTGAGAGCCTGCACGAACTTGCCGATGCTGGCGTCCACAAAGGCGAATTCGCCGGCCAGCGGCGTGCTCGGCGTGGCCTTGGCGTCCAGGTAGCCGCCGACCAGGTGCGGCGTCTTGGTCTTGTCGATCAGCTTCTGGCCCACGCTGACTGCCTGGAAGTTCATGCCGAACACGGCCGGCACCGGCGCCGGGCGTGCGCCTGAGTGGTCCTTGCCGCTGATCTGGTTGACGACGGCGTTGACCTTGATGGCGTCATAGCACTGGATGTTGGCAAACGAGTTGGTCCAGGAGCTGTTGTCGGACAGCGTGTCCTGCACGCTGCTGCAGTCGACGCCGGTGGCCGTGGTCACCCCGGGCAGGCCGATCACGCTGGAGTTGATTTCCGGGCTGAAGTAGTCGTCCAGGTTTTCGCCGTGCTTGCTGGGGCCACCGACAGCGGAATAGGCCGGGTGCTTGTCCGACCAGGCGGTGTAGCGGCCGGCGGCGTGCAGCACGCCGAAAATGGTGTTGGTGCGCACGAAGTTCCAGGGATAGACCGGCGCGCAGTGCTGGAAGGGGTCGCGCGGCAGCTTCAGCGGGTCGATCGCGGCCATGCCGCCGTCGGCCAGCGCAGCGCCCTTGGTGCCACCGTTGAGCAGGCTCTGGTCGAGGTCGATGCCTTCCTCGTATTCGGTGGTGGTGCCGTTGGCCGTGCCTTCGCTGCAGCTGCCGCCGGCGACGCCGTTACCGGTGGTGATGGTGGGCGGCGCGAGTACGCGGTCGTAGGCCACATCATAGAAGGCACCCACGCTCTTGGGCGTGCCACCAGAGACGATGGCCATGAGGCCAGGGAAGGAATCGGACGTGCGCGAGGTGGTGGTGCGCGTGTAGTTGACACCGTGGTGACCGAGCGCTGCCAGGTTCGGGCAGGCGCCATTGGCCACGCAGTTCTGGAAATCGACCGCGTGCATGCCGTCGACGCTGATCAGCAGCACGTGCTTGTAGGTGTCGTCAGCCTGGGCGGCCAGCGGGGTGAAGCCGGTGAAGGTCGCGGCAAGGGCCACGGCGAAGAGCTTGCGTTGCATGGAATCCCCCAATCGATTGGCAGTGGGCGACGCGCACAGGCGCGGGCCCCTTGTCCGGCCGCGAATGCGACTGTGACTGGGCAGACCTTAACGATTCCTCATGACCCGCTCGTGACAGCAAGGTGCCGCGACATCCGGCATCCACAGCCCAATGATGCTGCGGAAGTGAGCGCTCACCCGACGATGATCACAACCACCGCTGCAAACAGGCAGTAAGCGCCAAAAAAGTGCCAGCGTCCGTGTTCCAGCCAGCCCGACAGCCAGCGCAGCGCGAGCAGGCCCGCCAGGAAGCTGAGCAGCATGCCGAGCAGGCCCGGCGCCAGTGCCGACAGCCAGTCGCCCTGCAAGGCGGCGCCCGGTGTCTTGAACAGGCGCAGCACCTCCTTGACGATCACCGCCGGCGTGAGCACGACGGCCAGTGCGAAACTGAATTCCTCGGCACGCCGACGCTCCACCCCGAGTGCGAGACCGGTGGAGATGGTCGCGCCGGAGCGCGAAAAGCCGCGGAAGGGCAGGCACAGGCCCTGCACGGCACCGATCCACAGCGCGCGGCCGCGCGTCATGTCACCACGATGGTCCTGGCCGAGGTGCGCCGACACGATGATCAGCACGCCAGCGGACGCCAGCGCGGCGGCCATCAGGCGCGCATTGCCGAACAGCTGCTCGATCTCGAAATCCGGCGCATTGTGCGCCACCACGCGCTTGATCAGCTTGAGCAGCAGCAGCCCGACCACGCCGGTCGCAGCGGTCGCCACCAGCACGTTGATTGCATTGCGACGGAAGTCGGCAGCGGTCGCGAACCAGCTGTCGCGCCAGGACTGCCAGAAGTAGAGGATGACCGCGAACATGGTGCCGGTGTGCAGCATGACCAGCAGCAGGGTCAGCCCGGGCGCTGTGGGGTCGAGTCCCATCAGCTTTTCGGCAACGATGACGTGCGCGGAACTGGACACCGGCAGCAGTTCGGCTGCGCCCTGGACGACGGCCAGGATCAGGATTTGCAACAGGTTCATGGCGGCGGTGTTGATTTGCGGGAGGCCAGAGTGTCCCATAGCCCGGCGCAGTGCAGCAAAGCACGCGTCGCCGCCGTGACAGCCGCGCCGGGCCGTGGCTGCGGCAGCGGCCCGGCGCGGCTGCGCGTCAGCGCACCAGGCTCAGCACCACCGCACCGCCGGCCGCCTGCGGCGCTGGCGCCTCGGGCGGCCGCAGCTGTGCCGGCAAGCGGTCGCTGGAATGCAGCAAGGTGCCCAGCAGCGCCAGCAGGTCCTCTTCGCGGTAGGGCTTGCCCAGATAGCCCTGCACACCCAGGGTGTCGGCGTGATTGCGGTGACGCTCGGCCGTGCGCGAAGTGATCACCACCACCGGCAGGTCACGCGTACGCGCGTCGGCACGCAGGCGCGTGACCAGCTCGAAGCCATCCATGCGCGGCATCTCGACGTCGAGCAGCATGGCATCCGGCACGAAATCGGCCAACTGATCCAGCGCGTCCTGGCCGTCCTTGGCCAGGCGGACCTGGAAGCCGGCGCGTTCGAGCAGACGGGTGGTCACGCGCCGCACCGTGATGGAATCATCGACCACCATCACGGTCGCCGCTTCCGGCTGCGGTTCTGCCGACAGCAAGGCTTCGGGAATCAGGCCGTCGGCGCCCACGGCCAGCGGCACCGGATTGAGGATCAGCACGATGCGCCCGTTGCCCAGCACCGAGGCACCGCTGACCCCGGGAACGCGCGCCAGGTGCGGACTGACCTGCTTGACCACGATTTCCTGCGCGCCGGCCAGTTCGTCGACGCGCAAGGCGCAACGGCGGTCGCCGCTACGCAGGAACACCAGCTGCTGGGTGCCCTGGGGTTCGGGATCGCCGCTGCCCAGACCAAGCACACGGTTGAGGCTGGTCAGCGGATAGCGCAGGCCCTGCCACATGGCGGCGCGCTCGCGATAGAGATCGGCCAGCGCCTCGCGCGCGACCGGACGCACCTGCTCGACCAGTGGTGCCGGAATGGCAAACCAGGCATCGCCGGCACGCACCACCACCGCCTGGACCGTGGCCAGCGTGACCGGGATCACCAGCGTGAAATCGGTGCCGGCGCCCGGCCGGGTATCGAGATGGATGCGGCCGCCCAGGCTGATCACCTCGCTGCGTACCACATCCAGGCCGACGCCACGCCCGGCCAGGCTGGTCACGGCACGCGCGGTGGAGAAGCCCGGGCGGAAGATCAGCTGCAGCAATTCCTCGTCCGGACAGGGCTGGCCGGCCGCCAGCAGGCCGTTGGCTTCGGCCTGGGCGCGCACGCGCGCCAGGTCGACGCCACGACCGTCATCGGAAATCCTCAGCGCGACTTCGTGTTCGCCGGGCGTGAGCTGGATGGTCAGGCGGCCCTGCTGGGGTTTGCCCAGATCACAACGCACTTCGGGTGTCTCGATGCCGTGCACGGCGGCATTGCGCAGCAGATGCTCGAGCGGCGCTGCCAGGCGCTCCAGGATCGAGCGATCGACCTCGTTCTGACCGCCGTCGAGCTGGAACTGCAGTTCGCGGCCCGACTCGCGCGCCGCCTGCCGGGTGGTGCGTTGCAGGCGCTCGGCCAGGCTGGCAAAGGGCACCATGCGCGCGCGCAGCAGATCCTGCTGCAGGTCGCGGATCACCCTGCCCTGCTGACGCAAGGCCAGTTCGACCTCGTCGACACCGCGCCGCAGGCCCTGGTGCACGGTCTGCACATCGTCGATGCCTTCGGCCAGGGTGCGCGCCAGCTCCTGCAGGCGCGAGTAGCGATCCATTTCGAGCGGGTCGAAGCCGTGGCTGCTGCCGCTGTCGCTCAACGTGGCCGGCAAGGCCCGTTCGGCATGGATTTCGATTTCGCGCAGCTGGCTCTTGAGGCGCTGGATGTTCTCGCTGAGATCGCCCAGGCCGCGTTTGAGCTGGCCGGCTTCGGTTTCCAGACGCGCGCGGCCGATGCCGGCCTCGCCGGCGGCATTGGCCATGCGGTCCAGCGCTTCGACGCGGATGCGCAGCAGCGGACTGACAGCTTCGGCCTGTGCCTCGGCCGGCGGCGCAGCGGCGGCGGCGTTGGTCTGGTCGGCTGACGCCGGGCCCGTTACTGCTGACGCCTCGGCGACGGGCATGGCTGCCGGCGTCGGCTCCGGTTCGGTCAGTTCGGCCGGTTCGGGCATTTCGGGCATTTCGGGCATTTCGGCCAGTTCGGCCAGTTCGGGCTGCCTGGGCGCTTCGGCTATGGGGGGCAGCGCTGGCAGCGGCTGGTCGGTCACTTCAGGCGGCGGCAGCACATGCGGCAGGTCAGTGGCTGCGGGCGCCGGCAGCGCATGCGGCTGGCCGGAGGCTTCGGGATCCGCCAGCCGCTCGATCCCCAGCGCGAGGTGGTCCAGACCGGCCTGGATGTCCTCGAACGCCGCAGCATTGGCTTCGGCGCCGCCTTCGCTCCAGCGCAGCACCAGATCTTCCAGGCGGTGCGCCAGCGCTCCCTGGCGCAACAGGCCGCTCATGCGCGCGCTGCCCTTCAGGGTGTGCAGGCCACGCTTGAGCGCACGTGCGCCACGTTCGGCGCTGCCCCCTTCGCTCCAGGCACGCAGCGCAGCGTCGAGCTGCGGCAGCAGTTCGGCACATTCCTCGCGGAAGATCGGCAACAGGTCGGGATCGGGGTGATCGATCGCTTCGACATCCAGCGCGGGCAGCACGGTGGCCGACGCGCGCTCCTCGGCGGCCGGCGCCTGCGCAAGCTGCTCGCGCAACAGGTCGGCGTCGCGGCACAGCACGCGCACCAGCTCTTCGGCGGGCTGCAGCGGCCGACCTGCGACGAGGTCGGCGCGCATGTCGGCCAGCACCGCCACTGCGGCGTGCAGACGTTCGATGGCCGGGCTTGCCAGCGCGGCACTGTGCATGCCCGCCAGGACCTCGAGCAGGGTTTCCATGGCGCGCGCCAACGCCGCCATGCCGGGATGTTCGGCGGTGCGCGCGATGCCGGCCAGGGTATGGACGGCGCGCAGCGCATCGGCCGGACGCGCGACGGCGCCGGCAACGTGGCCGAGCGCGGTGCGCAGATCCTCGATGCGGTCGCCGGCTTCTTCCAGGAAGATGTCCTGCAGGCTGATCAACGGCGCCAGGTCCAGCGCCGGCTGCAGGCGCATTGACCGCGCGCGCTCGATCAGCGGGGCGGCCGGCAGCGCCAGGCTGCGGTCCGCTGCCAGGCGCGCCAGCCAGCGTTCGAGTTCGCGCGCGGCATCTTCCAGCAATTGCGCAGGCAAGGCCCAGGGCTGCTCGCCGCGCGGCAGCCAGGCCGCCAGGGTATGGTCAAGCTCGCCGCACAGCTGGGCCAGCGGCAGCATGCCGGCGACCAGCCCGCTGCCACGCAGGGTCTGCAGGCTGGCACGCGCATGCTCCACGACACCGTCGGCGAGTTCCGCCGCCGACAGCAGGGCGGCGTCGGCATGCAGCGCGCGCAGCAGCGCGTCGGCTTCTTCCAGGAACACGCCCAGCAGGGATTCATCGATGGCCTGCGCCAGCTGCAGCGGCTCGGCCGGGGCATTGCGCGCGGGTTCATGGGCGCCGGCGCCGGGCAGGTCGCGCAGGCGTTCGCGCAAGGCCGCCAGCTGCACGCCGGCCAGCGCATCGCCGGCCGCCATCGATTCGGCGTAGAGCTGCAGTCCGGCCAGGCATTCGGCCACCGGCTCGAGGTGTGTTTCTGTCAGCTGGCCGGCCACCGGAAAGCCTGACAGTGCCTGGCGAGCGTCCTGGAGCAGCAGCATGGCGGCATCCTCGCCGCGCGCGTCGAACTGCTGCGCGGCGTCCGCCAGCAACGCGTCCAGGCGCGACGGCAGCGCGTCGGCGGCTTGCGCACGGAACCACGCTTCCAGCGCCTGCTCGGCCTGACCGAGCGTGCCGGCGATGGCCAGCCAGGCGGCCTGATCGGGTGCGGCGACAGCATCGGCCGCGCGGCCGGGGCCGGCCGCCAGCAGTTCCGGCACGCGTGCCGCGCACAGGCGCGCGCTCAGCGTCGCGCCCGGTTCGCTGAAACTGCTGGCCAGGAACAGCGCCTCGCGCACCAGGGCGTCATTCGGGATATCGTCAGCGCTGGCGTTGAGACGCAGCTGGCGGTCAGCACGCGTGCACAGGCGGCGCAGCGCCACCGCGGCGACGGCATCCGAGCGCTCGGCCGGAATGGCCGCGAACACGTCGGCGAGCAGTTGCCAGCGCGCAGCGCCGAAGCAGCCCGGAACCTGTCCGGCCACTGCCGTCAGGGTGGCAGCCAGGGCCTCGATGCGGCCTTCTTCACCCGGGGAGCGCAATGCGGCCAGCAGCGCACGCTGGTAGTCGGCGCGCAGGCGGCGCGCGGTCGGCGTCTGCGCAGCAGGCGCGGGGGTGCCGGCCGGCAGCGTTGCAAGATCGGGATGGAACAGTTCGGTCGCGTGGTACTCGCAACCGCGTGCGGCGCCCAGCGCCTGCAGGGCCGGCAGCATGGCCAGATCGCTGACACCCTGCCCTTCCAGCCGCGCGCCGAGGTTGCTGCGCAGCGCCGCGATGGCGGCACGGCAGGCCTGGGTGGTGGTGGCGTCGGGCCGGCCTGCGGCCGCCGTCAGCGCCTGTTCGAGTTCTTCGGCCAGCCGTCGCGGCCCCGGCAACTCGACCATGTGCAGGGCGCCGCTGACCTGATGCAGGTGCGCCAGCACCAGGATGCGGCTTGCCGCATCGTTCCAGTCCAGCTGCTCCAGCGCGCGCCCGACTTCGTCGAGTGCCACTTCGATTTCGGGGTAGACCCAGGCGAGCGGGCCGCCGGCATTGGAATTGAACATGATCAGGCGTTCAGAGGCGGAAGCCGGCGATCGATCCGCGCAGGTCTTCGGCAAGGGCATTGAGGTCGCCGATGGTGCCGGCCGTTTCGGTGGCGCCTTCGCGCACCACCTGGGTGAGCTGGAGCACTTCGTCCATGTGACGCGAGATCTGGCCGGTCACCGCCACCTGGGACTCGGTGGCACGCGAGATGGCCTCGATCAGTGCCGCCTGCTGGCGCGTGACGGTGCGGATCTCGTCGAGTTCCTGGCCGGCAGCGTCGGCGCGGCGCGCGCCCTCCACCACTTCGGCGGTGCTCTGCTCCATGGCCACCATGGCGTCCATGGTGTCGTTCTGGATGCCCTTGACCAGGGTGCCGATGGCGCGCGTGGCTTCGGCCGAGCGCTCCGCAAGCTGTTGCACTTCTTCGGCCACCAGCGAGAAGCCGCGCCCGGCTTCGCCGGCGGCAGCCGCCTGGATCGAGGCGTTCAAGGCCAGCAGATTGGTCTGTTCGCTGATGTCCGCGATCAGTTCGACGATCTCGCCGATCTCCTGCGAGCGCTCACCCAGGCGCTTGATGCGCTTGGAGGTGTCCTGGATCTGGGCGCGGATCTCGGACATGCCACGGATGGTGTCCTTGGCGGCGTCCTCGCCCTTGGCGGCCGCGCC
>JAGWIJ010000112.1 GCA_028873535.1 Pseudomonadota bacterium
AGGCGGCAGCGCGCGGCGGCGCCGTCTGGGCGCCGTCGGCACCGGAACCGGCGCTCGGCGTCGGCGCCGGCACGGCGGCGACCGGCACGCTGGCAGGCGTGACCGGCGCGGCCACGGTGACGGTCCCGGCGGCGGCCACGGCGGCCGGCGAAGCAGCCGACTGCGACCGTACGGGCGGCTTCGCCAGCGGCCCGGCCGGTGCGATCACCTTGGGATGCCGCGGTGGCGTATAGCGGCGCTTGGCGACCACGGCGCCGACGGCCGCCGGGGGCTTGGCAGGCGGCGGCGCGGCGCGCCGGGGCGTCAGCACGGGTTCCTCGTCACCGCTGCCGCTCAGACGCAGCACCTGGCGTTCCTGCAGTCCGGCCAGGATGCGCGAGGGACCCACGGCAGCGGCCGCCGCGGGTTTGTTGCCACTGGGGCTGGCCTTGGGATCGAGCACCTTGGCGGTGGTGACATTGGCGGCAGCGGGCGCAGCCGCCACGGCCACCGGCACCGGCGCTGGCGCCGGTTCGGCCTTGGCCTGCGCCGGCTGCGGCAGGGGGGTGTCCGGCATCACCGGCTGCGGCAGCGCTGCCACGGGTGTCGGCGGTGGCGGCGGCGGCGGCACGTTCTCCACCGTCACGGTGTAGCTCTGATCGACGGCAGCGCGCCCGCCGCTGCGCAGCCAGGCAGGCAGCCAGCGGCTGGCAGCGGCGTTATCCTTGATGCGCGCGCCGCGCACGCGGCCATCGGCGTCGCGAATGACCTGCCAGTGGCTGTTGTCGGCCAGCGCCTCGGCACTGGCGGCATCCAGCCAGTTGCGGTGGTGGCCGCCGCGGTTGTCGTCGGCAAGCTCGGACAGGTCGGCAGGCAGCGGCGCCTGTCCGGGTGCCGTGGCTTCCGCATACAGCCTGAGGGCATCGGTCAGGGCGGCGCCGGTCAGCCGGTCCTGCAGACGCGCGCTCTCCTGCACGTGGCTGCGCATCGAGTGCAGCGCGGCCGCTGCCAGCAGCACGGCACCAAGGGTGGCGATCCAGAGCGGATTGAAGTCGTACAGCGACGCCTGCAGGCGTCGCCAAGTGGAGGCGAAGGAGGACATCGATGAGAGGATACAAAATTTTGGCCTTGCCCGGATGAAAACGGTCGCGCAAGGCATGCTGTGGCGTGACATCGCGCTGGCGGGCGCGCAGGTGATCGACGGCGACACGCTGCGCGTGCGCGATCCCGATCCTGGCGCCTGGGGTGCGCTGCAGGGCCGGCTGCGGCTGCGCGGCGACGGCACGCTGGTGCTGCGACTGGCCGGGGTCGATGCCGCTGAAAGCCACTATCCCGGCGGCCCACCGGGACTGCAGGCGCAGCCGGCGGCGGCGGCCGCGCTCGCCACCCGGCAGCTGACGGCCTGCCTCGCCGCTGCGCCGGAGGCACGGCTGACCGTGTGCGGCCTGGGCGCCGACCGTTACGGGCGCGCTCTGGTGCTGGCGTGGACGCAGGCGCGCACTGTCCTGGCGGCAGCCGCCGTCGAGGCCGAGCTGGCCGATTCGCTCAACGCCGGCCTGCTCGCCGGCGGCGCCTGCTTCCCCGACTTGTGGGATCAGATGCCGGCCAGCTGGAGCGCGCAGCTCGCCACGATCGCCGGCCAGGCGCGGCGCGAGGGCCGGGGCTTGTGGGCGCTGGACGGCGGCCAGCAATGGTTCGCACTCGACGACTGGCCGGCGCTGTGTGGACAGCGCCTGATCCTGCCACGCCTGTTCCGGCGCATTGCCGAATTCTGGCGGCTGCAGGCGGCAGGGGATCGTGGCCGTGGCGGTGCCGGCAGCAGCAGCGGCAGCAGCGGCGGGGGCGGAGGCAGAGGCGCCAGCGGCGGCGGCGCCAGCGGCGCTGCCACGGGGACTGCGCTCGACGACTGCCTGCGGGAATTCCTGGAACAGCGCGAATGCCAGGTGCGACTGGCCGGTGGTGGACCGGAACGGCCATTCGCCGATTGGGTCGAACTCGACCAAGGGGCCTGCCGCTTCACCGGGCAGGTGGAGAATTTCCTATACCAGTCCTGTTCGTCTGGCAAAAAACTGACGTAAAGCGCTAATGCGCGTCTTGCGTTGCGCTGAACTGTGACGCGCAGCGTCACTATATTTGCGAGAAAGATGACAAAATACTTGCAAAATCCTGTTTTTGAGTGGTTTTAGATGTTGGCACGCCATCTGCTTAAGACCTTGCGTGAAGCTGGACAAGACGCCGCAGGGGTTCCCGGGCGGTCCGGCACGGACCCAACACCGCCCCCCGGCACTCAAGGACTCGACAGATCATGCAAACCAGCAACCGCATCATCCACGAAGCCAAGCCCCGCAACGATATTCCCGCCGGCTACAACCCGGCCCTCCAGCTCAACTCGGCGCTGCTGTTCAGCACCTGGGCGCCGGAGATCAAGTTCCCGCAGGGCCGCACCCGCAAGGTGTCGGGTCCGCTGTCCGAATTCGCCAAGCCGGGCCGTCCGCGCATTCATCCGCGCCCCGAGCCGCGCATCAAGACCAATGCCTGATTTTGCCGTAATCCGGCAGACCCACTGATCCCTGGGGTGTGCCGGACGTTGTTGCTGGATTGGGATCACTCTCCTTGGTAGACCTCCTTTGCGCGCCGCCGGGCTTCCCGGTGGCGCTCTTTTTTTTCCTGGCGTGCGCGCCGGGACCGTGTCCGGTCAGGCGCCGGAACTCCGTATTGGAGGGTGGAGGCGCGCATATCCCGGCGCGGCCCAGACCAGGAGACCCATCATGCCCAGCCAGTTGACTGCCCCCTTGTCCCTGCCCCTGCAGCGCGCCTTTCACCAGCCGGCCTACATGATGGCGCTGGCCATCCTGCTGGTGGCGATGGTGTTCGCGCTGGCACTCGAAGCCCGCAACGTCGCGTCAGCGGCGGACGAGGACTGCACGCCGGATCACGATTGCGCGGCCCTGCTGCAGGGCCCCTGAGGCCGGAATCGCCGGCCGCGCGGTCGCCCAGCGCTCAGGCGCGGCCGTAGCGGTCCTCGAAACGCACGATGTCGTCCTCGCCCAGGTAGGAGCCCGACTGCACTTCGATCAGGTGCAGCGGCAGCTTGCCGGGATTCTCCAGCGAATGGACCACGCCCAGCGGGATGTAGACCGACTGGTTCTCGGTGACCAGCTGCTCCTTGTCGCCGATGCGCACCTTGGCCGTGCCGGACACCACGACCCAGTGCTCGGCGCGGTGGTGATGCATCTGGACCGAGAGCTTGGCGCCCGGGTTGACGGTGATGCGCTTGACCTGGAAGCGGTCGCCGTCGTCGACCGAATCGTAGGAGCCCCAGGGGCGGAACACTTCGCGGTGGTGCACGACCTCGTTGCGGCCGGATTCCTTGAGGCGGTCAACCACCTTCTTGACGTCCTGGGCGCGGTCCTTGTGGGCCACCAGCACGGCATCCGAGGTCTCGACCACGATCAGATCCTCGACACCGATCATCGCCACCAGACGGCGTTCGGCCTGCACATAGCTGTTGCGCACGTCCTGCAGCAGCACGTCGCCGCGCGTGGCATTGCCCTGCGCGTCACGCGGCTGCAGCTCCCACACCGCCGACCACGCGCCGACATCGCTCCAGCCGGCATCCAGCGGCACGACCACGGCACGGTCGGTTTTTTCCATGACGGCATAGTCGATCGAGTCCGAGGGACACAAGCCGAAAGTCGCGGCATCCAGGCGCACGAACTCGAGGTCGCGCGCGGCGGCGTGCCACGAGGCGCGGCAGGCCTGATCCATTTCCGGCTGGTGGCGCGCCAGTTCGGCCAGGAACACCGAGGCCTTGAACATGAACATGCCGCTGTTCCACAGGTAGCTGCCTTCGCGCAGGTAGCCTTCGGCCACGTCGGCCTTGGGCTTTTCGACAAAGCGCGCCACCGGCGTGGCGTGGCCGGCTTCCGGGCGCTGGCTGGCCTTGACGTAGCCGAAGCCCGTTTCGGCATGCGTCGGCACCACGCCGAAGGTGACCAGGCGGCCTTGCTCGGCGGCCGCGATGCCGGCGCGCATGGCCTGCTCGAAGGCGGCGACGTCGGCGATCACATGATCCGAAGGCAGCACCAGCAGCACCGGGTCGCTGCCATCGGCGGCGTCGAGCGCCGCCAGTGCCGCCACCGCGATGGCCGGTGCGGTGTTGCGCGCCACCGGTTCGAGAATGATCGCACCCGGCGCGACACCGATCTCGCGGCACTGCTCGCCCGCCAGGAAACGATGGTCCTGGTTGGCCACCACCACCGGGCGGCCCGGCTTGAGGCCGGCCAGCCGGCACAGCGTCTGCTGGAACAGGGTGCCGCCCGCCGTCACGTCCAGGAACTGCTTGGGACGCAGGGTGCGCGAAAGGGGCCAGAGGCGGGTGCCGCTGCCGCCGGAAAGGATGACGGGAATCAGTTCGGACATGTCGGAGGACGCAAATCGAGGGATGAGTGGAAAGCGGCGCGCCGGCACGGATTTCGCGAGCGCTCCTGCGGTGAGCCTAGCACATGCGGCGACAGGCCCGGATGACGGCCACCGCGCCGTGCCTGTCATCCGGGCCGGCCATCGGCAGTGCGATAATGGCCGTTCCCGTCCTCCCGCTTGCGCGCTTCCCACCCATGATCCTCGTCACCGGCGGCACCGGCTACATCGGCTCCCACACCGTCATCGAACTGCTGGCTGCGGGCCGGCAGGTGGTGATCCTCGACGACCTCTCCAATTCCAAGCGCAGCGCGCTCGACCGCGTCGCCACCATCAGCGGGCGCCTGCCGGCTTTCGAGCGCGCCGACCTGCGCGATCGCGCCGCCGTGCGCAGCGTGTTCGAGCGCCACGCGATCAGCGCCGTGATCCATTTCGCGGGCAAGAAGGCGGTCGGCGAATCGGTGCTGCGGCCGGGCTGGTACTACGACCACAATGTGGGCGGCACTGCGATCCTGATCGAAGCGATGCTCGCAGCGCAGGTGCGCACGCTGGTGTTCTCCTCGTCCGCCACGGTGTACGGCGATCCGGCCAGCGTGCCGATCCGCGAGGACTTCCCGCTCAGCGCCACCAATGCCTATGGGCGCAGCAAGCTCATGATCGAGCAGATCCTGGGCGATGTGGCGCGCTCGGATGCCAGTTGGCGCATTGCCAACCTGCGCTACTTCAACCCGGTCGGCGCGCATCCCTCGGGGCTGGTCGGCGAAGACCCGGCCGGCATTCCCAACAACCTGGTGCCCTTCGTCGCCCAGGTGGCAGTGGGTCGGCGCCCCCTGCTGTCGGTGTACGGCAACGACTGGCCCACGCCCGACGGCACCGGCGTGCGCGACTACATCCATGTGGTCGATCTGGCGCGCGGACACCTGGCGGCGCTCGACCATCTGCAGTCACACCAGGGCGTGCTGACTGTCAACCTGGGCACCGGCCGTGGCACCAGCGTGCTGGAGATGATCCGCGCCTTCGAACACGCCAGCGGCCGCCGCGTGCCCTACCAGATCGTCGACCGGCGGCCAGGCGACATCGCGGCGTGCTATGCCGACCCGGGCATGGCGCAGCGCGTGCTGGGCTGGCGCGCCGAACTCGATCTGGAACGCATGTGCGCCGACGCGTGGCGCTGGCAGCAGCAGAATCCCGACGGCCTGCCTGGCGACTGAGCGGCGCGCGCCGCCGCGCCGTCAGGGCCAGCTGGCGTCAGGGCCAGCTGGCGTCAGGGAAACTTGATGGCATCGCGGAAGGATCCGCCGCGTGCGTCCTTGTCCGACACCATGGGTGCGCGCGCATCCGACCACTCGATGGCGAGATCGGGGTCGTCCCAGCGGATGCAGTGCTCATGCTCGGGTGACCAGTAGTCGGTGGTCTTGTAGAGGAAGTCGGCGCCCTGCTCCGACAGCACCTGGAAGCCGTGCGCAAAGCCGGGCGGAATCCACAGCTGGCGGCCGTTCTCGGCCGACAGTTCGACACTGGTCCAGCGCCCCAGCGTGGGCGATCCGGCGCGCAGGTCGACCGCCACGTCGAGCACGCGCCCGCTCACCACGCGCACCAGCTTGCCCTGGGCGCGCGGCAGCTGGTAGTGCAGGCCACGCAGCACGCCGGCGCGCGAAAAGGAATGGTTGTCCTGCACGAAGGGCGCATCGCTGCCGGTCAGGGTGGCAAAGATGCGCGCGTTGAAGCTTTCGTAGAAATAGCCGCGGTCATCGGCAAAGCGCCGCGGCTGCAGCGTCACCACGCCAGGCAGGGTCGTTTCGAGCACTTCCATGTCTCATCTCCCCCCGGCTTCGCCAGGCAGGCGCGCAAGATAGGCGCCGTATTCGGTCTTGGCCAGGCCGGCCGCCAGCCGCAGCAACTGGGCATCGTCGATGAAGCCCTGGCGCCAGGCGATCTCCTCGGGCGCCGCCACCTTGAGTCCCTGGCGGTTCTCGATGGTGGCGATGTAGTTGGAAGCCTCGATCAGCGACTGATGGGTGCCGGTGTCGAGCCAGGCATAGCCGCGGCCCATCACCTGCACTTCGAGTTCGCCGCGCTCCAGGTACCACTGGTTGAGGTCGGTGATCTCGAGTTCGCCGCGCGGCGAAGGCTTGAGCGCCGCCGCCACGTCGACCACGCGATGATCGTAAAAGTACAGGCCGGTCACCGCGAAATTGGACTTCGGTTGCGCAGGCTTTTCTTCCATCGACACCGCGCGTCCGGCGGCATCGAACTCGACCACGCCGTAACGCTGCGGATCATGCACGTGATAGGCGAACACGGTGGCGCCATCGGTCTGCGCAGCAGCCCTGGTCACCATGGGCTGCAGGTCGTGGCCGTAGAAGATGTTGTCGCCCAGCACCAGGGCGGCCGGGCCGCCGTCCAGGAACTCGCGTCCCAGGATGAAGGCCTGCGCGAGGCCATCGGGCGAGGGCTGCACGCAGTACGAGAAATCCATGCCCCAGGCGCTGCCGTCGCCCAGCAGCTGCTGGAAGCGCGGCGTGTCCTGCGGCGTCGAGATCACCAGGATTTCGCGAATGCCCGCCAGCATCAGGGTGGCCAGCGGATAGTAGATCATCGGCTTGTCGTGGATCGGCAGCAGCTGTTTGGAGACCACCCGGGTCACCGGATAGAGCCGCGTGCCGCTGCCACCGGCCAGGATGATGCCTTTGCGTGAAGTACTCATGAGTGCGCCCCCTCCACCGGCGCCGCACTGCGCGCGCCGTAGTTGAGTTCGGTCCAGCCGCGGTAGGCGCCGCTGGTGACGTCGTCCACCCAGGGCTGGTTGTCCAGGTACCAGCGCACGGTGCGGCGCAGGCCGCTGGCGAAGTCCAGCGACGGCGTCCAGCCGAGTTCGCCGGCCAGCTTGCGCGCATCGATGGCATAGCGGCGGTCGTGGCCGGGCCGGTCGGTGACAAAGCGGATCTGGCTGCGGTAGCTCGCGCCATCCGCGCGCGGACGCAGTTCGTCGAGCAGGTCGCACAGCAGATGCACCACGTCCAGGTTGCGCATCTCGGAATTGCCACCCACGTTGTAGGTCTCGCCCAGGCGCCCGGCTTCGAGCACGCGGCGGATCGCCGCGCAGTGGTCGCCCACGTACAGCCAGTCGCGCACATTGGCGCCGTCGCCGTAGACCGGCAGGTCGCGGCCGGCCAGCGCATTGTGGATCATCAGCGGGATCAGCTTTTCGGGGAACTGCAGCGGCCCGTAGTTGTTGGAGCAGTTGGTGGTGACCACCGGCAGGCCGTAGGTGTGATGCCAGGCGCGCACCAGATGGTCGGACGCCGCCTTGCTGGCCGAATACGGGCTGTTGGGCTGGAAGGGATGCTGTTCGGTGAAGGCCGGATCATCGCCGCCGAGCGAACCGTAGACCTCGTCGGTGGATACGTGCAGGAAACGGAACGCTGCGCGCGCAGCCGGTTCGAGCATGGCGTGCCAGGCACGCACTTCCTCCAGCAGACGGAAGGTGCCCAGGATATTGGTCTGCAGGAAGGCCTCGGGACCATGGATCGAGCGGTCCACATGCGATTCGGCGGCAAAGTGGACCACCGCGCGCGGCTTGTGGGTCTTGAGCAGCTCGCGCACCAGCTGGGAATCGCCGATGTCGCCACGCACGAAGCAGTGGCGCGCGTCGTCCGCCAGTCGGCTCAGGCTGGACAGGTTGCCCGCGTAGGTCAGTTTGTCGAGGTTGACCACCTGTTCGCCGACCGTGTCGATCCAGTCGAGAACAAAGTTGGCGCCGATGAAGCCCGCTCCCCCGGTTACCAGAATCATGTGCCTGCCGCTCCGCCTGAATGCTCGAACCGACCATTCTAGCGGAGGGACGTGTCAGAAAAAATGCGGGGAAGGCGGCGGCCTCCTGGAGACAAAGGCGCTTGCGCGCTTGGCACCACCCAATCCCGGATCCCCTCAGCTCGTGGGGCCCGTATCCTGCAAGCGAGTGACCGACGGTTGCGGACGCTGTTCGGCCCGGCTGAGCTCGTAGTTCGCCTGTAGGGTCATCCAGAAACGAGCGGTGCTCACGCCAGCCCTTTCCAGCCGTACGGCAAGGTCCGGGCTGATGCCTGCGTGGCCGTTGAGCACACGCGAAAGCGAAGTGCGCGACAGCCCCAGACGTTGCGCCGCGACGGTGACCTCAAGACCCAAGGGGCTCAAGACGTCCTCCCGCAAAAGTTCGCCAGGATGGGGGTGGTTTTTCATCATCGTCATTCTAACGCCCAGTGCGTCACGCATGGACGTTCCGTTCAGGCCAGGCGCGCGCGCTGCATGCGGTGATAGGACAGGTCCTGCACGCTTTCGTTGGGCGCCAGCGTGGCACGGAAGTAGGCCACGGTGCGCGCCAGGCCTTCGCGCAGGTTCACCTTGGGGGCCCAGCCGAGGACTTCGGCGGCGAGCGCGATGTCGGGCTTGCGCTGACGCGGATCATCCTGTGGCAGCGGCTCGAACGCCAGGCTGGCGTTGCCGCCCACCTGTGCCACCACGGCTTCGGCGAGTTCGCGCATGGTCATCTCATTGGGGTTGCCCAGATTGACCGGACCGACGAAGTCGGCGGGCGAGTTCATCATGGCGATCATGCCGCTGATCAGGTCATCGACATAGCAGAAGCTGCGCGTCTGGCTGCCGTCACCGTAGATGGTGATGGGCTGGCCCTGCAGGGCCTGACGCACGAAGTTGCTGACCACGCGGCCATCTTCGGGATGCATGCGCGGACCGTAGGTGTTGAAGATGCGCACCACCTTGATCTGCACGCCGTGCTGGCGCCAGTAGTCGAAGAACAGCGTCTCGGCGCAGCGCTTGCCTTCGTCGTAGCAGCTGCGGATGCCGATCGGGTTGACGCGGCCCCAGTAGCTTTCCGGCTGCGGATGCGCCTCGGGATCGCCATACACCTCGGAAGTGGAGGCCTGCAGGATGCGCGCGCCGGTGCGCTTGGCCAGGCCCAGCATGTTGATGGCGCCGTGCACGCTGGTCTTGGTGGTCTGCACGGGATCGTACTGGTAGTGCACCGGCGAGGCCGGGCAAGCCAGGTTGTAGATCTGGTCGACTTCCACATACAGCGGGAAGGTGACGTCGTGGCGCATCAGTTCGAAGCGCGGGTTACCCAACAGGTGGGCGACGTTCTGCTTGGAACCGGTGAAAAAATTGTCGACACACAGCACATCGTGGCCGAGGCCGAGCAGACGTTCGCACAGATGCGAACCCAGGAAGCCGGCACCGCCAGTCACGAGAATCTTGGCCATCGAATTGCTCCGCGAATAAGGGGAGGAGTGAGGAATTGGGGCCAAGACTAAATGCGAATCTGCCACGCCACAACAAATCGGCAAAATATGTGACAGGTTCTATATTTCACTTGAAGTAGAGGGCCGCCATGCCGCGCAGCACGGCTTTGCGAGCCCCCGAATGGCATCAAGACAATCCTGAAGTTCATTTACAATCCATCAGTTACACTTTCATACGGGAATCCCGAAAGCACGTGGACATGCGAATCCGTGGCGCCGGCATTGCGACTGCACCAGCGCGGTCAGCGCGTGTGCGAGGAGGGAAATAATGGCACCCGCATTAAGGCCGTCACTCCGAAATGAGACAATTGCCATTGAAAATTACAATATTGCATTTCAATGACAACATGAATCACGCGCACCGGATGAAGGCGCCATGCGGAGTCATCCGGCCGTCGCCGTGCGGCGGCAATTCGAGCATCGCTTCATTGCGCTGGGGCGGCGGTTTGGGCGGCCGCGTTCGTTCACCGATCTTTAACACGGGCGGACGACAATCATGGCTTGGGTCCCATGGCCGGCCGATCGATGGCGGGGCGTGCCACTTCAACCAGCAAGGCGAATCCGATGTTCCCAACCGCTGGCGCCCGCACGATTGCTGGTGCCATTTTCCTGGCGTGGCTGTCATTCATGGCACACGCCGCGATCGCAGCGAGCGCCAGCGCGACGGGCGCCAGCGCGACGAACCCGGCTTCGGCGGACCAGGCGCCGGAACGCGCCGCGCGCCTGCGGGCACTGATCCAGTTCCTCGGCGTGCAGGACAAGGTTGTTGGCGAAGTCGAGGACGCGCGCAGCGGCGCGCGCCGCCAGGCCGAACGCATGTCGCTGGAAATCATGAAGGACATCGCCCCCCCTGCCGAAACGCGTGGACGCATCGAGGCGGCCGTGAGCGCCTATGTCGATGACTACGCGCGCAGGACCGATCCGGATCGGCTGCTGGGCCGGCTTGCCGAACGGCTGGGGCAGACCCTGAGCGATACCGATCTCGAGCGCGCGCTTGCGTTCTACCAGTCTCCGCTGTACGCGCGATTGCGCGAGGCGCTGGCGGCTGCAGATACGGCGCAGCAGCAATGGTTGTTTGACGTGTTCAACGACGGCGTGCCTGAGCGCCGGCGCGCGCTGCACCGCGAGTTGCGTGCGCTGCGCGAAACGTGCCAGTGCCCGGCGCCCGTGTCCGCGGCCGCCGCACCCGAATCCCACGCCGGCGCCAGCACCGGGCAGCCGCACTGATCACGGCCCAGCACCACCACCACCGTCCGCCCACATCACGCGAGTTTCTCGCAGGAGTTGCCATGTCCACGCCACCGACCTTCCTCGCGCGCCGCACAATGTTCCGCGCCTGCGCCCTGCTGAGCGCCCTGTGCGGATGGCTGGGTGCCATGCCGCTGGCGCTTGCCGTGGAGCAGTCGCCGGCCGCAGCCCA
>JAGWIJ010000012.1 GCA_028873535.1 Pseudomonadota bacterium
GGGCAGCAGGCGGTCGTCCCGATCCAGGCACCACCGCCCGGCAGCCAGCAGGCAGTGCCGGCCTTCCAGCAAGGCCGGCCACCAAACAGCCTGCCGCCACCGTCGCAATCCCAGCGCATGCCCGTGCAACCCGGCAACGCTGCAGCAGCGCCGCCGCAGTATCCTGGGGCGGCGCCAGCGCCCCGGCGCGAGGCCACGCCGGAAGGTGCTGTCCAGAATGCGCCCGGTCCCGGCCGTGTCCCGGAACGGCAGCAGGAGCGCGCACCCGAACGCGCCCAGGACCACGCTCACGAAGCGGACCATGCGCACGAAAAAGACCGCCCGCATGAGCGGGAACCGGAGCACGACCGCGAACGCTGATCGCAGATCGCGCGCGGCCCGGTCGCCTGCCGGGCCGCGCCCCTGCCTGCCCGGCGAAAACCGCCCGCATCCAGCGACCGCGTGGCCGGCTAGTACATCTGGCCAGTTGTCAGTCGCCCGGGAAGGTTTCAAGATTCTCAAGGCAAGCCCGCCGTGGCGGGCCGCAGGCAAGCCCAGGGGCACCTCCGCAGGGTAGCGGGACGCGTCTGCGACTCCGCCCCCTTCCCCAGAGATCGCGCACAGAGCACACGCAGGCATGAGTGATATCACCAGCATGCTCAAGGGTCACGCCATCGGCTCCGATCGCGACACCCTGGGCAGGATCGTCAGCGAGCTGTATCCGGAACTGCGGCGACTGGCGCACTCGCGACTGGCGCGCAACAACGCACTCACGCTGCTCGATACGTCGGCGATGGTGCATGAAACCTACGAACGCCTCGCCAGGGGCGCCCAGCTCGAGGCGCGTTCGCGCGGCCAGTTCATGGCCTATGCGGCACAGGTCATGCGTTCGATCCTGGTGGACTTCGCGCGCAAGCGCAGTGCCGAACGCCGGGGCGGCGGCGCGATCCACCTGACGCTGTCGACCGGCCTGCTCGATACGCACGGCGGGATCGACGCCGATATCGAGCAGATCAACGAGGCGCTGCTCGAACTCGAGGCCAGCGATCCGCGCCTGCGCCAGATCGTCGAGATGCGCTTCTTCGGCGGCTTTGACGAAAGCGAGATCGCCGAATCGCTGGGGGTCAACGAGCGTACGGTGCGCCGCGGCTGGGAACGCGCCCGGCTGATGTTGCGGGTGGCGATACGCAAGTGAGCGCGCCGCTCGCGGAACTCGACCGGGAGCAGTGGCAGCGCCTGAACGGCCTGCTCGAAGAAGCGCTGAACCTCGATGACGCGAGCCGCGCGCGCTGGCTGGCGAACCTGCACGGAGAATCCGCCGAACTGCTGACGGTGCTGCGCCAGCTGCTTGCCGAGCATGCGGCGGGCGGTACCAGCGCGACGCCCACATACGGTGACACCCTGGCGCGCCTGATGCTCGCGGCGCTTCCGGCGGCCGACGCGCCCGGCGACCAGGTCGGGCCCTACCGCCTGCTGCACGTGCTGGGCCAGGGCGGCATGTCCACCGTCTGGGCCGCAGAGCGCGCCGACGGCAGGGTGCGCCGGCGCGTCGCCCTCAAGATTCCCCACGCCGAATGGAGCGATCGCGCACTGAGCGAGCGCCTTTCGCGCGAGTGCAAGGTGCTGGCGGACCTCAACCACCCGCACATCGCGCACCTTTACGATGCCGGCGCAGCCGACAATGGCCGGCCCTACCTGGCACTGGAACTGGTCGAGGGCGAGTCGATCGACCGCAGCTGTGCCACGCGCCGTCTCGACACGCGTGCCCGGGTCAGCCTGTTTATCGACGTGCTGGAAGCCGTGGCATATGCGCATGCGCGCCTGGTCGTGCACCGCGATCTCAAACCTGCCAACGTGATGGTGACGTCAGCAGGGCAGGTGAAGCTGCTCGACTTCGGGATCGCCAAGATGCTGGCGAGCGAGAGCGGCGTGGTGGAGGAAACCGAGCTCACGCGCCAGGCTGGACGTCCGCTGACACTGGCGTATGCGGCTCCCGAGCAGGTGCTGGGTGCTGCCGTGACCACCGCCACCGACATCTATGCCCT
Organism: Pseudomonadota bacterium; assembly: GCA_028873535.1. Lineage (GTDB taxonomy): Bacteria > Pseudomonadota > Gammaproteobacteria > Burkholderiales > Ferrovaceae > CAIVHB01. Next base: position 2,025 of record JAGWIJ010000012.1, read on the forward strand.
CGGCGCCCTGCTGTATGAACTGCTCACCGGCGTGCGCGCCTGCAAGCCGCGCAGCAACTCGCGCGCGGCGCTGGAAGAGGCGATCCTGAGCGGCCACCCGGCTCTGCCGAGCAGCGTGGCCATCGATGCCCAGGCGGCGCGCCTGCTGCGCGGTGACCTTGACGCCATCCTGCTCAAGGCCCTGAGCACCGCGCCGGAGGCACGCTATGCCACTGCCCAGGCCTTTGCCGACGAGCTGCGCCGCTTCCTGGACGGACGCACCGTGCACGCCCGGCTGGCCAGCCGGCGTTACCGCATCCAGCGCTTCCTGGCACGCAACCGTCTGGTGGTGGGCACCGTGGTCATGATCGCTGCGGCCCTGGTGAGCGGCCTCACGATCGCGCTGTGGCAGGCCCACGAGGCCGCCAACCAGGCCGGCATCGCGGCACGCGAGCGCGATCGCGCGCTGGCGGCGCTGGAATATCGCGATGCGGTGGACGGCTTCCTGTCCGACCTGCTGCAGGAAGCCGGCCGGACCGGCCGCCCGGTATCGATCCCGGAGCTGATCGATCGCGCCGATGCGATGTCGGCCAAGGAGTTCGCCCAGCAGCCCGAGGCGCGTGCCGCCGTGCTCAAGACGGTCGGTGATTTCAAAGTGGATGTCGAAGGCATGCAGGCGGCCAGCAGCTATTTCGAGCGCGCCATGCAGTTGCTCGAGGGTTCGCCCGATACCGGCCTGCGCGCGATCATCGGCTGCAACCTGGCGCTGCTGCGCGGGGCATCCGGCAATGCCGGCTCGATCGACGACGCGCGCCGCGAGCTCGCCACGATCATCAGCCGCTCTGGTACCACTGCCGCCGCCGCCGTGGAATGCCTGGCCAGCCAGGCCCAGCTTGAACTGTTCGACTTCAACGGCGCCGCAGCCGCGCATGCCGTCGCACGCGCGCTCGGGATCTGGAGCACTGCCTCGCGCCGCTCGCCGCGCCTGCATGCCATCCTGCTGCTCTTCGGTGCCGAGGCGCAATCCCAGATCGGGGATCTCCAGCAGGCCGAAAGCGGCGCCGCCGAGTCACTGGCCGAACTCCGCCGGCTGGGTGGCGACCGCGGCGAATGGGGCGCGCGCGCGCGCCTCGCGCTGATCGAATGTGCGCGCAAGACCGGCGATCCGCGCACCGCGCTCGGACTGGTCGAGGAAGCCATCGGCATTGTCCATGCCGACGTGCCGGACAGGATCATTCCGGTCTCGATGCAGGAAACGCGCGCCGCCATCCTGGCCGACATGGGCCGCTACGATGCCGCCGCCGACGCCTACCTGGAGGGTTTCGGCGCATCGAATGGCGGCGACCGCTCGGTCGGCGAGCGGCTGCTGCTGGCGGCGGCGATGGCGGAAGCACGTGCTGGCCGGATCGACGCCGCCGAACGACACTACCGCCAGGCAGTCGCTCTGGCCAATGCAGCAAGCGGTGCCAGCGCGTCGGCCCACCAGTACCGACTGCGTGCGCGCGCCGTGCTCGACCTCGCGCAAAGCAGCTTCGCGAGCGCGGCGCAGACGCTGACGGCCGCCCTGGCCGTGGCGGGCACGCCAGCTTCCAGCCTGGCGATCCTGCAGGCGCTGCGCGCCGAGGCCCGGCTGGGCACTGGCGCTCTCGCCGAGGCCGCACAGGACGCCAGGCAGGCACTCGAACTCGACCTGCAGATGCAGGGCGGCACGGCCTTCTCGGCGAGGGTCGCGCGCGACCGCCTGCTCCTCGGCCGGATCGCACTGGCGCAGGGCGACGCGGCCGCCAGCCACGCCGACCTGGTCGATGCCGAGCGCCAGTTCGCGGCCGCCATCGGCGACGATGCGGCCTGGACACGCCAGGCGCATGATCTCGCCAGCCGGGAGATCGAAGCACAGGCAGCGATGCCGCTCCACCCTGTTGCCCTTCAGCTCGAGGAAAAGCCAAAATGAATGCCGAATCCGTGATCAAAGCCGTCTCCAGCGCCACCGGTCTTGCCGAACCCGACTGCGCCAGATTGACCAGTGTCGCCAGCGGTCTGGCCGTCTCGATGGTGTCCGTGCAGCCGCGCCCGGAATGCATTCCGCTCGGCAGCGCCCGTGCAGCGGGCGCGCCCACGGCAGGCACATCCGACGAAGCGCCCGCGCTGACGCCGCAGAACCTGGTGGACGTGATCGCCAGAACAGCGAACGTCGATCCGGCACACGCAGCGCATGCCCTGCGCGCTGTCGCCGCGGCGATCCAGGCAATTGCCACGACAGCGCTGGCAGCGGCGGCAAAATGAGCGCGCAGGCCACGTGGTGCATTGACAAACCAATGTCAACAATTTAGCTTTCCTCCCTGTCACGTCAGTGGATTGCGCCGACGTTCCGGCTGGTGCTGGTTGCAGCCATCCGGACGGGGGGGTCCGCTCGGGGGGGCGTGATCGAAGACCCAATCGGGTTCCGCAAGGCATCCGGTTGATTTGCGATCCATAGCCCAGGAGTGAGCGGCAGCAATGCCGCCAAGCTCCGACCGAACGACATGACCTTTGGAGTCTACTGAAATGCTGACAGTTTCCATCCTGCTGGGCGCGTCGCTTGCCGCCCCGGCTACGCCCGCCCTCAACCAGGCCAGCCCGGCACCCGCCGTGCAGATGGCCGCAACGCAGACGGTCACCCACCCGACCGTGCGTATCGCGCTGCCGCCCAACTGGAGCCCGGCCCCGCGCTGATGCGGCAAGGGATGTCATCCCCGGCATCCTTGCACGGGCAAAGCGCGTGATCTGCGTTCCTGCATTCTGCCAGCCTGCGCCGGCCTGCCGGCGCAGGGTTCCGCATGTTCCGCTGGTTCTCGCGTTTCACGCGCGCCCCCACCAGTCCGCCCGGGCTTGAGCGCAGGATCCTGCGTCAACTGCCGGCGGCAGTCTTGCTGGGAGGGGTCGCCATCGCCTTGCCCTCGCTGCTGCTGCGCCTGGCCGCCCACCTCTATCCGGCCATCGATCACGACCGCCTCATCCAGACCACCGACTACCTGGCGATCGGCGTGTTCGCCTTCCACCTGACCAGCATGATCACCCTCGCCATTGGTGCCTTTGTGGTGGTCGTGATGAAGGGACCGGTGCACACCGCCGACCCCTACCCCCTGAGCGACGCCGACCGGCCGCCCAGCGACCCGCCGAAGCCCCCCGACCGCCCTTGACCGTGACCAAGGCAGGCAGGCTGTCCGCTTCCGCCGACCACGCGCCACGGTGATTTGCTGGGCGTGTTGATCGATTCGCTCGAAAGAACCTTCACCTGAAACGACAGTGCAACATTGTCACAACAGTTGTGGCAAACGGACGTTTGAAAGCGTAGGCTGATCCTCGATGCGCCGGGTAGCGCAAGGCTGCCGTTTCCAGGACGCGTAGGGAGGGGCCGCCGGCAACTGGACGCCACTCCGATCTGGCGCAGCCACGATCGCGGCAGGGTGGCAGTGGCGGGCGTCGCGGCCACCGGATCCGGGTGAGAAAATGCGTCGCCTGTATGAATCGACGCCGGCGATGCTGCATTCAATCGACATGCACGGCCGACTGCTGGCCGTCAGCGACCAGTGGCTGCGCAAGCTGGGGTATGCACGCGACGAGGTGCTCGGGCGGCCCTCGGTAGACTTCCTGACGGCCGAGTCCGCAAGGCACGCCACCGAGGACGTCCTGCCGCGATTCTTCCGCACCGGCTCGGTGGAAAACGTCGCCTACCAGATGGTCTGCAAGGACGGTGCGCTGATCGATGTCGAGCTTTCCGCCGTGCTCGAGCGTGACCGCAAGGGCCGACCGCTGCGCACCCTGGCCGCACTGCAGGACGTGACCGAACGCAAGGCCGTGCAGCGCCAACTGGCGGGCAGCGAGGCACTGCTGCGCACGGTCGCGGAGCACGTTCCTGCAACCATCGCCTACGTCGACCGCGACGAACGCTTCCGCTTCGTCAACCGCCGCTTCTGCGAGGTCAACGGCAAGCCGGCGTCCGCATTCATCGGGCGCACCGTGCGCGAGGTGCGCGGCGAGCAATGCTATCCGGAATACGCGGCGATCCTGCGCCCGCTGCTGACGGGTGGCAATCCCGGGCCGGCGCCGCCGAACGTCACTCGGAAGGGTGAGCACTGGGTCAGCATCACGACGGCAACGCATCACGACGCGAGTGGCGCCGTCGCAGGCGCCTTGATCTTCGCGTTCGACGTCACGCGCGAACACCTGGCCGCTGAAGCGCTGCGCCGCAGCGAGCAGCGGCTGCGGCTGGTGGCCGACAACATCGCCGGCATCGCGTCGCATCTCGATCGCACGCTGTGCTACCGCTTTGCCAACCGCGCCTACGCCGACTGGTTCGGCATCGAACCGGAAGCCCTGATCGGCCGCCACATTTCGGCGGTCTACCCGCCGGAGGTGGTGGCCGCCATCGAACCCTTCCTGCGGCGCGCGCTGGCCGGCGAGACCATCCTCACCGAGCGCGCGGTGCAGACCCGCGACGCGCTGCGCTTCTGCCACGTCATGCTGGCGCCCAGCCGCGACGCCAATGGAGACTTCGATGGTGTGTTTGCCATCCACACCGACATCAGCGAACGGCACAAATTCGAACTCGAGCTGCGTGCCAGCCAGGAACGCCTGGCACGCACCGGCGCGCTGGCCAAGGTGGGCGGATGGGAATACGACGTCGCCTCGCGCACCGTCACCTGGTCGGACCAGACCTGCCTGTTGCACGACCGACCGGTCGGGCATTGCCCCAGCACCGAAGAGGCCCTGGACTACTATGTCGCGAGCACCCGGCCGCTGATCGAGCAGGCCGTGCAGGACTGCATGGCGAACGGCACGCCCTACGAACTCGAACTCGAGATGATCTCGGCGCGCGGCCGCACATTCTGGGCCCAGTCCACTGGACGCTTCGAGGCGCTCGCTGGCCCGGCGGGGCGCCTGGTCGGGGCCCTGCAGGATGTCACCGAGCGCCGGCAGATCCGCCGCGCGCTGGCCGAAAGCCACGAAGTCATGCGCATCGCGCTCGACTCGATCGCCGAAGCCGTGATCACCACCGACCGCCAGGGCCACGTCGCATGGCTCAACCCGGCCGCCGAACAGATGACCGGCTGGCTCAAGGATGAGGCTCGCGGCCTGCCGATCGGCCTGGTGTTCCGCTGCGTGGGCGACGATACGCGACAACCCGCATCGAATCCGGTCAGCCGCTGTCTGGCGCTGGAAAAAGCCATCGGACTGGCCGGCGACACCGTGCTGATCTCGCGCAAAGGCCTCGAAATCGGGATCGAGGACTCGGCCGCACCGGTGCGCGATCCGGACGGACAGGTGGTGGGCGCCGTGCTGGTGTTCCATGACGTGTCGGAGCAGCGGCGCCTGAGCCGCGAAATGGTGCACCGGGCCACCCACGACATGCTGACCGGGCTGGTCAACCGCAGCGAATTCGAGGCGCGCGTGGTGCGCGCGCTCACGCACTCCAAGACCGATCACAGCGTGCACGGCGTGATGTACATCGATCTCGACCAGTTCAAACTGGTCAACGACTCGTGCGGGCACGCCATCGGCGACCAGTTGCTCAAGCAGGTCAGCGCCCTGCTGCGCCAGCACGTGCGCGACCGCAACCGCGACCGCGACACGGTGGCACGCCTGGGCGGCGACGAGTTCGGCATCCTGCTGGAACATTGCGATGCGACGCACGCCCAGCGCATCGGCAAGCAGATCTGCGACCAGATGGAGGAATTCCGCTTCATGCACGATGGCCGGCGCTTCCGCGTCGGCGCCAGCATCGGTCTGGTCGCCATGGACGAGCATTGGCAGAACCTGTCGCTGGTGCTGCAGGCAGCCGACACGGCGTGCTACGCAGCCAAGGAAGGTGGCCGCAACCGTGTCCATGCCTGGTTCGACACCGACAGCCTGATGCAGGCGCGCAAGGGCGAGATGGGCTGGACTTCCAGGCTGGAGCAGGCCATGGACGACGACCAGTTCGTGCTGTACGCGCAGACCATCGCGCCGCTGCAGACGCCGCAAAGCACCGCCCTGCACTGCGAGATCCTGCTGCGCCTGCAGGACGTCGACGGCTCGATGATCGCACCCGGGGCCTTCATGCCGGCAGCCGAGCGCTACCACCTGACCCCGCGCATCGATCGCTGGGTGATCCGCCATGCCTTCGACATGCTGGAAGCCCGGCCGGACGAGCTGGATGGGGTCGACATGGTGGCGATCAACCTGTCGGGCCAGTCGATCGGCGATCGCTCCTTCCACCGCGATCTGCAGGCGCGCATCCGCTCGGCCGCCTTCGACGTGCGCAAGCTGTGCTTCGAGATCACCGAAACGGTCGCCATCACCAACCTCGCCGACGCCAGCGAATTCATCGACGAGATCCGCGCGCTCGGGCCGCGCATCGCGCTCGACGATTTCGGCTCGGGCGCCTCCTCCTTCGGCTACCTCAAGCACCTGCCGGTCGACCTGCTCAAGATCGACGGACAGTTCGTGTCGCGCATGCTGGAGAACCCCCTCGATCATGCCGCCGTGCGCTGCTTCGCCGACGTCGCCAGGATCGTCGGCGTCAAGACCATCGGCGAATTCGTCGAACGCGCCGACGTGCGCGCCGAACTCCAGGCGCTGGGCATCGACATGTGCCAGGGCTACCTGATCCATCGCCCGGAGCCCTTCGCCACGCTGCTGGCACGCGCCCAGGCACAGGCGCGCGCGCTGTCGCCGCGTTCATAGCGCCCGCAGGCCGACGACAACACCCGGGATGCCAACGATGCTTTCCCGCAATATGCTTGCGCAGACACCAGACGTGAAAAAGCCCCGGTTCATCACCGAGGCTAAGTCATTGTCCTGGATGGTTGCGGGGGCGGGATTTGAACCTGCGACCTTCGGGTTATGAGGCGCTTTGGGCGCCCGAGTAGTGTTTTCAATCAGTCACTTGCAATGCTTGCCAAGCAGGATTCCAGGCTGATTCAGGCACAGCTGCGGCACAGTCGGCAGGACCGCGTCACTTCCTCGTCATACAGATCCTGCCGGCGAAGCGAAACGCTGTTGTCCCAGGTGTCGTCATGGGTCGGCAGATCTGCCAGGCGGAGTCTCTTCGTCCCGCGAGTCACCGAGTCAGGGATCACGATCGTCGCGGCGTGCGAGCCCGTGGGAGCGCCGGCTGGTACCTGCCGGTGGCCTCAAGGTCTTCAGGGCCGATTCAACCGCGTTTGCGGCACAGACAGTGCGGCGCCGTCGCCCCATCAGGGGGCGGCCTGCGCACCGGTCAAAGATCCTGCTGAGGCGGTACCAGCCCGATTCCGATGAAGTCGCGCAGGATGGCGTTCCCCGTTTCGCAATCGCCCTCCAGGATCGCGTCGATGACCTCTTGCAACAGGGCGTCACGGAATCCCGCGTCTGCGGCGATACGCGCCTGAACGGTAGCCTTGAAGCTGCGTGTCATCAGCGCCACCGGTTCACCCGCAATCTCAACATTGTCGTGTTCGCGCCTATCCCGAAGGCTGCCCCGAAATTACCGCGCCTGCTGCCCTGTCACGCTACGCGCTTGGCCTTGTCCAGCGCGATGCGCTCCAGCGTTTCGGCCATCGCGTCGCGCGCAGTCTCGGTGTCGTAGTGCGTCTGCAGATTGATCCAGCTCTGCGCATCCGTCCCGAAGTAGGCCCCGAATCGCAGTGCCGTATCCACGGTGATCCCACGCAGGCCCTTCACAATTTCATTGATCCGCCGCGGCGGCACACCAATCCCCTTGGCCAGCGCGTACTGGCTGATACCCATCGGCTTCAGCCAGTCCTCAGCGAGGATGACGCCAGGATGGGCCAGGGGAATTTCACGAGACATGTTTGCTCTCCATCAGTGATAGTCCACGATCTCGACCTCATGTGTATGGCCTTCCCGCCAGACAAAGCACAAGCGCCACTGGTCGTTGATGCGGATGCTGTGCTGCCCCGCCCGGTCACCCACCAGCGACTCAAGCCGATTGCCCGGAGGTATCCGCAGGAAGTCCAGCGAGGTGGCCGCATGGAGTTGTTGGAGCTTCCGAACCGCAACCGCTGCGATGTTCGCAAACCTCGCCACACGGCGCCCTTCAAACAGGGCTTGTGTGTCACCGCAGTTGAAGGTCTTGATCATGCGAAATAGTAACGAGTCCCGCTATTAACGTCAACCGTTAGTATAGCTTCTCGCGCGCGATGGTGTCGGTGGTCCAAGGGACCGCAGCGGAGATTCAAGCGGATGACTCACCTGCACCTACCGCCGCTTTCCCCAACTTGAGGGGCTCCAAGCGACCCGAAGCAGACCTCCGGCCAGGTCGGCAGCGGCGCGCGTCAAGGTAGTTGTCGCCTCGGCCATGCAACTTTCGCTCCTATTTTTTTCCTCCTGGACTGCCATGCTGACGATGCTGTCGCGTTCGGGGTTCAGGGTCACAGCGCCGATCGGCGACCAGTTGCGCGTGTGGCGTCAACACTAAGGGTGAACCGCAGCCTGGACCAGGTCATCGAGTGGCGTGGCAAGCCGCAGCAGAACGCGTACGCCGAGAGATTCAACAGAACCGTTCGCTACGAGTGGCTGGCCCAGCACCACTTCGACAGCATCGCCGAGGTCCAGGACTTCGCCACGAAATGGATGTGGTCCCTTGACAGAGACAAAATCGTTGAGCCGGTGCTACTGCGAAAAGGTCTTTCGCTCAGTTAGCGTAGCGTGGACGCCCTGACCTGCCCCCCTGAAGGAACAATGTAGCCATCGATGAGCAGCCGCATCGAGAGAAGCGCTGCGTTAATGCTGCCGAGCAAGTCTGCAGCAGACCAGACGAGGTGCGGGTGCGCGCCATCAAGGGGTATTGCTTCGGCCTGGAACGCGAGCCATGCGCGGACAGCAGCGCTCAGTACCTATCCTGCCCTGTTTGCCTCAGGTGCGAACATCGCGAGAAAGTCAGGCTTTCTTTACCCGATGCCCCGAACAGCTCCCGCCTGATGATGTCATCTGGTGGCTCCGCCGTCGCGATGCCTCGATCTTGCACGTTTCGCCGAGCAGCCCTGCCTATCCGCCTACATGGTGCCTACATAGCACCAGACGTGAAAAAGCCCCGGTTCATCACCGAGGCTAAGTCATTGTCTTGGATGGTTGCGGGGGCAGGATTTGAACCTGCGACCTTCGGGTTATGAGCCCGACGAGCTGCCAGACTGCTCCACCCCGCGTCCGTAGCCAACCAAGACCGCAACTATAGCATGCCCATGCAGCACCAGCAAGCACGTTCATGCCGCAACGATGGCAGGGCGGCCCGGCGCGCCGAGCACCCAGGTTTCCTCACGCCTGCGATTCACGGTATGGTCCGGAGTCCGCAGGTAGCGGCCTGCCCTCGAAGAGCGAGACGATATCGATGATCTGCTGGCTTCTTTTCGGCAGGCGACGCGCGGTTCATTGCCCGGCGGCCGCGCTGGCGGTGCTCCTGGCGCTCACCGGCGGCACGGCGCGGGCCGGATTCGAACCGTCCGCCATGGATCGCAGCGTGGCGGCTGGCGAGGATTTCTATCGCTACGCCAACGGCCGCTGGCTGGAGAGCACCGCGATCCCGGGCGACCGCAGCCGCTGGGGCAATTTCGACCTGCTCGACGAAGCGGTCAGCGCCCAACTGCGTGCTGCGCTCGAAGGCCTCGACGCCGCGCATGCCAGCGCAGACGCGCTGCGCGCGGTCGACATCTATCGCGCGTTCCTGGACGAATCCGCCATCGCCGCGCACGACCTGACGCCGGTGCGCGGCCAACTGGACGCCATCGAAGCCGTCCAGGATCCGGCGAGCCTTGCCAGCGCGCTTGGCGCCACGGTGCTGGCCGATGTGGATCCTCTCGACAATGTCCATTTCGCCACGCCGCAGGTGCTCGGACTGTGGGTGGCGCCCGACGTGCACGACACCACGCATACCGTGCCCTATCTGCTGCAGGGCGGTCTGAGCCTGCCCGACCGCGACACCTACCTCGACGACAAGGCGCGCGCAGCCGCACTGCGCGCACGGCTGCGGCTGCATTTCGAGCGCATGCTGGCACTCGCCGGCTTCACCGACGCCGCTACGCGCGCACAGGCGGTGCTGGACCTGGAGACCGGACTGGCGCGCGGCCATGCGAGCCGTGCCGAATCGGAGCAGGTCACGCGCGCCGAACTGGCGTGGACGCGCGCAGACTTCGCCAGTCAGGCCCCCGGTCTGGACTGGGACCGGCTGCTTGCTGCAATCGGTCTGGGCGCGCAACCCAGGATCGTCGTCTGGCATCCGGGGGCCATGAGCAGTCTGGGCCGCCTGGCACATGAAGTGCCGCTGCCGGTCTGGCGCGACTGGCTGCGCGTACATCTGCTCGACGCCTACGCCGCGGTACTGCCCAAGCTCTTCGATCAGGAGGCCTTTGCCATGTATGGCACGGCGCTGGCCGGCACGCCGCGCCAGCGCGCGCGGCTGCAGCGTGCGTTGGATGAGGTCAGCCAGGCGGTACCGGACGCACTCGGCCAGCTCTACGTGGCGCACCACTTTCCCGACGGCGCGCGCGCCAGGGTGCAGGCCATGGTGGGCCGCATTGTCGATGCCTTCGACCGGCGCATCGCGCGCCTGGCCTGGATGGCGCCGGCCACGCGCGCCGAGGCGCACGCGAAGCTGCGCGCCCTGTACATCGGGGTGGGCCACCCCGAGCACTGGCAGACCTACGATGAGCTGCTGGTCAGCCATGACGATCCGGTCGGGAACCGTGAACGCGCCGGACGCTTTCACTTGGCCGCCGAGATCGCACGACTCGACCGGCCCACCGATCGCGAGCACTGGTGCATGGCGGCGCAGGCCGTCAACGCGGTCAACCTGCCGCTGCAGAACGCCCTCAATTTCCCGGCCGCGATCCTGCAACCGCCCTTCTTCGATCCCGCCGGCAGCGACGCCGCCAATTTCGGCGCCATCGGCGCCCTGATCGCTCACGAGATCAGCCACGCCTTCGATGACGAAGGCGCGCGCTTCGACGCCCAGGGCGGATTGCGCAACTGGTGGCGCCCGGACGACCTGGCGCATTTCAGGGCGGCTTCCGCCAGCCTGGTGCGCCAGTATTCGGCCTATCGCCCCTTGCATGACGTGACGGTCGACGGACAGCAGACCTTGAGCGAGAACATCGCCGATGTCGCGGGCCTGGCTGCCGCCTACGATGCCTTCATGTCGCGGCCGCCGGCTTCGGCGACGCACCGCTCCGGGCGCTGGAGCCTGAGCGCGGAACAGGAGTTCTTCATCGCCTATGCGCAGTCGCACCGCGTCCTGCAGCGCGAGCAGCAGCTGCGCTGGCAACTGGTGGCCGACGGCCATGCGCCGCCGCGCTATCGCGCCGCGACCGTGCGCAACCTGGACGGCTGGTACCGTGCCTTCGGTGTGCACCGCCGCCAATCGATGTACCTGCCGCCGGCGCAGCGCGCCACCGTCTGGTAGCGCACGCGGTCCGCGGCTTCAGTCGCTTTCGATCGAGAAGCGCCCATAGGGTGCGCGGCGCGCGGCAGCATCCTCGTAGCCTTCCGGCAGGTCGCTCATCGGCTGCAGGCGCGGCGCAGCCGGGCGGCGTGGCGGTCGATGCGCGGCACCCTCGCCATAGACGTTACGGAAGCGCAGCTCGCCGGGATAGGGGATCACCTCGGGCACGTCGCCGGACTTGAGCCTGGCCTGCACCGCCTGCCAGCTCTGGGCATCGAACAGGTCGGCATGGCAGGCCATGAAGACCTCGCGCGTGCGCGGATCGGTGAGCAGGAAGGTGGCCCATTCCTCCGGAAAGATGTCATTGGGATTGATCGAATACCAGGGCTCGGCCGCCAGCTCGTCCTCCTCGTTGCGCGGCGCCGGAATGCGGCGGAAGTTGCAGCGGGTGACGTAGTCGATCTCGTCGTAGTCATAGAAGATCACGCGGTTGTAGCGTGTCACGCCGAAGTTCTTGAACAGCAGGTCGCCAGCGAAGATGTTGGACTTGGCGAGTTCCTTGACCGCATTGCCGTATTCCTTGAGCGCGTGCTCGCGCTGCGCCGGATTGGCGCGGTCCAGGTAGATGTTGAGCGGCACCATGCGCCGTTCGATGTAGAGGTGCCGGATGACCACGGTGCGCTCGTCCTCCTCCAGCAACGACGGCGCCAGCGCGCGCAGCTCGCGCAGCAGTTCCTGGTCGAAGCGCGCCTTGGGAAACGCCACGTCGGAATACTCCAGCGTATCGGCCATGCGCCCGACGCGGTCCACCTGCTTGACCAGTTGGTACTTGTCCTTGACCTGTTCGCGGTTGACCTGCTTGGGCGGCGCGATCACGTCCTTGATCACCTTGAACACGTAGGGATACGAGGGCAGCGTGAACACCAGCATGACCAGGCCGCGGATGCCGGGCGCGATCACGAAGTCGTCGCTGGAATGCGCGAGGTGGTGCAGGAAGTCGCGGTAGAACAGCGTCTTGCCCTGCTTCTGCAGGCCGAGGATGCTGTACAGCTCGGCCTTGGGCTTGTTGGGCAGCAGGGTGCGCAGGAAGGTCACATAGGCCGACGGCACTTCCATGTCGACCATGAAATAGGCACGGCTGGAATTCAGCATCACGGCCAGGTGTTCGGCTTCGAGCAGCACGGTGTCGATGTACAGGCCACCCACGGAGTCGTGCAGGATCGCCACCACGAAGGGGTACTGCTGGCTGCCGTTGATCACCTTGCCGACCAGATAGGCCGAGGTGTTGCGGAAGAACAGGCTGGACAGCACCTGGATCTGGTGATTGGCTTCGAGCACCAGGGGCGCCGGCAGGAACTCGCGCCAGCGCCGCACCACGCGCTGCAGGTCACGTCGCAGATCGGTGAAGGGCCGCTCCAGCCACAGGTCATCGATGATGGCATGCAGGGCGGCACGCAGGCCGGACTTGAGGGGGTAGTAGCAACGGTAGGCCGGCGGATGCGAGGGGATGTGTTCGGTCGAGACGCCGGGCCGCACGAAAATGAAGTCGTTGCTGAAATAGGTGCGGTGCAGGATCTTGCAGCACACCGAGTTGAAAAAACTTTCCGCCAGTTCGGGTTGCTTGTGGTCGACCAGCAGGCAGATGTATTCGAGCTTGATGAACTGCCAGGTCTCGTCATCGAGGCGCCCGGAACCGAAGCGGTGCTCGAAGGCGTCGACCGCTTCCAGCACGCGGCGGTCATAGAACGCGATGCGCTCGGTGGTGGCCTGGGTCAGGCGCAGCCAATCGCCCTCCACCCACATCCTGCGCGCATCCTGGCTGGCGGCGCGGAACAGGCGATAGTGCTTGTTGAAGCCTTCGAGCAGCAGCGTGGCGGCCGCGTGGGCGAGTTCGCGGCGTTGATGGCGTTGGAGGTCGACGGCCTTCGGGGCGACGTGGTCGGCTGCGCTGGCATTGGCAGTCACAGTGGCAGCGGCACTGGCAGGAAAGCGGGAATTGTCGGGCATGGCGTCACGGGCGGCGGCGGTCTGCAGGCGGACCGGGTGCGCTCATCGTACACCGATCGATGTCAACTCAGTCCGGCGCCACTCCGCTTGCCTGCGCCGCTTCGACCCGTGCCGGCGGCCGCGCTGCCGGCGCGCGCCTGTCAAGCGCAGTGGCAGTCGGCAAGCCGGCTTCCTGCCAGGCATCGATGCCGCCGGCCAGGATGTGTGCCGCGATACCGCGTTGCGCCAGCAGGCGGGCAGCCTTGGCGGCAGACGCATCCTGCGGACAGGCGCAATAGGTGACCACCTGGCGGTCGGCCACCAGCGCCGCCCGGTCGGCGGTCGGGATCGCGGCGATCTCCAGGTGCAGCGCACCCGGCACGCCCGGGATGAACTTGCCCAGCACGAGAGTGCCGGCGCCGCGCCGCGCAAAAGTCAGTTCGCTCTGCCGCACGCAGCTGTCGGGCGACATCGAGACTCGGCACAGCAGCGACAGCACGCGCCGGCCGTAACGGCGACCTGCGCCATACCAGATACCACCCGCCAGCATGGTCGCGGTGACGCCGAGCGCCAGGGCTTCGACACCGAAGGCCGCGTCATCGGCTGCATGCGCCCCGGCCAACAGCAGGAAAGGCAGGGCCGGCGTGGGCAGGCCCACCTGCTCCAGCAATACCCCCAGAAAGACGGCCAGCAGGCCGTAGGCGGCAAACAGGTCCAGCAGGTGTTGCATGTAGACTTCGTCCCCGGCGATCGTTACCCAGACCCGCCAGCATGCCACACCCGGCACACCTCGCCGCGCGGCAGCGTGCCGTCGCGCAGCCAGCCGACCGCGTCCAGCCACAGCGTCGCCCGGAAACGCTCATGGAACCACGCGAAGTGTCCGATCGCCGTGGCTCCGACCAGCTGCGGATCGATGCCGATGCGGATCCGATCGGCCGCCGCGAAATAGTCGAGCAGGCGGTCCAGTGCGGCCGGCGTGCCGAAGGGATCGTCGTCAAGTCCGATCGCGAGCATCGCGCCGGCAAATCCCGCCAGGCCGGACAAGGGCGCCAGTCCCCTGGCGGCGTGGCGGCGATAGGCCTGCTCCAGACCGGCCGGCCGGAACGCCCACTCGTAAGCGGCCGCCGCAGGCAGGTCCTCGTGCCAGCCCAGACGGCGCGCCGGGAAGTAGCCCAGGAGGGCCGTCAGCACAGGCATCAGCAGATGCCAGCGCAGCCACATCAGGGCACGCCCCTTGCTCGCATAGTCGGGCCAGTAGGCGTATTGCGCACCCACCGTCAGGCAGCGTTGCACCGCGCGGTTGGCCGGCGCCAGTCCGAAGGCCAGTCCGCCGATGCTGTGGGCGACGACGTGCAGCGGAAGCTCCGGGCAGGCGCGCCGCGCCCAGGTCAGTGCCGCCTCGCAGTCCAGGCGCCCCCACTGGAACTTGCTGATGTCGGGACGCCGGCGCAGGCTGCCTTGGCGCGATCCGCCGATGCCGCGATAGTCGTAGGTGAGCACAGCCAGCCCATGTGCTGCCAGGAAGCGCGCGAAGCGGTGGTAGTACCGTGCCTTGACTGCCGTGGCAGGGTTGATCACCACCACGGCCCAAGGCTCGCCGCCATCGCTGCTCCAGTAATGCGCGGCCAGGGTCTCACCGTCGGACGCGGTCAGCGTGAGCGCGACGACCTTGCCGGCGTCCATTGGCGGCGTGGATGCGCGCTGTCGATTCAGGTCCCGTCCCGGATGCATCCCGGCATTAGACCGCAAGGCGTCGGCTGCCACAAATGGCCGCTGCCCACCCTACGCGCGGCGGGCCGGATGGCATCAGATTTGCGCGAAAGTGGACGACAGCAGCGGCAGATAGGTGACCACGAAAAATGCGCCGACCAGGACCGCCGCGACCAGGGTGGACACCACGCGTACCAGATGTTCCTGACGCACGCTCAGCTCGCTCACATCCTCGGCCAGTCCGGCCGCGAGCGAACGCAGGCCGGCCACGACATCCCCGCCACTGTCGGCAGCCTGCACCGAGCGGGTCACATGGCGCGGAAAGCCGGCGCGCGCAGCGGCCTGCGCCAGCGGCCACCCGGCGCGCAGCTCTCGCCCCAGGGCTGCAAACCAGCGCCGCAGCTTGGGGCGCGTGGCTGCCTGTTCGAGCAGCCGGCAGCCCTCCTCGACGGCCACACCGGCGTCATACAGGGTCGCAAAGCCGTTCCAAAGACTGGCCAGCTCCGAGCGTTCCAGCAGTTGTTCGACCACCGGTATGCGCTCCCACAGCAGCGCCGCGTGGCGGCTGCGCAGCAGCCACGCGCACAGCACCGGCAGGGCCAGCCACAGCAGCGTGAACGGCACGGGATGGCCATGGACCCATCCGGCAAGGTCGAACATCGCGGTCGCGAAGGCGGGCAGTCCAGTGGCGCCGAGCGCCGCATAGAATCGGGCCATGGTGGGCAGGAACACCATCAGGGCCAGGTAGAGTCCGGCATGCAGCAGCAGGGCCACCGTCAGCGGCATCTGCAGACAGCGGCGCAGCGCGGCGGCAAGGCGCTGCCTGCGCTCGAGGTCGGCGGCCAGCACCAGCAGGGTTTCCGGCACCCGGCCGGTATCGGACACCGCATCCAGCGCCGCGGCGTCGTGCTCCGGAAAGCCGGCCGAACGCATCGCCACCCCGATGCGCCGGCCTTCACGCAGTCCGTGCGCGAGCACGGCGATGGCCTGCGCGAGCCGCGCGTCGCCGACGAATTCCTGCGCCTGCTCGAGGCCCGGCTGGACCGCTTGGCCGCCCTCCAGGCGCCGCCCCAGAGCGCGATAGAAAGCCACCAGGTCGCGCGTGCCGAATTGCGGATGCCACCACGCGGCGAGCGTACGCACGGGATCATGCCGGATGCTGATCGGCTCCTGGGCAAGCCGATGGCGCAGGCGGAAGTAGGCTTCGGCGGCGCTGCCGGCGTAGAGAATGCCCTGCACGATGCGCCCGTCGCTGGCGCGCGAACGATGCACGTAGGCGTGAATCATGCCGCGCCGCCGTCGGCACGTCCGAGCACGCGCTCGAGTTCTTCGAGTGACGTCCGTCCCGCCGCGAGCAGCCGCTCGCCGCTGTGCCACATGGTGCGTCCCGCCAGATAGCCTGCGTCACGCAGCGTATCCGAGGGCGCGCCGGCCAGCACCGCTTCACGCACACGCGGGCCGGACACCAGCAGCTCGTGGACCATCACACGACCGCGGTAACCGCTCCAGGCGCACTGCGCGCAGCCGCTGGCGCAGGCACGGCGCATGGCCGGCCGGCGGGCGTCGGCGCGTGGATCCGTCTCGGCGCAGGCCTCGCAGAGCGTGCGCACCAGGCGTTGCGCCAGCACCGCCAGCAGGGCGTCGGCAAGGTCCGAAGGATCGACACCCAGGCGGCGCAGACGCCCGATCGCCGAGGCGGCGCTGTTGGCATGCAGCGATGTCATCACCAGATGACCCGTGTTCGCACCATCCATGAGGGTGCGCGCGGTGTCGCCGTCGCGCACCTCGCCCATCAGGATCACGCGCGGTGCATTGCGCAGCAGCCCCTTCAGCCAGCGCCCCCATTCCTGGCCTTCGTGGTCGGCCAGCCGGCGCACTTCGTACTGCATCCAGAGTCCGTGGTGGAACTCGACCGGGTTCTCGATCGACTGCACCGACACCTGTTCCGGGTCGATGAGCTTGAGCAGGGCATACAGGGTGGTGGTCTTGCCGGACCCGGTCGGCCCGGTGATCAGCAGCAGACCGGAACTCTGCTGGACCAGGGCGCGCAGGGCCAGGGCGGTGTCGTCGTCGAAGCCCAGGCTGTCGAAGTCGGCAGTGGCGCTCTCGCGATCGAGCAGGCGGATCACCGCCGTGCGGCCTGAGCGCGCGTGCCCCAGTTCGATGCGAAAGGCGAAGCGTGAGAACAGGCTGCCGTCGGCGCCACCGGCCAGCTCGGAGGTATCGAGCGCGCCCTCGCGCAGTCCGGCCTGGCGCAGCTCGTCCTCGCGCGCGCGCGCATCGTGGATCAGCCGCGTCAGCAGACGCTCGTAGCAGGCTTCGGGCAGGATGCGGAAGACCTGCCCGATCCCGTCGACCGTCAGGCGCACCAGGCCGACCCGCCCGCTGCGATGCAGGTGGATGTCGCTGGCGCCTGCCAGGCAGGCGTGGCGCAGCAGCGCGACCAGCAGGTCGCGGATTTCGCGACCTGATCCCGCCTCCGCCGCAACGGCGGCGTCGCCGTTACGGCCACGCGGCTGCGGCGCGCGTGGCAGGAAGGACTGGAGCGCCTCGTCGAAACGCTGCTCCGAAGCCGAATAGCAGGCGCCCCAGATCCGGCGGATGCTCTCGCGCGAAGCCACCACGAAGACACAGGGAAAGCGGTGGAAGGCGTTGCCGGCCGGCCGGATGCGCGCGGCCTCGTCGATGGCCACGGTCAGCGTTCTGCCGTCCCAGTCGACCGGCACGTAGCCGGCGTCGTCGCTGACCTCGAGCCGCAGCGCCGCCATGCGCGCGGTCGCGACCTGGCGTGCCTGTTCCGGCCCGAAATACGGGAGATCGCCGTGTTCCAGGGAATGTGCACGCGCCACGCCTTCGCCGGACAGCAGACCGAAGTCGGCCAGGATGCCGGCCAGATGCTCGCCGGTCAGTTCCGCACGCAGCCTGGCCAGACGGACATGGTTGGGTGCCACGCCCAGCCCCGCCAGCACGGCTTCGATCGGACGTGCGCCGCCGCTGCCCGGGAGCACGCGCAACAGCGGAGCGGCATCCCGCGTGCTCATGATCCGATCAGCTCAAGCAGCAACTGGACGCGCTGGTCCTCCAGCCAGACGCGCCGGAAGCTCAGCGGCAGGCTGCCCAGCGCGGCCAGCCAGGCCTGCAGACCAGCATAAGTACGATAGGCTGCACGCACATCCACGTGCAGCAGGCGCAGGCCTTCGACGCCGGGCTTGCGGTGCGCCAGGGACAGCAGCAGCTGCGCATCCGGCGGCCCCTCGGGCGGCGCCCCCGTGCGTCCCGGCAGGCTCAGTGCCTCGACGCGCACGCCGTGGCGCGCATCCCCTTCGCGCAGCTGGGCCAGCACGTCCACCACGGTTTGTGCCAGCACCGGCAGGTCTGCTTCGGCCGGCCCGAGCCCGGCCAGCACCCGCGCACGTTCACGCAGCCGTGGCAGCGTGTCCCGGCCCTCGTTCTGCTGACGGCGCAGGCTGCGCTGACGCGCTCGTACCTCGAGTCCTGCGCTAAGGCTGATCAGCAGCCACGGCAGCGAGCGCAGGAAGCGGCGTTTCGCGTCTGAAACGGAGGTAGTAGGCATTGAGGTCTCCACCGATGGCCGGATCCAGGGCGTGCACGCCTGCCGGCAGTTCCGCGCCACCAGCGTCGAGCGTCGCGCGCAGCGGGTGCGGCAGCCAGCTGCTGCGGCCGGCCGATGGGCGTGCGTCCGCCGGCCCCGGCTGGGCCAGCCGCAGCGTGTAGTCGATGTGATCCGGAAGCGCGAGTACCTGGACCCGGGTGCCCGGTCGCCAGAGCGCCTCGGCATCGCGGAACAGATGGGCAAGATCCACGGTTTCGCTCCACGCCAGAGCCCGCAGGTGCTGCCGCAAGCCCTGCTGGATCACCCCGGCGAGCTGTCGGCGGGTGGCCTGGGCCTGCTGCGCCTCGACATGGGCCGACCAGGCGTCGAAGGCGCCCCACATCGACCACCCCAGCGCGAGCGCCGAGCACGCAAGACTTGCGCGCTGGCCCGCCTGCCACCAGCACCGCAGCGGCAGCTCGAACAGTTCGTCCTCGTCAGGATAGGGACGCAGCAGCGCCAGCACGTCCGCGGCATCGTGCTGGTCGAACCAGATCGGCTCGCCCGTCGCGGGAGTCACCGCAAGGCTGCGGCAGAATTCGTCGACCAGATAGTCCAGCGCAGGCGGATTGGCGGCCTCCTGGAAGCCCTGCAGTTCGCCCTGCGCATCGTAGGCGAACAGCAGCACCAGGCGGCGTCCGTTGCCATCGCCCGCGCCAAGCCGCAAGCCCAGCACACGCCCGGCCGGATCGACCGCGCGCAGCAGCGCCAGCTGGTCCATCAGCTGCAGCCCGGGCACCAGGCGGCACCCGGCCGGCCTTGCCACCGACTGGCCGGGATCGCGGCCGTAGACGGCGCCAAGGTCGCGTGCGCGATTGACCAGCCGCACGGCCTCGCCCCACTCGCGCATGAAAGCCAGCCGCGCCTGCCGGGACGAGCGCTTCTGAAGCGCGCGCAGGCGGTGGTCGTGCTGGTCGAAGCTGACCAGGACTGCGGCATCGCGCGCGACCTCCGGCACCTCGATGATGCCCGCCGGACCGACTTCCCAGAACAGGCGCCGTCCGATCAGCAGGCTGACATGGAAGGTGGCGCCTTCCGCGCCGCCGCCCTGCCGCGGCGTCACAGCGATTCTCCCACCAGCACGCGATAGGCCCGGGCGGGCACGATGTTGGCATGGATCAGCAGCACGAGTTCCTTGCGCGAGCGGCCATCGTCATAGCCGTTGAGCAGCCTGCTCACGAAGGGGATGTCGGCAGTGCCGGGGACGCCGCGCGTCGTGCCGCTGTCGCTGACGGCGCGTGTGCCGCCGACGATCACGGTCTTGCCGCTTTCGACGATGACCTGCAGGTGCGCCTGGCGCACCGGCTGCCGCGGAACGCTCAGGCTCGCCCCGTTGCCAAGGTCGAAGGACTGGAAATCGCTGACCGTCGAAAGGATGGGAATGACCGACAGCTGGACCAGCTGCTGGTCCAGGATGTCGGGGCGAAACGCCAGGCTGACGCCGTCGAGCGCGAAGCTCACCGCGCCGCTGTTGCTGGTGGTGCCCGCCACGCCGGTGACCGTGCTCGCGACACTTCCCAGGTAGGGCACCTGGGTGCCATCGTGGATGATGGCGGGGCTGTGGTTGAGCGCGATCAGGCGCGGCTGCGACAGCACATCGACGCGCGTGAACTGCTCGAGCGCCTTGATCACGGCAGTGGTGGTCTGGTTGGTGATGGTGGTGGTGAGGCTGGGCGAACTGACCACGCGACCGTTGGAGATCTGCACATTGGCGTTGGCGCCGGTCCCGAGCAGGCCGCGCAGGCCGATCACGCGCGACCAGTCGATGCCGAACTGGAACTGCTGTCCCAGCGTGACCTCGAGCAAGGACACCTGGAGTTCGACCTGGCTGCCGGCATCGCGCACGTACTGCTCGAGGAAGCTGCTGACCCGGCGCAGATCCTGGGCGCTGCCGTGGACGGAGACCATGCCGCTGTCCGGCAGAATGGCCACCTGTGCGGGACCGCCAGCCATGGTCACCAGGAAACGCCGCAGTTCCTCGGGATCGTGCAGCTGGCGCGACTGCACGCCGAAGTCGGCGGCCAGCGCCTGCCCGGCGCCACTCCCCGCCGCACCGCCGACCGCCGCACCGCCGACCGCCGTGCCAGCGGCCGGCGTGCCGGCGGTGGCTCCGGCTGCACCGCTTCCGGCATGGCTGCCAACGGCGTACTGGGTCAGCAGATGCTGAAGCAGGTGCGGCGGCAGCCGGTAGGTGTAGGTCGCATGCGTTGCCAGCGTGACCGAGTGCGAGCCGCGGTCGAGGATGGCGGCGTAGCCGGCCGCAAACGCGATTTCCTTGACCGCCGGTTCGAATTCGAGACTGCGCAGATCGATGGTGACGGTCTGGCGCCCCTCCACGCCCGACGCGAGCTGCAGGCTGAAGCCGGCCTCCTGGCAGATGCCGCGCAGCAGGGATTCGAGTGGCGCACGCACCACGCGAACGCTGATGGCGCCGCGCCCGCCGGGTTCGAAGTCGACTGCCTGGGCACGCACGTAGGGGCCCTCGACCTGCGTCACCTGACTGCCGGCTTCGTGCATGAGATCGTCCAGGCGTCCCGCCATCGCCGGCGCAGGATCGAGCCTTTCCCGCGGCACACCGGCGCAGCCGGCGAGCACGGCCAGTGCCAGAGCGGCCGGCCACAGCACCGGCGCGCCAGCCGCCAAGGCGGCATGGCGCCGCCTTGGCGTCACGCCGGCACGGACCATGGTCAGCGTTCCCCGCCGGACACGGCGACCACCAGGTTGCCGCTGTAGAGCACGGCCGACAGGCGGTATTCACCCAAGGTCTGCAGCAGCACCTGCTTCAAGGTCGGCGCCCGCACCACGTAGCCGCGCCGCACCACGAAGTCGCTCTGGCTTTCCCATTCCAGCCGCCATCCCAGGGTCTCGAGGAAGTTTCCGAGCGCCTGCGACAGGCGCTGGTTGTCGCGCACCTCGAAGACCAGGCTGTCGTTGCGCGGTGCTGCCGCATTTTCGCCAGACACGGGCGCCGGCGCTGCACTGCCGGCATCGCCAGCACCCGCTGCACTTGCCGCGGGCACCAGCGGCAGCGCCGTCGCGCCGGTCGCCGGCGCCGCAGGACCGCGGTCCTGGCCCGCTGGCGCTGTGGTCTCGTCGTCGGCGACGGCCTCGTCACGCAGCGGAACGTCGCTGCGCGGGCGCGTGTCGGCCAGCGCGTACAGCGGACCTTGCGCCTGGCGCTTCCGCACAGGTGCATGCCGCGCCGTCCTGGCCGGCGGCGTGGTCCCGGCATCGGCCAGGCCGACTTGCTCCGGCACGGTCACCGGCATCACCGACAGGTCCTCGAACACGCCGCGCAGGCGCGCCTCGAGTTCGGCATCCCCACTGCTGTGCGCACGCGCGAGCATGGCGCGCGCCTGCTCGAGCATGGCCACCAGTCTGCCGTCGGCAAACGGATCGCTGACGGACAAAGGCCGTTCGGCAAGCTGGCGCTCGGCCGCGTCGGCATCCGTGAACCGGGCGGACGCTGCAGCTTCGTCGTCGGCGTCCTCCTCGCTGACGGCAAGCATCGGGCGCGCCGCAGCCGCTGCAGTACCGGTGGACGCGACCGGCGCCGACTGCGCCGCGATGGCGCTGCGGCCGCGACCGCTTTCGTGGCTCGGCCGGACGGCGCGACTGCTGGCTACCGGCCCCGGCGGATCGTCCGGCCCGAATGGCGCGTTGTCGGTCCAGATGCGCGGCCTGGCCGTGGCAGCGCGCGGCGGAACACGTGCCTTCCACGCCTGGTTGACGAGCACGGTATCCTCGCCATCCAGCACCAGCCGCAGGCGCGGCACCACGTCGTCAACCACGACATAGGGCGACTCCAGGTGGAAGCGGATGCGGCGCGCGTCGGCGCGGCTCTTGCCGTCCTCGGTCCACAGTTCCGGCACGCGGTCGAGCGCGTTGAACTGCATGTAGGTGCGATGACCGTCATCGAATACCTGCGTCGGCGCCGCGCCGCGCGCGCCCTCGGAACGGTAGGCGAAGTTGAAACCGTGCGCCGCCGGCGCGCCCGGCGACGGCGGCGGCGCAATGGCGGCTTGGGCCACACCGGCCCAGCCGGCGAGCAATGCCATGCCGAGAATCGGCAGGCCGGCGCCGCGGGACACCTGCCCCCATCCGCAGACCTGCTGCCCGTCAACCCGGCAGTGGTGCTCTGGAATCCTGGCCATGCTGCTCCTCCCTGTCGATCGGCCTGCCACCGGACGTGACGGACCCGCTCCGGCGCACCGCCGCGCGCCACCACATTGCACACCCTCGGGGCCAGCAGCGAAGCCCGGAAAAGCACGGTTGCATCGATCTGCTGCAGACGATCATACGTCGCTGCGCGGCCGATGATACCGGCCTTGCCTGTGCCATTGGGTTGAGACTCATGGCCCGCATCCCGGCGCGTCTGCGACCTGGGGTTGAGCAGAAAGGCTGAGCCCTCCGGGGGATGATTTCGCGAATGCGCTGACGCGCTGCAGGTACTGGCGCCCGGCATCGGGCCGCGCGCTGTGGTAGCGCGCAACTGCCAGCGCGAGGCTGCCGGAGCGTCGCCATTCCTCGCACAGGATGTCGGCCGCCACCTCCTGGTTCACGTCGGGATCGAGCGCCTCCCACAGGCTGGCAAAGCGGCCAGCGTGATAGTGCCAGTTGACCTGCATCAGTCCGATGTCGAGACGCTGCTCGCCGGTCCGTTCGATCGCGCGCAAGGCCGTCCAGGCCTCGCGCCGGCTGGGGAAACGCAGCGGCCGGCCGGCCACGTTCAGGGTCCAGGGCCAGGGTGCACCGGACAGCGCGCTCTCCGCCATCGCCACGCCGTACAGCACTTCGGCCGGGATACCGCGGCGCGCAGCCAGTGGCCGGAAGCGTTGCAGCGCCCGGCCGCATTCGCCCCAGATGCCGCGTCCCTCGGCGCGCGCCTCGCGCGCTGCCCAGGCGTACGATTCCGGCAGTCGTGCCGGCTCGCCCGGCGCGCCACCGGGAAACGCCTGGCCGGCACGCAACAGCACGAACGCCCAGTCGAGCACACGGCCGTTCCATGCAAACCGGACACTGCGCGCACCCCAGGCGTCGGCACCACCGAGCTGCAGCCGCGTACCGACCGGCAGCACGCGACGCGCCCATGCCAGGTGCCGCTCGGGCTGGCACACCGGATCATCACGAACGCCGCGCACGCTGAATTGCCAGGTCGACCCTCCGCTTTCCACGGTCAGATCCACGGGACTGGCCAGCGCCAGCAGGCGCGCCTCGACCAGAACCGCCGGCGGCGGCTCGGCCAGGCGCGCGGCGGCCCGGGCACCCTGCAGCAGAAACAGTTGCAGGACCAGCACGATGCAGTGTCCTCGCGGTGCCAGGACAGACGTCACGGCGCGTCCACCTCGGGCAGGATCAGGTCGCGATTGACCATCACCTGGAAGGCACTGCCACGCCGGATGATCAGGGTCGGGGCAAGGCCGCCGACACTCTGCAGCCCGGTGCGCGCGGTATCGACCAGGATCTGTCCGGTGGCATCGGGTCCGGGCAGGACTCCGCCGCCGGGCGCACTGCTGCCGACCGTGCCATCGCCACGCTGCGCCGCGCGTGCCAGCCCGGCAGTCATGAACGCCTGGCCGAAGCGACGCCAGAAATGGGTGTCGACCTGATCTTCGAGGCCGGCACTGCCGAGCCGGTCGGCGGCCTCCATGCGCTGCAGGTCGATGCTGGCGCCGCCCGGCAGGATCATGCGGTGGAAGCTGGCCATCAGGCGCTGCTGACCGGCGCCAACCTGGTTTTCGTAGCGGCCGATCAGGCGCGTGCCGCGCGGAATCAGGCGGCGCTGACCGGACACGCTGTCGTAGACGTCCTCGGCGACCTGGGCGACGATCATTCCCGGCAGGTCCGATCGCAATTCATTGAGCAGCACGCAGCTGATCGGCGTGCCTTCGGCCACCATGGGTCCGTCAGGCGCCGCTGTCCAGCTGAACCGGCCCTTGGCCTGACGCGCCGCCGCCGCGGTGTCCAGCGGCGGCTCCGCTTGCACGCCGGTGCCGGCAACGGCGGCGTCGGCCGCGCGGCCCAGCGATAGGGCAGCCGGGACGGCGCTCAGCAGATCCGGCACCGAATGCAGCAAGGCCGCGAGCTGGTGCAGCTTGTCGGCATGCGCGCCGCCCGGCGCCGACGCCGTGGCGTCGGGCCAGCCCCCCTCTGCGGCGCCGGCGTGACTCAGCGCCAGGATGCGGCTGCCGGCCACCGTGGCCTGCACGCGCGCCTGCTCCTCGTCGACCACGGCGGGCTCGCGACGCGCCGCATTGGCGGGCGCTGCCAGCAGACCTGGCGGCAGATCCAGCGCCTCGGCCGGAATGGCGGCCTCGGCGCGCGCTGCCACGTCCGCCGGCGCTGCGGCCGCCGTTGCCAGGTCAATCATGCGCGACGCCGACGGTGCGCGCGCCTGGGCTGCCGGCAGGCGCCCCAGCGGCCCTCCCGCAATGCCCCCCCCATCAACGCCCTTCTCGCGCGACAGTTCGCGCTGCAGGACGTGCAAGGGTGGCGCCGGTTCGCTCGCCGGGTCGTGCACGGGATGCGCAGCCGCTGATGGTCCTGACGTCCCGCGCGACAGCCAGGCCTGCGCGCCGAGCGTCAACAGGGCGATCAGTCCCAGACCGAGGGCAAACCAGATATGCAGATGGCGCGGCAGCTTGCGTGCACCATCGAAGTCGTCGGACGCCGGGCCTTCGAGGTCAGGAACAAGGCCGGCGCCGGCCGCGTCGATGAACGCCGACCGCTCGGCCCCAGCGCCCGTGCCGGCAGAATGCGCCAATGCCGCCGCCGTCCCTGCCGCCAGATCGGCGGCAGGCGGGTCTTCCCAGTACGGCGCTGGGTCGGGATCATCTGGCATCACTGTGGATTCATCCATGTCTGGCCACCCGCCTCAGCGCCAGAATTCGGGCGGCGGTCCCTGGACCTGACGCGCGCCGCCCGCATGGCGGCTGACGCGCACTTCGGCACGCCCGGAGCGCAGCACCCAGGCCTCGGCCACGCGCGGCGCGACCAGCCAGTCACCGCGCACGGCGAAATGGACCATGCGCTCGCCGTCTGCGTCTTCGCCGAACAATGCCGGCATGAGCTCGCCGCGCGGCAGACGCATCCAGGTGGTGCGTCCATCGTCGAACACGGTCGCCGGCCGGAAGACGGCCTCGCCGGAGATGCGGTAGTCGAAGTCCAGTTGCGCCGGATCCATGCCCGGCGCAGCCGCATGCGTCACACTGGCGGGCGCGCGCTGCGCCAGCCTGCCCGGCGTGACCGCGAGTGGCGGCGCCGGCACCTGTTCGGCGTCGTGCGCCAGCAAGCCCGGAACGGCCGCGCGCAATGCGACGATATCGGGATAGCTCCAGCTGACGCGCTGCATCCAATCGTCGTGGGCGCGTCCGCTGCGCAGCGTGAGCTGATAGGTGCGCCGATCGGTGACCAGGGTGCCCGCCGTGAACAGGTCTGCCTTGAGGGGCTTGATGAACACATGTCCGGGCAGTTCCTCGACCATCCACTGGATGGTGTCACCCAGTGCAAAGCCGCTCACGTGCTCGTCCGCGCCGAGCTGCAGATCGGTCGGCACGCCCGGCAGCGTGAGGATGGCGTAGCTCGACTCGGCATCGTAGCGGAAGCGCTGCGTGCGGCTGGCGCCGTCGACAGCTGCGACCGCGCTGCCCGCGAGCAGACAGATGGCCATGGCGGACGCCAGCCGTTTCACCGTTCCAGGTCCTCGCCGACCTGGAAATCGGTCACCAGCAGGCCGATCGGATTGCGCAGTGCGGCATCCTCGCTGTCGGGCGCGCTGGTCTGGAAATGGATGGTCAGCAGACGTTTGCGGCGCTGCGCGTTGGGCCGCCCCAGGCTGCGTTCCTCGCAGGCCACGCGCACCAGTGCGACGTCGTCGTCGACCAGCGAAATGCCGAGGATCTCGACGCTGCGCGTCAGCGAGGGATCATCCTTCAGGTGCTGCAGCGGCGCCGTCGCGTGCAGCCAGTCGGTGAATTCCACCGTGGCCTTGCCGCGCGTCAACTGCCAGGCCTCGGCCAGCCACGCCTCGCTGAGGCGCGCATCAAGCGCCAGCAGGTGGCGCACCCACTGTGCCAGGAAGTAGCGCCGCTCCGGCGCGCCAGGGCGGTAGGGCAACAGACGCGCTCCCGCCGGAACCACCGAGCCGTCGCCTTGCGCCTGCAGGATGAAAGGCCGGATGGTGCGGCCGTTGGCGACCACCACCAGCCCGGTGGTGGCCAGCAGGAAGGCTGCGCCAAACACGCACGCCAGCACCAAGTTGCGCCGCGCATCGACATCGGCGCCGCTCTGCCGGCGCAGCCAGCCGGGCGGTGCGAGCAATTCAGCGCCGGGACCGGAAGGCTCGGAAACGGGAGGTGTTGCGGACGGTGGCATGGCGCCCTCGACGGCTTGGCGAGGGCTCCATTCAAGCAGGCCGGACAGGCAGGCGGCGCGGCGAACACGCTGGCGGATTCGCCTTGCAGCGGCGCCTGCCCTGTCCCTGCTGCGCCCCGTGGAACGGGGCGCGGCTCAGTGCATCAGCTGGCGAAATTGGATGCCACGAAGGCCCAGTTCACCAGGTTCCAGAACGCGCCGACATAGTCGGGGCGCTTGTTGCGGTAATCGACGTAGTAGGCATGCTCCCACACGTCGCAGGTCAGCAGCGGCTTCCTGTCGCCGGTCAGCGGCGTGGCGGCATTGGAGGTGCTCACCAGTTCCAGGCTGCCGTCGGGGTTCCTGACCAGCCAGGCCCAGCCCGAACCGAAGGTGGTGATGGCGGTCTGGGTGAAGGCCTTCTTGAACTCGTCGAAGGAGCCCCACTTGGCGTTGATGGCGTCGGCCAGTGCGCCGCTGGGCGCGCCACCGGCGTTGGGCGCCAGGCAGTGCCAGTAGAAAGTGTGGTTCCAGACCTGGGCGGCATTGTTGAACACACCGCCGCTCGACTTGCGCACGATGTCCTCGAGCGAGAGGTTCTCGAACTCGGTGCCCTTGATCAGGTTGTTCAGGTTGGTGACGTAGGTCTGGTGGTGCTTGCCGTAATGGAACTCCAGGGTTTCCTTGGAGATGTGCGGCTGCAGCGCGTCGAGCGCGTAGGGAAGCGTGGGCAGGGTGTGTTCCATGCAGGACCTCGAAAGTGGGTGAATCCGGGATGTCGCCCGGCCGCGACCGGCGGGGCCGGCGGGCGGAACGGATGCCTGGGCGCGCAGCGCGGGCATTCAAGACTTAGTCTAGCACGGCCGGCATGGCGCACCGCGACACGGGCAGGCGGCACGCCTGCGCCGCCTGTCTCAGGCGATCAGGCTGCCCGCCTCCACGGCGGCGATCGCCTTGGCCTGGTTCATGTCCTGGGTGTAGCCGCTGGCGTAGAGACAGCAGGCCAGCTGGTTGGCGAGCGGGTGGGGCAAGGGCAGTTCGCCCGCCATGACGCGACGGATCCAGGCCGCCGTGGGTGCTGCCTCGATGCTCTCGGGCAGCCCCGGCAGCGCGCGGATCGGGCCCAGCTCGGCCTCGAACAGGACCTGCGCATGGCCATGCTCGTAGTGCATGATCTGCGGACGCCGCTTGGGATTGGCGAAGGGTTCGCCCTCGGTACCGCGCATCAGCAGGGCGCGCGCGCCGGACTGCTGCAGAAAGGCGGCGAGCTTTTCGAGATAGGCCGGATGCGACACGGCGCACAGGCGCAAGCCCTCGCCCGCAAAGGGATCGAGCAGCTTGACCATGGTGTGCGCCGAATTGCGCACACCCAGGCGTCCGCGCAGCGACAGCAGTGTCGCCAGGCCCGGCGACAGCACGGCGGTCGGCACGAAGGCGAGGCCGTCAGCATCGAGCGCCTTCTGCGCCTGCCCGAGCGTGGCGCACGGCAGCATGCCGAGTTCGCGCAGGATGTAGGCGCTCGCCACCCGTCCGTTGCCGTCCAGGCAGCCATGCACCAGCACCGGCACCCCCAGGCGCTTGAGCAGCAGCACCAGCAGTGGCAGCAGGTTGGCCTGGTGGCGCGCGCCGTTGTAGGTCGGAATCACCACCGGCCGGGCATCGGTGGAAGGCAACTGCAGGCGGATCAGACGTTCGCTGACCGCGCGCTGGAAGCCCAGCAGTTCCGATACGCCCTCGGTCTTGTGGCGCAGCGCGAGCAGGATCGCACCCAGTTCGAGGTCGGGGACACCACCATCCAGCAGCGCGCCGAACAGGCGGTAAGCGTCGTCCTCCGGCAGATCGCGCGCGCCGCTGGCGCCACGACCGATTTCCTTGATGAATGGGGCGAAATTCACAGGCAACCCTCCTTGCGAATGCTGTCAGCAATCGCCGTGCCAATTACCGCCCAGCACCCATCTACCCGGCTTTCAGCGACCAGAAGCAGGCCCCGGGAGAGTGCATGCGCACCGCGCCGGCCCATTGCGCACCATTGCGGTGCACCGCGGACCTTGCGCGGCT
This sequence comes from Pseudomonadota bacterium, assembly GCA_028873535.1. Lineage (GTDB taxonomy): Bacteria > Pseudomonadota > Gammaproteobacteria > Burkholderiales > Ferrovaceae > CAIVHB01. Next base: position 31,118 of record JAGWIJ010000012.1, read on the forward strand.
CAGCGCTCCAGCAACTTGAGCTTGTCGCTCACGCCCTTCCACTCATCGGCATCGGCGGGCGCCGCTTTGCGCTCGGTCAGGACCGGCCAGTTCGGCGCCAGTTCGGCATTGATGGCGATGAATTGCCGCTGGTTTTCCGGCACATCATCTTCCGCGAAGATCGCCTCGGCCGGGCACTCGGCCACGCACAGGGTGCAGTCTATGCATTCTTCCGGATCGATCACCAGGAAATTGGGCCCCTCGTGGAAGCAGTCCACAGGACACACGTCGACACAGTCGGTGTACTTGCACTTGATGCAGTTTTCGGTGACCACGTAGGTCATGACGGAAGCCTCGTATTCATGGAGCAGAAAGCTGACCTGGGATGATAGCAGAGGCGCACGCCCGCGGCGCGCCAGCACCCTTCCCTGCGCGGGTCGGCTGGATTACCATGGCTGGCTGGTGCTGCCTGGTGGGCAGCGGTCCGTCGCGTGCCAAGGCTGCACCCGGTCTCGACGGCACGGCCTTGAAATCCTGGCCAGGCGCCGCCATTTGGTAGCGGCAGCAGCAGCACCATCCCCATTTCCATCCAGGACGTCCCATGAGCGAGCACATCACCCATATCACCGATGCCACTTTCGATGCCGAAGTTCACCAGGCCAGCGTGCCCGTTCTGGTCGATTTCTGGGCCGAATGGTGCGGACCGTGCCGGATGATCGCCCCGATCCTGGATGAGGTCGCACGCGAGTATGCCGGCAAGGTGAAGGTCGCCAAGCTCAACGTGGACGACAATCAGAACACGCCGCAGAAGTTCAGCGTGCGCGGCATTCCGACCCTGTTGCTGTTCAAGGGCGACACCCTGGTGGCGACCAAGGTGGGGGCGGTCAACAAGTCGGTACTGACGGCTTTCATTGACAGCCACATTTAAACGCACTAACCTCCCGTCGCAATCCGTCGACGCGGCATATCCCCGGGGGCTTCCCGCCCCCGCAGCGCCTCGACCAACCCCCCTTCCCTGATCCGCCGCGCACACAACGCGGCCGCGCCCCATGCACCTTTCCGACCTCAAGACTCTCCACGTCAGCGAACTGGTGGATATGGCTGTCGCCAACGAAATCGAAGGCGCCAACCGACTCCGCAAGCAGGAACTGATCTTTGCACTCCTGAAGAACCAGGCCAAAAAGGGCGAAGCGATCTTCGGCGAAGGCACGCTGGAAGTCCTGCAGGACGGCTTCGGCTTCCTGCGCTCGCCCGAAACCTCCTACCTGGCGAGCCCCGACGACATCTACGTCAGCCCTTCGCAGATCCGCCGCTTCAACCTGCATACCGGCGACAGCATCACGGGCGAGATCCGCACGCCCAAGGATGGTGAGCGCTACTTCGCGCTGGTCAAGGTCGATACCGTCAACGCGGAATCGCCCGAGAACTCGAAAAGCAAGATCCTGTTCGAGAACCTGACGCCGCTGTTCCCGACCGAACCGATGCGCCTGGAACGGGACATCCGCGCCGAAGAGAACATGACCGGCCGGATCATCGACATCATCGCGCCAATCGGCAAAGGCCAGCGCGGCCTGCTGGTGGCGAGCCCGAAAAGTGGCAAGACGGTGATGCTGCAGCACATCGCGCATTCGATCGCCACCAACCACCCGGAAATGTCGCTGATCGTGCTGCTGATCGACGAGCGTCCGGAAGAAGTGACCGAAATGCAGCGCTCGGTGCGCGGCGAGGTGGTCGCGTCCACTTTCGATGAACCCGCCACGCGCCACGTGCAGGTGGCCGAGATGGTGATCGAGAAGGCCAAACGCCTGGTCGAACACAAGCGCCACGTGGTGATCCTGCTCGACTCGATCACCCGCCTCGCACGTGCCTACAACACCGTGGTGCCGGCGTCGGGCAAGGTGCTCACCGGTGGTGTCGACGCCAACGCCCTGCAGCGCCCGAAGCGCTTCTTCGGCGCCGCGCGCAACATCGAGGAAGGCGGTTCGCTGACCATCATCGCCACCGCGCTGATCGACACCGGCTCGCGCATGGACGACGTGATCTACGAGGAATTCAAGGGCACCGGCAACATGGAAATCCACCTCGAGCGCCGCATGGCCGAGAAGCGGATCTACCCCTCGATCAACGTCAACCGTTCGGGTACGCGCCGCGAGGAATTGCTGATCAAGCCCGAAGTGCTGCAGAAGATCTGGGTGCTGCGCAAGCTGCTCTATCCCATGGACGAACTCGAGGCAGCCGAATTCCTGATCGACAAGATGAAGGCCACCAAGAACAACGCCGAATTCTTCGATTCGATGCGGCGAGGCTGACGCCTCGTCCGGCGAGGACTTGATCCGAAGCCGGAGATTGTTCATAATTAACGGTTCAGTCGCCTGACAATCTTCGCCAGGTGCGTCGACCCTAGGACAGATCATGAAAGCCGAAATCCACCCGAACTACGCGGACATCACCGTCACCTGCAGCTGCGGCAACAGCTTCCAGACGCGCTCCACGCTGATCAAGCCGCTGCACGTCGAAGTGTGCTCCGCCTGCCACCCCTTCTATACCGGCAAGCAGAAGATCGTCGACACCGCGGGTCGCGTCGAGAAGTTCCGCCAGAAGTACAACCTGAAGTGATCGCACGCCGGCGCGCCCTGCGCGTGCGCCGCGTTGCCATCCTTCCAGGGCCCCATCCGGCAGCGGATGGGGCCTTTTCTTGCCTGCTCCAGCAATGAACCGACCGCCGTATGGCGCGCCCGACAGCGTCAGCGCTGCCCCAGCGGCGCCCCTGCTGCCACTGGTGTTTGACGGCCGCCCCCATCCGCTCAAGACCGTGCTGTTCCTGCTGGTCTGTGCCGCCTGGCTGATTCCCGGCCTGTTCGGCCACGACCCCTGGAAGTACGAGGAGGCCGTGAGCCTGGGCGTGATCCAGGAGATCGTCTGGCACGGCCACTGGCTGTCGCCGCAACTGGCTGGCGAACCCTATATCGCGCGCCCGCCCTTCTACTACTGGCTGGCCGCGGCCTTCGTACGCGCTTCAGGCACCCGGCTGCCGCCGCACGAGGCCGCCAGGCTGGCGAGCGCGCTGTGCATGACCGTGGCCATGCTGTCGATCGCGCGCGCCGCCCACGCGCTCTATGGGCCGCGCCATGCGCGGCTGGCGGTGATGCTGCTGGTCGGCACCATCGGCTTGGTGATCCGCGCGCACGAGATCAATCCCGACCTGGGCTTCCTGGCGGGCTACGCGATCGCGCTGTGGGGCCTGGCGCAGGCGCGCGCCACCGAAACCAACCGTGAGCTCGCGCAGTTCGGCATCGCACCGGACCTGCGTGGCGGCACGCTGCTGGCCGGTGCGCTGACCGGGACCGGCATCACGCTGGCCTACCTGTGCCGCGGCGGACTGGCACTCGGCATGACACTGCCGCTGCTGGGCTGGCTGGCCTGGCGTCGACGCGCCCAGGCCGCCACGCTGCTGCCGCTGCTCGGCCTGGGGCTGGGTCTGCCGATACTCGGAATCGGCCTGTGGATGTGGGCCGCCAGCGGTCTGCCGTATGGCGGAGGCAGTGCCGACCCGGCCTGGTTCAGCGCCTGGTGGGGTCAGCAGGGCAGCCGCACGCTGGTGCCCTGGCGTTGGATTGATGCCCAGGCCGACCTCGCTTTCTATCCCAGTCTGCTGTGCTGGTATGGCTGGCCTGTCGTGCCGCTGGCGCTGTCCGCCGGGTGGGACGCCTGGCGCGGACGCCTTGGCGAAGCCGAGGTGCGTCTGCCGGCGCTGGCCGCCGGGGTCGGGCTGCTGGTGCTGGGTCTTGGTACCGTGCCACGCGAAGCCAGCGCCCTGCCGCTGCTGCTGCCGCTGGCGCTGATGGCCGTCGCCGGGGTCGACCGCCTGCGGCGCGGCGCGGCGAGCTTCCTGGACTGGTTCGGCAGCATGACTTTCGGCCTGTTCTGCGCCCTGCTGTGGCTGGGCTGGGCCGCCCAGTTGACCGGCCAGCCGGCGCGCATCGTGGAGTACCTGGATCGCCAGTTGCCCAACTACGATGCCCGCTTCCACTGGGGCCCCTTCCTGTTCTCGGCGGCCGTGACCACGCTGTGGCTGGCCGCGATCGCCAAGTCGCGCCAGAACGCGCGCCGCGCCGTGCTCAACTGGGCGGTCGGCATGACCACCTTCTGGCTGCTGCTGATGACGTTGTGGCTGCCCTACATCGATGCCAGCCGCAGCTATCGCGCGCCCTTCACGGCGCTTGCCGGCGCCATTCCGACCGACCACGGCTGCGTGGCCAGTCTGGGACTGGGCGAACCGCAACGCGCGCTGCTCGAGTACTACACCGGGCTGCATACCGCACGTGTCGAGATCGGGCGCGGTCACGCGTGCCGCCTGTTGCTGGTGCAGACGCATGGCAAGGCTGCCGCCAGCGGGGCCGTCCAGGGTCGCATACTGTGGCAAGGCACGCGACCGGGCGATCGCGACGAATGGTTCCGGCTGATCGCCCTGCCCTGAGACCCAGCGGCCGCAGGCGCTAGCGGCGCATCAGCGTGGTCTTGCCGAACAGGCTTTCGAGCAGGTCGACCGCCAGCGCCGCCGTCTGGTTGCGCACGTCGTTGGCCGGATTGAGCTCCATCACGTCGATTGAACCCAGACGACCGGTGTCGGCGATCATTTCCATGCACAACTGGGCCTCGCGATAGCTGAGGCCGCCGCGGACCGGCGTGCTCACCCCGGGCGCGATGCCCGGATCGATGCCATCCATGTCCAGACTGACGTGCACGTGCGTGTCGACATCGACCGCCGACAGCACGCGCAGCATGGTCTCGCGCACCCCGTACTCGTCGATGAAACGCATGTCGTAGACGGCAACACCCAGCTCATGGACGAAAGACTTTTCGGCCGGATCGACGCTGCGCACCCCCAGCAGGCTGAACTGCGCCGCCCCCAGGCCGGTGCCGTCGGCCAGCGCAGCGAGTGGCAAGGGTCCATGCCCCAGCAGGCAGGCGACCGGCATGCCATGCAGATTGCCGCTCGGCGAGGTGGCGCAGGTATTGGCATCGGCATGGGCATCGAACCACAACACCAGCAGGCGCTTGCCGTGCGCCTGGCAATGACTCGCCACCGCGCTGATCGAGCCGATGGCGAGGCTGTGGTCCCCTCCCATCAGCAGCGGCAGCGCGCCCGTTTCGAGCGCGTGTCCGACGGCACCGAAGACGGCGCGGTTCCACGCCACCACCTCCGGCAGGTGACGGTAGCCGTCAACCACCGGACCCTGCGGATTCAGCGGGCCGGCCAGATTGCCGGCATCGCGCACGCGCAGTTCCCAGGCCCGCAGCGCGCGCGCGATCTCGGCCACGCGCAGGGCGTCGGGTCCCAGACTCGCGCCGAGCGCGCAGGCGCCAATATCGGTGGGCGCGCCGATCAGCACGACGTCTTGCATCTGGCAGGATCTCCGCTGCGGTGGAACGACACGCCGGCGGCAGGTCTGCGCCGGCCGCCACGCTGCCCGGAGTATAGCGGCTGGCGCCGCGCAACTGCGACAGCGCCGCTCAGGCGCCCATTTCGAGCACCACGCGCAATCCGCCGTGGGCGCGATTCTCGGCAAAGGCCCAGCCACCGTGCGCAACCATGGCCTCGCGCGTGATCGCAAGCCCCAGTCCATGGCCGTCGCCATCGGCGCCGGCGTGCAGGCGCTTGAACGGCTGGAACATGCGCTCCAGATCATCGGACGCGACCCCGGCGCCTTCATCCTCGATCACCACGCGCGCCGGCCCCTCCGGCCCTGCCGGCGTGGCCTGGATGCGCACCGTGGCGCCATCCGGGCTATGGCCCAGGGCATTGCGCACCACGTTCTCGATCGCGCGATGCAGCAGTTCGGCCAGCCCGCGCACCGGGATGTGCTGCGGGCTTTCGAGCTGCACCTTGATGGCGCGCGCCTCGCCCTCGAAACCGGCATCCTCGGCGATGGCATGGATCAGCTCCGCAAGGTCCACCGGCTGGTCCAGCGCCCCGTAGGCGCGCGCTTCCAGGCGCGACAAGGTGAGCAGTTCCTCGACCAGGTGATCGATGCGGCTCACCTCGCGTTCCATGCGTCCCAGCAGTTCCTCGGCGCGTTGCGGCTGCTGGCGCATCAGGTCGAGCGCCAGCTGCAGGCGCGCCACCGGCGAGCGCACCTCGTGCGAGACGTCGTGCAGCAGGCGGCGCTGCCCCTCCATCAATGCCTCGAGGCGCGTTGCACTGGCGTCGAAGTCGCCGCGCAGCGACTCGAGCTCGTCAGGATGGCGCGAAGCCCCCTGGCCGAGGCGCAACTTGAGGTTGCCGCGGCCGAGCTCGGCAAAGGCATTGCGCAACAGCAGGATCGGCCCGGCGAAATGACGCGCCAGCAGGAAGGCGAACAAGGCGCTGGCGAGCAGTCCGATGCCGACCGGCAGGAAGGGATAGCCGTGCCGCCGGCTTTCCAGCCAGTGACCGGGCGAGCGCTGGCGATGGCGATGGAGACCTGGTGCTGCGGCTGGCGGCCCGGCCGGCGCCGCAGCGCCAATACCCGGCGTTGCAGTCTCCGGTGCGCGCGGCAGCGGCGGAAACTCGTCGTCGTGCCACTCGAGATCGGGCTCGGGCAGGTGCGGTTCCGGCCCGACGATCCAGATCATGAAGCCGACGCCGAGCACGGTCATCACCTGCGCCAGGAAGAACGCCAGGAAGAACTTGCGGAACATCCGCCCCATGGGCTGGCCCATCGCTATTCGCGGACCAGCTGATAGCCCTGGCGGAACACCGTCTGGATGCAGGAACGTCCGTCCGCCATCATGCCGATCTTCTCGCGGATGCGCCCCATGTGGACATCGATGCTGCGATCGAAGCGCGCCAACGGGCGCCCCAGGCCGTCCTCGGAGAGGACCTTCTTGCTGACGGTCTGGCCGGCATTGCGCGCCAGCACTTCAAGCAGGTTGTACTCGGTGCTGGTCAGCGCCAGCGCATTGTTCTTCCAACGCGCAGTGCGCGATTCCGGCTGGATGGTGAGGTCGCCGAACTGGATCACTGCCGGATCGCGCGCCCCACCCTCCGGACTGGCGGTGCGGCGCAGGATGGCCCGGATGCGCGCCGCCAGCTCGCGCGCCGTGCAGGGCTTGGGCACATAGTCGTCGGCCCCGAGCTCGAGCCCGATCACGCGGTCCATGTCGTCGCCGCGCGCCGTCAGCATCAGCACCGGCATGCGGCTGCGCGCACGGATGCGGTTCAGCACTTCGACGCCGGACATGCCCGGCATCATCACGTCCAGCACGGTCAGCGCGAAATCGCCGCTCAGCGCGCGTTGCAGACCGCTCTCGCCGTCATGGCACACCTCGACATCGAAGCCTTCCTGACCCAGGTATTCGGCCAGCATTCCCGACAATTCGGCATCGTCATCAACCAACAGGATCCGACTCAAACTCACCCCCAGAATGCATGCTGCCGCTGACCGCCCGTGGGACCTGCAAGGTCTTTCCCGAGCGGACTTCGCGGCTGGAAACGGCCCCTAGAACACCACTTCCGTCCCGGGTCCACAAGGCGTCGCACGGTCAATTTACAAGTTTTTGCGGCACCTTGGCGGCGCTTGACCGATGCGGGTCGCACCATGGATCCATGCCTGCCCGCCGACGTGGCGGGACAACGTCCACCGGAGATCACGTCCATGCGCATCACCTTGCGTTCCGCCGCGGCAGCCGCCGTGCTGGCCGCTGCCGCGATCAACCTGAGCAGCACGGCTGCGGCGCACGACGGCCCGCCCACCGGCGAATGCCATTTCCGCGGCGCTGGCGGATACGGCGGCTTGCCGGGGCCGGAGGGCATGCCGGAACACGACGGCCACGGCATGGGCTGGGGGCACCACATGGCCATGCTGGGTGGCGCGCCGCTGCCGCCCTGGCTGCATCCTCTGCACCTCAGCGAAGCACAGCAGGATTCGGTGTTCAAGCTCATGCACGAGCAGGAACCCGGCCTGCGCGAGCACTTCAAGGCGGTGCACGCCAGCCGTGAAGCCCTGCACAGGAGCGCACTGACGGCCGGCACCGATCCGGCACAGTTGCGCACACTGGCGGACGCCTCCGGCAAGGCCGATGCCGAACTCGCCATGCTGATGGCGCAGACCGATCAGCAACTGCTGCAGATCCTCACACCCGAGCAGAAGAAATCCCTGCAGGACTGCCTGCCCAAGGCCGGCAGCTGAGGCCCCCGGCCGACCGGGCCGGGGGGCTTCGGTCGGCCAACGGGACGGCGGCTTCGGCTGCCGTCCCGTCCTGATTCAGTCCTTGCCGTTGAGCAAGGCGTCGACCAGCACGATCCAATGCCGCACCGGCACTGCCGTGCCGGACTGCAGGTGCACCTGGCAACCGACGTTGGCCGAGGCGATCACCGCGGGCTGGGTCCCCAGCAGATGGCCGAGCTTGCGGACCTTCAGTGCGGTCGACATTTCCTTCTGCAGGATCGAGTAGCTGCCGGCACTGCCGCAGCACAGATGGCCTTCGGCAAAGGGCTGCAATTCGTAGCCGCAGGCGGTCAGCACCGCTTCGGCCTTGCCGCGTACCTGCTGCCCGTGCTGCAGCGAGCACGGTGGATGGTAGGCGATGCGCGCCGCCGCGCCCTGCGGCCGGCGCGCCGGCGGAATCAGCGCGGCGATCGTGTCGGCGTGCTCGGCAAGCACCTCCGACAGATCGCGCGTGCGCTCCGACACGCCAGCAGCGCGCTCCGCATAAGCGGCATCATCGCGCAGGTGATAGGCGTACTCGCGCACTTCGGCGCCGCAGCCGCTGGCGGTCATCACCACCGCCTCGGCGCCCTGCCTCAGTGCCGGCGACCATGCCGCGATGTTGGCGCGCATGGCTGCCAGCGCGCCGTCGTGATCGCCGGTGTGGTGCGGCAGCGCGCCGCAGCAGCCGCCACCCGGCACGCGCACCAGGCTGATGCCGATGCGATCGAGCACCCTGGCAGCCGCGGCATTGATACCCGGATCGAGCGCCGGCTGCACGCAGCCCTCGAGCACCAGCATGCGACGCGCGTGACGCACCGGCGGCCAGCCGCCCGCCGGCCGCGCCTCGGGAACGCCGGCGGCGAGCGCCGATGGCAGCAGGGGCTTGAGCGCGCGGCCGGCGGCCAGAGCGGCCGCGAACAGCGAGCGGTGCGCCAGCGAGTTGCGCACCAGGCCAAGGCGCAGGCGCTCGCCCGGGGAACGCGGAAAGCGGCGCTCGAGCAAGGAACGGCCAGCGTCGACCAGACGGCCATAGCGCACGCCCGAAGGGCAGGTCGATTCGCACGATCGACAGGTCAGGCAGCGATCCAGATGGTAGCGGGTGCGCTCGCCGGGATCCTCGCCTTCGAACATCGCCTTCATGAGGTAGATGCGGCCGCGCGGGCTGTCGAGCTCGTTGCCCGTCAGCTGGTAGGTCGGGCAGGTGGCCAGGCAGAAGCCGCAGTGCACGCAGGCACGCAGGATGTCCTCTGCCGCGCGCGCTTCGGGGGTGGCGGCGAGTGCCGCAGCGATGGGCGTATGCATGGCCTTGCTACAGGTAGTCCGGCGTGCCGGGATTGAGGATACCGGCCGGATCGAAGACCGCCTTGATGCGCCGGTGCAGGCCGTCGAGCGGCGCGGCCAGGGGATGGAAGACCGGCGTGCCGGCGGGACCGCCGGCGTGCAGCTCGGCGTGTCCGCCAGCGGCCGCGGCCGCCCGGCGCACCTGCTCCACCGGCGCGTCGCTGCGCAGCCAGCGCTGGCCACCACCCCACTCCCACAGCACGCTGCCCGGCAGTTCGAGCACCGCTGCGGTCGGACGCAGCGCCAGGCGCCACAGCGTCCCGCCGGCGCTGAAAAAGGGATGGCAGCGCTCGCGCAGGCCGGCCCAGTGCGCAGCCGCAGTCCTGTCGTCGAGGGCTTCGCCACCCATCACGCGGCTCGCCAGATCGACTGCTGCGGCAACGCCCGACAGGCGCACGCGCAGGCAGCCGTGTTCCCAGCTGGAGGCCGACAGTGGCAGCGGCTGGCCAGCCCAGGCATTGATCTGGTGCAGCGCCTGTGCCTGGTCCAGCTCGAACTGCAGGGTACGCTCCAGCAGCGGCAGCGGCAGCACCTTGATGCTCACCTCGGTGATGATGCCAAGCGAACCCCAGGCGCCCGCCTGCAGGCGCGTGACGTCAAAGCCGGCCACGTTCTTGATGACCTGGCCGCCGAAGCGCAGGCGCTGACCGCGACCGTCGATCAGCACCAGGCCGAGCAGGAAATCGCGCACCGCGCCGGCAGTCCAGCGCCGCGGACCGCCGCGCTGGGCTGCGACGGCGCCGCCGACCGTGGCACGGCCTTCGGCCAGACGCGGCTCGAAGGGCAGCATCTGGCCGCGCGCGGCCAGCGCGTCGGCGACCACCGTCAACGGCGTTCCGGCACCGACGGTGATCACCAGCTCGCTCGGCTCGTAGGCGATGATGCCCTGCAGGACCGTCAGATCGAGCGGGGCGCCGGAATCGCTGCGGCACAGCGCTGCCTGGCTGCCACCGCCACACAGGCGCAAGGGCGTGCGGTCACGTGCGGCCGCGGCAACGCGCCCGGCCAGGTCGGCCTCGATCTCGGCCAGGGGAGAAGGGGTGCTGGGAGTCATCAGAATCGCGGCAGATCGGGATGGGGCAGTTCGCCGTGGTGCACGTGCATGCGGCCGAGTTCGGCACAGCGGTGCAGCGTCGGCACGGCTTTGCCGGGATTGAGCAGACCGGCGGCATCGAAGGCATGCTTGAGGCCGTGGAAGGTCTCGAGTTCCGGTGCGGCAAACTGTCCGCACATGGCATCGATCTTCTCGACGCCCACGCCGTGCTCGCCGGTGATGGTGCCGCCGACCTCCACGCACTTGCGCAGGATGTCGTTGGCGAAGAGCTCGGTGCGTTCGAACTCACCCGGCTTGGAGGCATCGAACAGCAGCAGCGGATGGAGATTGCCGTCACCGGCATGGAACACGTTGACCACGTCCACGCCGACCTCGCGCGAGCGCGCGTACATCCAGCGCAACACCTCGCCCAGGGTACGCCGCGGTATCGTGCCGTCGATGCAGTAGTAGTCGGGCGACAGCCGGCCCACGGCGGGAAAGGCGGACTTGCGTCCGGCCCAGAACTTGAGCCGCTCGGCCTCGTCGCGCGAGTAGCGGATCTCGGTGGCTCCGGCCGCCTCGAGCAGCGCGCGCATGCGCGCCACCTCGTCGGCAACTTCCTCGGCCGTGCCGTCGGATTCGCAGATCAGCAGCGCTTCGGCGTCGACCGGATAGTTGGCATGCACATAGGCTTCGGCCGCGCGCGTCGCAGGCCCGTCCATCATCTCGAGCCCGGCGGGAATGATCCCGGCGGCGATGATGGCGGCCACCGCCTGACCGGCGCGCTCGACGTCGTCGAAGGCCGCCAGCAGGGCCTGCACGGTGCGCGGCTTGGGCAGCAGGCGCACCGTGATCTCGGTGATCACGGCGAGCAGGCCTTCGCTGCCGGTGAGCAGCGCCAGCAGGTCGAAACCGGGACCATCGGGCCCCTCGCCGCCGGCCTCGAACGGTGAACCGTCGGCGAGCAGGCCACGTACGCGCAGCAGGTTGTGCACCGTCAGGCCGTACTTGAGGCAGTGCACGCCGCCCGAGTTCTCGGCAACATTGCCACCGATGCTGCAGGCGATCTGGCTCGACGGGTCAGGCGCGTAATAGAGACTGTGCGGCGCAGCGGCCTCGGAAATGGCCAGATTGCGCACGCCGGGCTGCACCCTGGCGGTGCGCGCATGGGCGTCGATGGCGACGATGCGGTTGAGCCGGGCCATCGACATCAGCACGCCGTCAGCCAGCGGCAGTGCGCCACCGGACAGACCGGTGCCGTGGCCGCGCGCCACCACCGGAACGCCCAGGCGGTGACAGGCTGCGAGCACCGCCTGCACCTGCTGCTCGTCCGCCGGCAGCACCACCACACGCGGCGATTGCCGGTAGGCGCTGAGGCCATCGCTTTCATAGGTGCGGCGGGCCTGGGCCTCGGTCAGCACCGCCTCTTCCGGCAGCACGGACCGCAGTGCGGCAAACAGGTCTGCGTCGGATACTCTGGGGAAGGTGTCGGATTCGCGCATGCTCCAATGTTAGCATGCGCGCAGGCGCTTTCCGGCAGCCGGCCGGTGCTGCCGAGTGACCTGCCTGCCTGCAGGCCGACCCGAGATCGACCATGCCCCGATTCGCCGCCAACCTGTCGCTGATGTTCACCGAAGTGCCTTTCCTGGAGCGCTTCGAGGCAGCGGCTCGTGCCGGCTTTCGCAGCGTCGAGTTCCAGTTTCCCTATGCCTGGCCGGCACCCGAGATCCGCCGCCGTCTGGACGCCAACGGGCTCGACCTTGCGATGTTCAACCTGCCGCCGGGCGACTGGGACGCCGGCGAGCGCGGGCTGGCGGTCTTCCCCGGACGCTGCGGCGAATTCAGGGCTGCGCTCGGCCTGGGACTGCAGTACGCCGACCTGCTGCAGGTGCGCCTGCTGCACGTGATGGCGGGCGTGCCGGGCGTCCACGACGACCGCGACGCAGCGCGGCGCACCTATCTGGACAATCTGCGCGAGGCCGCAGCCATGGCCGCAACGCGCGGGATCACGCTGCTCATCGAACCGCTCAACCGGCGCGACAACCCGGGCTACTTCCTGCACGGTTGCGATCAGGCGGCAGCCGTGATCGCCGATGCCGGCGTGGACAATCTGCGCCTGCAGTTCGACTTCTATCACACCCAGATCAGCGAAGGCGATCTCGCAACCCGGCTCGAGCAGCACTTCGCGATCATCGGCCACGTGCAGGTGGCCGGCGTGCCCGGCCGCCATGAACCCGACGAAGGCGAGGTCAACTACCCCTGGCTGTTCCGGCTGCTGGATGCCTGGGGTTACGCCGGCCAGGTCGGCTGCGAGTACCGGCCACGCGGCAACACGGTCGACGGCTTGGGCTGGCTGAGGGGCGTCAGCCGGCTCGGCGAATGATGATCACCGCTCCGGACGGGAACGCGAACCGTGCCGGGCGGCAGCGCTGGACAGGCGCCCGGCACGCTCAGCGCTGCGGCGCGTCCGCCTGCCCCGAGGGCAGCGAGAACGGTGGCTCTTCGCCCGGCAACACGGCCGGGACGTCGATGCCAGCCTCGCGGCACACGCGATAGAGTTCCGACGCCGCCACGCTGCCCGGGTGCACCTGCACGAAGCGCGCACCGGACGGTGGCAGCTGCACCGCTTCGATCAGGTGTCCCTGTTCGTCGAAACTCGAGCCCTTGATCAGCGCCTGCTGTCCGTTGGCGCAGCGCACTCGACGCAAGGTGCGCTTTTCCTTGATCCAGCGTTCGCTGGTCTCGTCCCGCTGGGTCGGCTGGCGGAAGATCACCACGTCCCAGAAGTCCACTTCGCCATGGTGGACCTCGATCGAGGCACGATCGAGGTAGAACTCCATGTTGGGATCGCTGGCCGGCACGTGCATCCATTCGGGCCGGTGCGTGGGCTGTGCTGCCGGCATGGTGTCGGGCAGCGCCGCCGCCGTGGCGCTGTCGGGACGGTCGTCCGCCGTGCGCGCCAGCACTGCCGCCGGGGCGACGGCCAGCAGAAGCAGCAGCGCGGCCAGCAGG
>JAGWIJ010000113.1 GCA_028873535.1 Pseudomonadota bacterium
GTCCTTCCAGGCCTTCGCCGAAGTGCTTCTGCAACTGGCGCTCGACCGACGCCACCATGGCGGCGGCGGTGGTGAAGGCGCCGGAGGGATCGGAGAACACGCTGACCTCGAAGTGCGGCACCATCGCCTTGCGCGCGATGTCCATCATGTCATAGGCCACGCCGATGTCGCGGCCACCGAGGAAGATGCCGGTGCGTCGCACCCCGGTGGGGCCGCGCGAGAAAATGGTGTCCTGGGTGTAGGACGCCACCTGGTCCAGACTCATGTCGGTGTAGGGGATGACCGCCTGGTAACCGGCGTCATAGGCCATGTTCACGTCGAACGGGCTCACGTTCTTGCTCGGCGTGAACATGTGGAGGATGTACGGCTTTTCCATGGGCAGAAGGCTCCCTAGCAATGGTCGGTTCTGGGCTGCCGGTCCCGGGAGGGTAGCCCGGCGGCGCGCCGGGCGGGCTTGGTGTGCCGGGGTCGCGCGCGGTCGGGCGCGGTCAGGCTCCCGAACGCGCCACGTCGTCGCAGCGCTCCAGTGGTCGCGAACCCGCCGCATGCCATTGCATGCCGCTGTTGCTCGCCTCCACGATATCGGTTCGCAGGCCATCGGACTGAAGGTCACGCAGGCTTTCGACCCAGGCAATCGCGGTGGCGGCATCTGCGGCGACGGCAAAACCGGTCGGACCCCACGAACTCTGTCCCCGGCATGTTGCACCCGCACGGCCGAGTCGTTCAAGTGCGGCGGCCACCACGGGACTGCTGAAGCGGCCGCCCTGGGCCGGCGCGAAATGGTCGCCCACGGTGGCCTGCAGTTCGGTGATCGCGCGCCCGAAGGGCTCCAGCCGCGCCTCGGCGAGGGCGGGCAGCGCCTGCATCAGCGTCAGATGGCAGAGCCGGGCGGCCGCCGTTTCCGGGAACACCGGCAGACGCCGGAAGGCATCGACCTCGGCACTGCCATGCAGTCCCTGACGGGCCGGGTCGAACAGCAGCACGATGCGCCAGTCGTCGGGAAAGGGCAGGCGCGCCAGGATCGGCGGTGGCGCGTCGTCGGGACCGCGGCCGCCGTCGACCAGGAAGCCACCCTGCTCGAAGGCGCCGATGCCGATGCCCGAGCGGTTGCCGCGATCGAGCGCGCGTGCCAGTTGCGGCGCGGTCAGCGGGCTGCCGTGCAGGTGCGAAACCAGGGTGCCGACCGCGAGCGCAAGCTGGGTTCCGGAACCCAGGCCGGCATGATCGGGAATGGCCCGCAGCACGCGCACGGCCACCGGGTAGGCCAGGCCGAAATGTTCGGCCAGCAGATCCAGCACACGCTCCACGCGTGCGGCCTGCGGGCCTTCGGCGCTGCGCCGTTCGGCCAGGCTGGCTTCGATCAGCAGGGCCGGGCGCGCCAGGCTGACGCCCAGCGAGCCGAAGCGGCGGCCCAGATGGCCGCCCATGTCGAGGAATCCCAGGTGAAGTCGCGCCGGTGCGCGCAGACAGAGCGCGTGGGCAGCGGGGATGGCTTCACCTGGGCTGGACATCAGCGGGGGGTCAGTGTGCGGCGGAATGGGCCTGGAGCAGCCACAGGTGGGCGACGTCGGCGGCACCGTCGCTGCCGCCCACGCTCTTGAGCAGGGCCACCGCCTTGGCGTCCTGCTTCTGCTCGATGTAGATCTCCGCCAATCGCAGCCTGGCGTCGTCGGGATGGCGGAAGTTGCCCTTCTTGAAGCCTTCTTCCGCCAGCGCCACGCCCTGCTTCGCATCGCCGGCGTCGACCCGTTGCATGCCCAGGTTGATCAGCAGCGTGCCATCGCGGTTGTCGCGTGCCTCGGCCAGGTTCCTGTCGGCTTCGGCGCGGGCCGCCGCCAGCCGTTCGTCGACCAGCCTGGCCAGGCGCTTTTCGCGCTCGGCCTGGGTGCCGCGGCCGAGCAGGCCGGAGCTGAAGCCCTGGTCCATCACCTGCTTGCCCAGGCTGGGGAAGCCCGCCTGCAGCGCCAGCTGCGCCATCTCCATCACCTGCGGTTCCTGGCTGATGAAGCCGTGCGCGTTCTTGAAGCGGTAGAGGTCGATCTGCAGCCGGTCGGCAAAGCCGGGGCGCGTCTCGACACGTTGCACGAAGTCCGACCAGTATTCCTTTTTCGGGTAGTGGCTCACCAACTGTTCCATGGTGCGCACATAGCCCGTGCTGTCCTTGAGCGCCTTCTGACAGGCCAGCAGCATCTGCAGCCGGTCCTCGGCGGGCACCTTGCCGGCCGCTTCACTGGCGGCGGCCTCGGCCTGCAGTTCGTGCGCTGCGCCGGCATAGTCGCCAGCCAGGTAGTAGTCCTGCGCCAGCAGCGCCTTCATCGCGCTGTCGGTGCCACCTTCCTTGGCATAGCGCGCGACCCAGGTGGCGCTCTTGGCATATTGCTGCAGGCGGTAGTAGAGGCCGCCCAGCGCCTCGATGGTCTTGAGCTGCTCGGCAGCCGGCAGCTTGCCGGTCGCCACCACCGTCTCGAAGGATTTGGCTGCGGTGGCGTAGTCGCCGGCGCTCTGCGCCACCGAGCCGCGCATGCGTTCGATGGTCAGGCTTTCGAAAGCGTTCTTGCCGGCTACTGCATCGGCCTCGGCGATCTGCGCCAGCGCCTCCTTGGCATGGCCTTTCTGCGCCAGTTCGGCGGCCTGCTGCAGGTGTCTGCCGACCTCCGGCCGCAGGCTGTCGTCGGCCATGGCCGGCGCAGCCAGACAGGCTGCCGCCAGCAGCGGCAGCAGGCGGAGGGGACGTGCGGCGCGCGCCGCGCGCTGGGCAATGCGGAGGATCATGGGGCGGTGTCCCGGAAGGAGTGCCTGCTTATTCGATGAACTGCTCGTTGCCGACCAGACCGATCTTGGTGACGCCCAGGCGCTGCGCCGAGGCCATCACGGCTGCCACGTGGTCGTAGGTGACCAGCTTGTTGGGCTTGAGGTGGATCTCCTCCTGGTCGTCGAGCGGCTTGGCGGCCACCTGCTGGAGCCGGCTTTCGAGGCTGCTGCGGTCCGCCACCACCTCGCCGTTCCAGTAAACGGTGCCGTCGAAATCGACGTCGATGGTCACCACCACCGGGTCCTTGTGCACGGCCGGCGGTGCGCCGTTGGGCATGTTGAGCTTGACCGCGTGGGTCTGGATCGGGATGGTGATGATCAGCATCACCAGGAGCACCAGCATCACGTCGATCAGCGGCGTGGTGTTGATCTCCATCATCGGTTCGTCTTCGCCCTGTGTGCCGACCTGCATGGCCATGGTGGGGTTCTCCTTACTGGCCGCGCGGCGGCGGCTCGGTGATGAAGCCGACCTTGGCGATGCCGGCGCGCTGGCAGGCCATGACTACCTTGCCGACCGCTTCGTAGCGCGTCTTCTGGTCGCCGCGGATGTGCACTTCGGGTTGCGGTTCCTTGACCGCTTCCTTCTCGAGTTTTTCCACCAGGGTCGGATTGTCGGGGATCAGGGTGGCGTTCCAGTAGACGTCGCCATCCTGGGTGACCGAGATCAGGACGTTCTCCGGCTTGGTCTGGGTGGGAAGGTTGCGTTCCTTCGGCAGCTTGACCGGAACCGTGTGGGTGACCACCGGGATGGTGATCAGGAAGATGATCAGCAGCACCAGCATCACGTCGACCAGCGGCGTGGTATTGATGGTGCTGATGGCCTGGTCTTCCTCGCCTTCGGAGGCGCCTACGGACATGCCCATGGCAGGGGTTCCCGGAAGTTCAGCGGCCGCCGACGCGGGCGCCGGCGATCAGCACCGAGTGGACGTCAGCGCCGAAGGTGCGCACGCGTTCCATGGCCGTCTTGTTGCGGCGGACCAGCCAGTTGTAGCCCAGCACGGCAGGCACGGCGACGGCCAGGCCGATGGCGGTCATGATCAGCGCTTCGCCGACGGGACCGGCGACCTTGTCGATCGAAGCCTGGCCGGCGATGCCGATGGCGGTGAGCGCGTTGTAGATGCCCCACACGGTGCCGAACAGGCCGACGAAGGGAGCCGTGGAGCCCACGGTGGCAAGGAAGGTCAGGCCTTCCTGCAGGCGGCCGGCGACCAGATCGACGGCGCGCTGGATGCTCATGGTGACCCAGCTGTGGCGGTCGATGGCCTCGACCAGCTTGCCTTCGTGGTGCACGTTGGCCGACTGCCCGGTCTCGGCGATGTAACGGAAAGGGCTGTCCTCGGCCAGGGTGGCGGTGCCTTCCTGCACCGAGGCCGCCGACCAGAATTTGTCCTGGGCCTCGGCGGCGTGCTTCATGATCTTGGACTGTTCGATCAGCTTGGTGATCAGGATGTACCAGGTGCCGAGCGACATGATCGCCAGGATGAACAGGGTGCCGCGCGCGACGAAATCGCCGCCCGCCCACAGTGCCTTGAGGCCGTAGGGATTGTCGACGGTGGTGGTGCCGGCCGTGTCGGCTGCCGGCGGTGCTGCCGGGGCGGCAGCGCCGGGTGCTGCGGCTGCTGCCGTTGCAGCGGCAGGTGCGGCCGGGGCGTCATCGGCGCGCACCGCCGGGATGGCGGCGACCGCCAGGATCAGGGCGGCGGCAATGCCGCCAATGATCTTCTTCAGTGACATGTGACTTCTCCGGTAGAAATGTGCTGCTGCTGGTGCTGCTGCTCAGTCGCGAAGGCGATCCTCCGGACCACCCTTACTCGAGCCTGAAGACGATTTCCTGCTCGGTTTCGAACTCGTCATCGCCTTTCTCGAACTTGTAGCGACGGATCCAGTCCAGGGCGACCTTGTCGAATACCCGCTTGGGCTGGCTTTCCTTGACCACCGCTTCCTTGACGTCGCCCGATGGCGCCACGGTGATGTGCACCACCACACGGCCGGTGATGCCCTCGCGCGCGGCCTGGCGCGGATAGGCGGCAGCCAGTTCCTCGGTCGGCGGGACGTAGATCGGCTTCACGTTGGTGCGGAAGCGCGGCTTGGGTGCCGGCGGCGGTGGCGGGGCCGGCGGCGCCGGCTTCGCCACGGGCGCGACCTCGACCGGCGCAGGCTTGGCGATCACGGGTGCCACCGGAGCGGGCGGCGCTTCCTGCACCACGGCGGTGATGGTGGGCGCGGGCGGTGGCGGTGTCGCGATCTTGATTTCGGGCGGCGGAATGAACGGCGGCGGTGGCGCGGCCAGCTTGGGCGGCGGTGGCGGGGCCTCGGGCGGCGGCGGCGGCGGCGGCTTCACCTCCTCGATGATCTTGGTCTCGAGCGGCTGCTTGATGATCGCAATCACCCGGGTGCCGAGGCCGTTGACCAGGCCGTAAAACAGCAAAGCGTGCGCCAGGACGGCAACGGCGATGCCGATGGAGCGCCGGCCGGATGGCTGGGCGTCCAGGTAACTGCGATGCGTTTGCGACATGGATGATGGTCTGGCGACGTCAGTGGTCGATCGGAGGCAGACTCTGGCGCAGGCGATCAGCTTGCGCGCAGGATACGGGGATACCCCCGCTTGCCGCCATTGTGGCAGAAAAATTGCCGACCACAAGTGGCGCTGCATCGCAACAAATTTGAACCCCCTGGCTGGCTGCGGGTAAGGTGTCGGCCCGGAACATCCTGGAGCGCTCATGATTCCCGCCACCCACGAAGAATGCGCCTGCCCGTTCTGCGGACTGGCCTGTGACGATCTGACCCTGACTGCCGACGCAGGCGGCATCACGGCCGGCGGCGGCGCTTGCGAGCGCGCGCGTCGCAGCTATGCGCAGGTCGGGGCGGCCGTAGGATCCGCGCCGCGCGCCTGGATCGGCGGTCAGCCTGCCACGCTCGAGGCGGCGCTGGATCACGCCGCCGGCCTGCTTGGCAGCGCGCACGCGCCCCTCTTCGGCGGTCTCGCGACCGACGTGCTGGGCATGCGCGGACTGATGGACCTGGCCGACCATTGCGGCGCGGTGCTCGACCACATGAACGCCGAGGCCAAGCTGCGCAACCTGCGCTGCGTGCAGGATCAGGGCTGGATCACCACCACGCTGTCGGAAGTGCGCAACCATGCCGACCTGGTGGTGTGCTTCGGCGGTGCCATCGTCGACCGCTTCCCGCGCTTTTTCGAGCGCTGCGTGTGGGTGGCCGAGCCCATGTTCGCGCCGGCTGCCGGCGCACGCCAGGTGGTCTGTATCGGACCGCGCAGCGAGCACGCCGCCGCAGTCTCGCCCGCCGGCTGCGCGCCGGAATGGATCGAGATCCCGCAGCACCGGCTGGCCGAAGCGGCCGCGCTGCTGCGTGGTCTTGCCGCGCGCAGCCTGCCGGCGGGACTTGCCACCGACCTGCCGCTCGATGCCCTGACGGCCCTGGTCGAACGCCTGCGTGTCGCGCGCTACGGTGTGCTGGCCTGGGCCGCTCCCGACCTCGACTGGCCGCAGGCCGACCTGACCGTGCAGGCCCTGGCGTCCACCATCACCACGCTCAACGCCACGACGCGCTGCGCCGGCCTGCCGCTGGGCGGTTCGGACGGCGACTTCAGTGCCGACGCGGTGCTGCTGTGGCAGACCGGCTATCCCTTCCGCATCAGCCTGGCCTCGGGCACCGGGCGCTACGACCCGGTCGGGCTTGCGACAGAACGCCTGCTGCGCCAGCGCGATGTCGACCTGCTGCTATGGGTCTCGTGTTTCGATCCGGCGCGCAGCCTGCCCGCCGAACGGGATTGCCCCCTGGTCGCGCTCACCTGCATCGGCACGCCGGTGCTGGCGGACGCCGCCGTGCAGATCATGGTGGCCACACCCGGCATCGACGCCGCCGGTTACCTGTTCCGCGCCGACAAGGTGGTGACCTTGCCCTTGCGCGCATCGATCGACCGCCAGTTGCCCGCTGTCGGTGACCTGGCCCGCCGGCTGCTGGCCGGCCTCAAGGAGGCAACATGCTGAAGAGACTGCGGGGCGGACGCATCTTCGATCCGACGCGAGGACTGGAGGGCGCGGTGGCCGACCTCTGGATGCGTGACGGCTGGATAGTCGACGGGCCGCGCGACGGTGAACGCGTCGACGAAGACATCGACGTGTCCGGGCGCATCGTGATGGCGGGCGCCATCGACATGCACACCCACATCGGCGGCGGCAAGGTCAACATCGCGCGCAACATGCTGCCGGAGGACCATCGCTCCGACCCGGTGCACCGCCATGGCCTTTGCCGCTCGGGCGCCGGCCACGCGGCGCCGACCACACTGACCACCGGCTATCGCTACGCGGCAATGGGCTACACGGCCTGCTTCGAACCGGCCATGCTGCCGGTGAACGCGCGCCAGGCGCATCTCGAGATGGGCGACACGCCGATCGTCGACAAAGGAGCCTATGCCATGCTGGGCAGCGACGACTTCCTGCTGCGCATGCTGCGCGCGGGCGTCGACCAGCAACGCGTCAACGACTATGTCGCCTGGACCATCGGCGCCAGCCAGGCCCTGGGCCTGAAGGTGGTCAATCCCGGCGGCATCAGCGACTTCAAGTTCAACCGCCGCCAGCTTGACCTCGACGAGACCCACAGCCACTACGGTGTCACGCCGCGCCAGATCGTCCATACCCTGGCGCGCGCGCTCCACGAACTCAAGGTGCCGCACCCGCTGCACATCCACGCCTCCAACCTGGGCGTGCCGGGAAATTTCCAGACCACGCTCGACACCATGGTCGGCTCGGAGGGCTATCCGATCCACCTGACGCACATCCAGTTCCACAGCTACGGCACCGAAGGCGACCGCAAGTTCTCCTCGGCGGCGGCGCAGATCGCCGAGGCGATCAACCGCCAGCCGCATGTGTCCGCCGACGTCGGGCAGATCATGTTCGGCCAGACGGTGACCTGCTCCGGCGACAGCATGGTCCAGCACCGCAACAGCGGCTTCGGCAGCCCACGCAAGAGCGTGGTGATGGACATCGAATGCGATGCCGGCTGCGGCGTGGTGCCGTTCCGCTACCGTGACCAGAATTTCGTCAATGCCCTGCAATGGGCAATCGGGCTCGAGATCTTCCTGCTGGTCGACGATCCCTGGCGCATCTTCCTCACCACCGACCACCCCAATGGCGCGCCCTTCACCAGCTATCCGCACCTGATCCGCCTGCTGATGGACAAGACCTTCCGCCGTGAGGCACTTGCGCGCATCAATCCCGAGGCTGCCGCCATGAGCAACCTGGGCGCGATCGAACGCGAGTATTCGCTCAACGAGATCGCCATCATGACGCGAGCAGCGCCGGCCCGGATCCTGGGCCTCAAGGATTGCGGCCATCTGGCGCCGGGTGCGCGTGCCGACGTGGTGGTCTACCGCGACGACCCGGATCCCGAAGTGATGTTCACGGCGCCGCAGTTCGTGTTCAAGAACGGCACCCTGGTGGCGCGCGACGGCGAAATCACCGCGGTCACCTGGGGCGACGTGCACGTGGTCAAGCCGGAATGGGACGCGGGCATCGAGAAATCCCTGGCCGACTACTTCTCGCGCCACCTGACCCAGAGGCTGGGCAACTTCCGCATCGCCGACGACGAGGTGCGCGCGCTTGCCAACGGCGGCGGTCTGCGGGTCCATGCCTGCCAGCGCGACGGGAGGCCGACATGATCCGCAATGGCGTCGAGATCCAGGACACCTTCGCCGAGGCCTTCGGCATGCGCGGAACGCGCCTGATCGTCACCGGCGACAATCTCAAGTGGGCCTACCATGGCGCGACCGCGCTGACCGGTTTTGCGACCTCGGTGATCGCGTGCGGTGTCGAAGCCGGCATCGAGCGCAAGCTCGAACCCGGCGAGACGCCGGATGGACGTCCCGGTGCCTCGGTGCTGATGTTCGCGACCTCCAGCAAGGAACTCGGGGCGCAGGTGGAGCGGCGTGTCGGCCAGACCATCCTGACCTGTCCGACGGCCTCCTGCTTCGCCGGCCTGGCCGAGGGGGATGCGATCCCGCTGGGCAAGAACCTGCGCTACTTCGGCGACGGCTGGCAGTCCTCCAAAGTGGTCGATGGACGCCGCTTCTGGCGCGTGCCCGTGATGGACGGCGAGTTCGTGTGCGAAGAGACCACGCGCATGGTGCGCGCCGTCGGCGGCGGCAATTTCCTGATCCTCACGGTGGCGCCGGCTGATGCGCTGGCGGCTGCCGAGGCGGCGATCGAGGCGATGCGCAAGGTGCCCAATGTGATCATGCCTTTTCCTGGCGGGGTGGTGCGCTCGGGTTCCAAGGTCGGTTCGCGCTACAAGACCCTGCCGGCCTCGACCAACGACGCCTTCTGCCCGACCCTGCGCGGGGTGGTGAACAGCGAACTGCCCGCTGCGGCCGGATGCTGTCTGGAGATCGTCATCGACGGCCTCACCGCGGCGGACGTGCGCGCGGCCATGCGCGCCGGCATGGACGCCGTGTGCCGCCGCGGCCGCGACCAGGGCGTGGTCGCCCTGTCGGCTGGCAACTATGGCGGCAAGCTGGGCCAGTTCCACTTTCCGCTGCGCGAAATCATGAGCGAAGGAGCCGCGCAATGAGTGCATTGACCCTGACCCTGCGCACGCAGCCGGTCGGCCGCCTGGACCTGAGTCCGCTGGCCCCGGCGCTGGCGGCCGGCGGCGTGGCTGGCCTGTCCGGCCTGGCGCTCACGGCCGGCAACCGGCGCTGTACGCTGGGTGAACTGTTCGCGCTGAGCGGTGACGATGCCGGCGATGTGGTGCTGCAGGGCGACCTGTCGCATGTCGACGGCGTCGGCGCCGGCCTCGCAGCGGGCCGCTGGCGCGTCGAAGGCTCGGTGGGCGATTTCCTGGCGCAGGACATGAGCGGCGGCACCCTCGTGGTCGACGGTTCGGCCGGCAACTTCGCTGCCGCCGCGATGCGCCGCGGTTCGCTCACCATCGCCGGCGACGCCGGCGACCACCTGGGCGGTGCGCTGCCCGGCGCGATGAAGGGCATGGCGGGTGGACAGGTGCTGGTGCACGGCCATGCCGGCCAGCGCTGCGCCGATCGCATGCGCCGTGGCGCCATCCTGGTGGCCGGGCAGGTCGGCGCCTACGCCGGGTCGCGCATGCTGGCTGGCACGCTGCTGGCGCTGGGCGGCGTCGGTGCGCATGCAGGCTATGGCATGAAGCGTGGCACACTGCTGGTGCGCGGCAGTGCCGCGCTGGATGCCACCTTTGCCGACTGCGGCACCCACACCCTGCCTGTCGTGCACCTGCTGTTCCGCTCCTGGCTGCCGCTGGGCGCGCCCTTCGCCGAACTGGCGGGTGCCGTGCGGCCGGTGCGTCGCTGGATGGGCGACCGCGCCACCGACGGCAAGGGCGAAGTGCTGCTGTTCGATCCGCGTTAGCGCGCCAACCGCAGGAGGATGCCGATGGAACGCAAGACCGAAAAGACCTACAGCGACGACGAGATCCTGCTCCAGCTCACCGGCCCGCTGCGCCACTGGACCTTTGAAGGCGGCTGGCTGCGTCGCAAATACCGCACCGAAGGCTGGAAAGGCACGCTGATGGTGGTCAACACCGTGGCGCACCTGGCCGAGGCGGCCTGGCATCACCCGGACCTGGCGGTGTCGTATGCCTTCGTGATCGTCAAGCTGCAGAACCATGCGGCCAAGGGCATCACCGACAAGGATTTCGAACTGGCGCGCAGGATCGAAGACGTGATCCAGTGGCAGCCTGGCAAGGAAGGCGGTGCACTGGAAGGCACGCCGAACGGCGACCAGCGCTTCCGCTACATCAAGTACGACGAGTGAGCGCCGTGCTACGCCGCTGCCTGGCCACAATTGCCGCCGGCCTGGTGCTGGGCGCCAGTGCGCTGGCCGTGGCCGACGGTGCTTCGACGGCAGCACTGGGCGTGGAGCAGCTGGCAGCGGGCGTCTTCGTGCACCTGGGCCAGGTTGGCGATTTCGCGCCCGACAACGGGGGCGACCTTGCCAACCTGGGCTTCGTGATCGGCGAGCGCTGCGTGGCCGTGATCGATACCGGCGGCAGCCGGCGTGTCGGCGCGTCCCTGCTGGCCGCGATCCGGCTGCGCACCGCGTTGCCGGTTTGCTACGTGATCGCGACCCATATGCACCCCGACCACCTGCTGGGGCACGCCGCCTTCCAGGACCTGCATCCGGCCTTTGTCGGCGCGGCACGCCAGGGGCCGGCGCTGGCGGCGCGCGCGCGCGGCTATCTGGCGCG